>JAISUL010000028.1 GCA_031272145.1 Synergistaceae bacterium
GACGGCCGAGTCGGTCATGTTGACGTGCTGCCCGCCGGCCCCGCTCGACCTGTAGGTGTCGATCTTCAGGTCTTCGGGCTTTATCTCGACCTCGACGTCCGAGGCCTCCGGCAAAACCGTGGCCTGGTATGGCACAAGAGCGGAAGCGTGTCCGGCAACACGAACAACCACGGAACCTTCGGGACGGGCGGGACGCTGGCCCTTAGCGGCAGCATATGGACTGTCGGAGGCATAGCGCCCCTGCCTGAGGGCTTCACCATTGGCAGTGGCCAGACTCTGAGCATCCCGTCGGGCGCGACGGCCGTGATCCGGGGCAGCGCCGTCAACAGCGGCACGATCACGATCGCGTCCGGCGGCACTTTGCTGGTCTACGGAACCCTGAGCAACGCCGGAGCTATCACCAACGCCGGAACCCTTGACAATAAGGGAACCATCAACAACGACAAGACCATCACGAACAGCGGGACGTTCGTCAACGAGCAGGGCGCGCAACTCGTTAACTTTGACACCATCAACAACGGCGGGACGCTGAGTAACTATGGTAGCGTCAGCAATACAGGCACTATAAACAACGATGGCACTATCGACAATAACGGCAGCTTCGACAGCACGAGCGGCACGATCACCGGCGGCGGCACGGTCAGCGGCGACACGCCCATCACGGGCTATACCTCCGACAACGCGGCGCTGGACATCACGAAGGGCTTTGTGACGGTCTCCGGCGTGAACGAGAGAGGCGACCTCGTACCGCTCGACGCTCAAGCGACGATGGTGGAGCAGCCCGACGGCACGTGGCTCATCACCGCGCCGGAGGGTGCAGACCTCTCCAGCCTCGCCTTGACCTTCGCTCTTCCCGATGGCTCGACGATTTCCCCTGAGAACGGCAGCGTACAGGACTTCTCCAAGGGAGCCGTGAAGTACACCGTGACCGCCCCGGACGGGTCGACAAAGTTCTACTGGGTGCAGGTCAAACTGCCAGGTGAGGCAGGGAAAGTGGCTGGGACGCTGATCGCCACTAACGTGGAGTACTGGAAGTTCGTCCAGAACGACAGCGGCGGCGGCACCGTGTCGTTCGCCATAGAGATGCCGCTGATTGACGATAATGTCCGGCCAGACCACGACAGCACTCTATCGGTGGAGCTGGGAGCGGTCTACTCCGACGTGCAGTTCAACACGACGGTCAACACGACCGGCACCCCGGTGCCGTGGGGTACTCCAGTGCTGCAGATAGCGGGCACGGCGGGCAGCCAGGTTGCGTTAGAGCTTTTGCGCGTATCCTGCGTCTATTGGGAGACGGGCGGCGTCGAGTACTACCAGAACCTGACGCCCGTAACCTACGACGAGATGAACCCGAACCGTGAAGGCGTCGTTGAAGTTCTAGAACCGCTGGAAGTGCTTCCGCCAGCGTCTGGTGATTGGTCTACTGAGTGCAAGATGACGTATGTTGAGAGCACCACCGGGATTTTCTCAGTAACCCTGAGGGTTGCGCTCGACCTCGGCAGCGTATTGCCCTCGCAGATCACGAATCTGACGGCGATTTTCAATGACAACCTGAAGCCTGTGGGCGGGATTTCTTGCGCGCTGATCAGCGACGGAACTAGGAGAACGTTCAGCAGCAGCAAAGCCGTGGCGGCCTTGCGGAGGCGTGCTGCACAGGCGCGGGCCTTCAGCGAGGGCGCCGCAGCGGATGACAGCGGGACTTACGTCGATATAGCGTTCGACGTCGAAGGCGAGACCGTGAAGGACGCACTAAAGGGCGCGGCGCTGACGGAGGTTGACTACTGGTTTAAGGTTATAGATGCCGATGGCAAGGAAACGGAGCAGAGGCAGCCGCTGGTGTTCCCCGCTGGGGATGATGCTTTGGCTCTGGACAATATAGAGGCGGAGCTCATCACGGAGCTTCAGTCCAATCAGCCTGGCGAGGACGACGTAGCGGGCGTTGCCGGCGGCGGCTGCGACACCTTGGCTTTGGCGGCAGCGGCGGCTCTGATGGCTCTGGGAGTGGCGATAACGCGCCGGCGGTAGGGGGAGACCCCGGCTAGGCGAAGTTCGTAGGGGCGGGGGGTTGAGGGGGGCTACGCGGGGTCTAAGCCCCCCCCTAACTGGGATAGCTTGACGTTGATCTCCGCGACCTCCTCGGCGTAGACGGTCTTCATATACGCGTCATATATGCTCTCTCCGACCGTCAGCAGGCCGTGCCGCTCCATAAGCACGACGTAGAGCCTTCCTAACCCTCTGACCACCGAAGCGGCCAGTTCGGGCGTGCCGGGCGGGTAGTAGGAGGACGTGCCGCACTCCCATCCGTAGAAGGCCGCCTGCGCCACGCACGGGGGTATGGGGCGGTTCAGCACGGCGAAGGCCGTGGCGTTCGGCGCGTGGGTGTGGCACACGGCGTTCACGTCCCTGCGGGCGTTTAGCACCGCGCAGTGTAAGGCAAGCTCGCTCGTCGGCTGCAGTCCGCCTCTGTTTTCCACCACTGTGCCGTCCAGATTGGCAACGATGACGTCGTCTGGGGTGATGGAGAACCGCGACTCCGCGTGCGGCGTCACCACGAACAGGGAGCCGTCCCCCTCTTCGTCGTGGCGGCGCACGCGGAGGCTGAAGTTCCCCGACCCGTGCCGGCAGAGGCCGGACTGCTCGGCAAGCCGGGCGACGCGCAGCAGCTCCTGTTGCCCGGCCTGCACGGCCCTCAGCTCTTCGTACATACTTATCTAAGTATCGGCGGCGCTGAGCGCTGGTCTGCTATGTCGGCGCGGATGCTCGCCCTTTCGGCGAAGAGTCGCACGATGTACGTGTCAGTCCACCGGCGGCCGTTGAACACCGCCTCCAGAACGAACGCGCCGTACACCACCACCAGGCACACGAGCAGCGTCCCTATAGCCACGAACACCTGATGCAGTACGCTGGGCTCATTAGGGAGGTCGTCTATGATGATGTCTTTGCGCTCGACCTCAATGCCCTGCTTCTGCAGCCTTTCCCTTTCCCACTTTTCCCAAAGACTCAATGCGGCACCTCCGTTTATTTGCGCTTCCACGTCGTGCCGTGGCGCGTGTCCTCGAGGGTTATTCCGCGCGCGGCGAGTGCATCGCGTATCTCGTCGGCGCGGGCGAAGTCCTTTGCCCGTCTGGCCTCCTCCCGCTCGTCTATCAGGCGGCGAATTTCCTTAGCCTCAGCGTCCTGACTTTCCGCGGGGTTTTCGTCAGTGATGCCTATGACGCCCATGATGTCGTCAAACCTGCGCATGGCTGCCTCGGCTGCCTCAAGGCACGCGGCGCTTTTCTCCTCGCCCCTCAGGTACGTGTTGATAAGCGTGACGGCGTCGAACACAGCGCCCAGAGCCGCAGCGGTGTTGAAGTCGTCGTCGAGCGCCTCATGAAATCGCCTGTCAATCTCAGCAAGAGTGGTCAGAAACGCGTCATCTTGGGGATGACTATCCCCTTGGGGATGACTATCCCCGACGGCTGCTGCGCTGTCCTTTGCACTCTCAACTGCGCTCCAGCAGTTGCGCAGGCGCTCCACTCCGCCGGCTGCCTGCTCCAGGCCCTCTGGTGCGAAGTTTATCGGCGAGCGGTAGTGCGCGCTGAGCATGAAGAGGCGTATGGCCAGGGGCGGGTACTTTTCGAGCGCGGCCCGCGCGGTCATGAAGTTTCCGAGGGACTTCGACATCTTCTCCTTGTTTATGAGCAGGAAGCCGTTGTGAAGCCATGTGTGCACGAATGGCTTTTCTCCTCCGTTAGCGGCCTCGGACTGGGCTATCTCGTTTTCGTGGTGCGGGAAGATCAGGTCTGCTCCGCCGGAGTGTATGTCGATCGAGTCGCCTAGGTACTTTGACGACATCGCGCTGCACTCGATGTGCCAGCCGGGGCGTCCGCGTCCCCATGGGCTTTCCCACGATGGCTCGCCGGGCTTGGCGGCCTTCCATAGGGCGAAGTCCAGCGGGTCGCGCTTTGACTCTCCCACGTCCACTCTGGCGCCGGCCTCGAGCTCGTCGAGGCTCTGTCGGGACAGCTTGCCGTAGGGCGGGTAGCTTCTCACGTCGAAGTACACGTCATTGTCGGCGCCCACCGGCACCGTGTACGCGTGCCCGTTGTCAATGATCCTTCGGATGATCTCTATGATCTCTCCGATGTGCTCCGTGGCGCGCGGCGCGATGGTTGCGGGGCGGATGCCCAGGGCCGCTGCGTCCTTGTGGTACTCGGCGATGAAGCGCTCCGCCAGCTGCGCGACCGTGATGCCCTCCGCGTTTGCGCGGTTGATCATCTTGTCGTCGACGTCGGTGAAGTTTTGGACGAACGTGACGTCATAGCCGATGCTCTCCATGTAGCGGCGCAGCACGTCGAACACGATGAATGGCCGAGCGTTGCCTATGTGGAAGTAGTCGTACACGGTCGGCCCGCAGCTGTAGAACGAGACCTTCCCCTCGGAGATTGGGACGAACGGCTCTTTTTTCCTCGTCAAGTCGTTATAGAATGACAAACTCACTTTAAGTCACCTCCACGGGTTTCTTAATTTTATTCTACTCCTCAACGCCGCCGAGCAGGGGGACAAAACGGCAGTAATCGTACCACGTGTTGCGGAAGCCGTCGGTGTCGGACAAGAGCTTGTCTCGGACTAGGAGCCTCTGGTTGCCCGTCGTGACGTTGATGGGTGCGACGAGGCGTCCGCCTCTTTTGAGCTGCGCGTCCCAAGCTGCCTCGACGCGGGAAGCCGCGGCGGTCACGATGACTCGGTCGTATGGCGCCGCGTCTGGGTAGCCCATGCGTCCGTCGCCGTGTATGACGGACACGCCCAGCGGCCTCAGGCGCTCCGCCGCGGCTGCCGCGAGCACGCCTATGCGCTCCACCGACCACACCTTGAGCCCCATCGCCGCGAGCACGGCCGCCTGATAGCCCGACCCGCAGCCTATTTCGAGCACCTTCAGGCCCTGCCCCGCTGCTGAATCGTTTGCGCAGAGGAGCGCCGTCATCTTGGCGACCATGTAGGGCTGCGA
>JAISUL010000040.1 GCA_031272145.1 Synergistaceae bacterium
CGGCCGGCCGGTGGTCGCGCTCTTACGGGCGCGTGGATTGAAACATCGCGAACGACATCAAAGCGTTCGCGAACGGCGGTCGCGCTCTTACGGGCGCGTGGATTGAAACGACTGGGGAAGGGCAACGGTTACGCGGCTCGTGTGGTCGCGCTCTTACGGGCGCGTGGATTGAAACACCACGTAAGTTATGGACTGCCTCAAACTGCCGGTCGCGCTCTTACGGGCGCGTGGATTGAAACAAGATTTCCATAAGCAGAGGCTCGCTCTTGATACGGGTCGCGCTCTTACGGGCGCGTGGATTGAAACATGTCAGGCAAAGACCTCCACTTGATTGCCAACGTCGCGCTCTTACGGGCGCGTGGATTGAAACACGGTCGAGAAGGTGAGCTTGAAGTTCAGGCTGTGTCGCGTCCATACGGGCGCGTGGATTGAAACGATTATACTACGGAACAAAGCACAGGTGGCCAGAGGTTGCCCTCGGTGTCGACTCTGAGGAACGGCACGTAGTTTGGCCATTTCGTGCGGAGCATGTCGAACGTTGCCTCGGACATGATGCCGGACTGCACGAGGCTGGCCTTGACCTGAGCGTGATAGATTTCCTGCAGGCGCTTGGCCATTTCCTTGACCTTCGGGTCTGCCTTCGCGATGAGCGCCTGCTCGCCCGCGTCGGTTGTGCCGAGTCCGGGCTCGAGGTCGTTGTCCCTGTAGTCCTGTGCGCGTGACGCGGCGAGGTACTCGTTCAGGTCTTGCAGTTCCGTTTCGTTCAGCGTCTTCAGTTCCTCGAAGAACGGGTCTACGAAGCGCTTTTCAAACGCCTTTTTCGCGCCCTCGATAGTGCGGGCGTGGGCGTATATGTTCAGGTAGTCGGGGAGGAACTTGTCCTTGCCGACCTTGACGGCGGCGCCTGGTGCGTTCTCCATGATGATGTCGTTCAGGCGGTTCAGTTCGTGCAGGCGGTCGAAGAGCATGGTGTAAACCTTATGGCCGAGGTCGCTAAGGTGCTGCCGGACGGTGCGGGGGTGTTTTGCGATGTCGTTCAGGATGTTGCCTCTGAGCCGCTGGCTTGTGTCCTGTCCCATGTATCCATGCACGGCGCGCTGAATCTCCCTGACCTTCTGTTTGAGGTCGGGGTCAGTGCGGAGCGCCCTGAAGAACGCCTCCCGAGTGGCGGGGAACTCCGTTTGGTTCTGGGCGTCGTTGGTCATGTAGGATAGGAGGAACTGGGCTAACCCCTCCACGTTGACGCCCGAAGGCAGGTATGTGCCTTGGGGGAAGGCGCGGTCGACGGCGCGGTCGAACTCGGCCTCGATTTCATGGGTGAGGGAGTCCTTGGTGATGCCGAGCTTCATATCGAGGAAGTGGCCGAGCTCGTGCATGGCAGCCGTGACGTCGTGGCGGAGCTTGGTGCGGACGGTTTCGTGGAAGGTGTCGTAATGCCCCAGCGTGTCCTTCATGGTCTGTCCCTTGCGGAGGGGGACGATGTCGTTCACCATCTTCCAGATTTTGGCGAGGGTTGCGGTCTCCGAGTCGGAGGTAGGCGCTGGGATGTCGTACTCGAAGCGCCGGGCCTCGGCGCGCTCTCGCGCTGCCTGCTCCCTCCGCTTCTGCTCCCTCTTCGCCTTGGCCTCGGCGCGCTTCTGCTTCTTCTTCTCTCGCCTCTTGCGCGCCCGCTCCTTGCGTTTATCTTTCTCCTTCTGCTCGCGGGCTTGCTCTGGGGTTGGGGTGATGTCGAGCGTCCCCTGTGCGGTCTTCTTCTTCTTGGTGCGAAGCTCAAGGCGCCCGTTCTCGGCGGACTGCTCTTCGGTTAGCCCGCGCTGAAAATCATCCTCGACCCACTGCGTTTTGGTCTTGACATCGGCGCCGGGCTGTGATACGCTTCCATTAGAAGCGGCGGCATTGTCCATACGCGACTTGGTATTCGCGTGCCCGTTCTCGGACGTATACGGCTGGGCTGCTGCTTCCTTTTTCCACATCGAGATAGCGATAAGGTGCTTCGGGTCTCCTCCATGAGTAACCTCTGTGATGAGAGTATAGTTGGAGTTACCTATCCGCGCCTCGAACTCTATCCTAGGCTCGCCGTTCTTGCCCTTGTACTTGCCGACCTTCGGCGTCCCCTTTTCGATTACCTCAGGGATTTTTGCGAAGTCATCCTGAGCAACGAACACACCGTGATGGTTTGCGATGTGCCGGACGCCTGAACCCTTGATGGCGAGCACTCTTCCGGAGACGTCTATCCCCGTGATGCGCTTGATGCCATCGGCAACTTGCCGTCCGATCGCCCCAAAGTGGTGGAGCATCTTTTCGGCAATGTCCTTGGCCTTATCGCTCAGCGCTGCCGATACTAAGTCAGAAAGGTTGTTATACTTCCCAGGTCTAACCACGGGCTGGGTGTTCCCCACCTGCCCGTCGTGCTGTGCCTTGGAGTCCTGTGCCTTGTCCACGCCCTCACCTCGGCGCCTATTATACCCCTTCCCCGCGCCCGCGAAGAGGAACTGCAGTTTCCCCTGCCCCTCCTTCTGCGCCCTCGCCGCGTCCATTGCCGTGTTCAGCAGCGTTGACTTCGACTCGCTCTCCAGCTTCCCGAACATCGTGTTCTGCGTCGGGTCGGGCTGCTTCGCCACTTGGTCGGCGTAGACATCGAGGAACTTCGCTATCTTCGCACCGCTCCGGCGGTTATCGTAGAGGAACCTCAGAATGTCAATCTGCTCAGGGGTCAGGTCTTTCCCTGTGCTGAACATCCTCCCCTGATTGAGGAACATCTCGACGTTCTCCCCGGCCTCCACCAGCGCCGACAGCTTGTTCACGGCGGCGCTCAGGTCTTCCTTCAGGGAGAGCTTCCCATCCCGCTGCCCGCTCGCGATGTACTCCTCCATAAGCGCAAACCGCGCCGCCCCCTGCAGGAGCCCGTTGTTCACGCTCTTTATGCTGCTGTCCACCGACTCGGCCATGCGCTGCAGCACCTCGGGGTCGCCGTATGCGCGGGCGAACAGCGCGTTCTTGATTCGCCGGACGCCGTCCTGCGAGAGCCGCCCGTCCTTGTCCACCAGCACGTTGCGGTCAGCGGTGGATACGCACTTCTCTATGAACTTCCGAACGAAATCGTAGTTGGCCGCAATGTCCTTGGTGGGGTCAAACAGCCGGAGCATCTCCGAAGTCATGTACGAGGCGTCCTGCTGCGCCTGCTCGGAGGAGCTCATCGCGGCAACGTTCGCCTCGTTCGCTGCCCGCGTGAATGCCTGCCGGTCGACGTCGCTCACGCGCTCCCTGACCAGAACGGGGTTGCTTACTCGCGTGACGTCGGCCTTGTTTATCCCGAACTTTTCGGCGTTCTCATAGATGTATTTCTTATAAGCCTTGCGCTGCTCTTCGGTTGCGGTGCCGCGACGGTACACCTCGCGCAGTGCCATAGCTCTTCCGTTGCCGGACTCCACGACGCCGTCTGCCCCGACTATGGGCGCGCCGTCTGATGCCATGCGGCTGTCGCCAAGGAGCGTTGGGTCGAGCTTGGATATGATGCCCTCTATCTGCGCGGTGGACGCCAGCCTGTCGCGGTTCCTCGGCTGCAGTTCCTGAGGGTACGCGGGGTTCACGGCGCCGGTGGAGGTGTTGGACGTGATGAGGTCGTTCACGTCCACGAGTTTGAAGCGGGTGTCGACCTCCATGCCGGACGCCGTGCGGACGCGGGAGTGGCCTATGCCCGCCAGAGGCTCTGTATTCCCTTGATTATCACCACGAGAAACGCCGTCCCCAGTGCCAGCCCGATCGCCCCTGCCAGAGTCAGTGCTGCCAGCTTCAGGCACTCCTCCACCACGCTGATCGCCATCGCCATCTTGCCTCGCCTCCTCCTCCGCCAGCAGGTGGTCGAAGACCCGCCGGATTCTGTCGTTGATTTTTACCTCTTTCGGGGCGCCGAGGGGGTCGTGGTACCGGATGTTCTGAATCGCCTTGTAGACGTCGAGCAGCCATGCCTTGAACCGCTCGAACGCGTGGGCAAGCCCCGACGTCGGCGCCTTGCCCTCGGCAAGGTACACCTCGAACGCCGACGCAAACTCCTCATGCGCACGCTTCCAGAGCGTCCTGTCGTGCAAGATTCTGGTCGCTTGCTTTATGGGCAGGGAGCCGGTTTTGTTGATATTCTCGAAGTCGACGTCAGTAATGCCGAGCCAGTCCAGCACTGCTGCCCAGTCCTGTTTGAAGCTCTCGTCGCCCCGTCCGGCCAGGGCTGTGCGCTTCATCATCTCGAGGAACATGTGCCCTGTCTCGTGGAGCAGCGTGGTGGGTTTCGCGTGCTTGAAGAGCGTGATGAGGTTCCTGCCCTCGTCGAAAGTAATGCTCCCCCGCGTCACCCCGCCGAAGGAGTTCGTCCGCTGATGATAGATATTCTCGTCCCTCTTGCTTTCTTCGGCAAGCTCGTTTAGTATTCTATCGACGCTCGCTCCCATGTCGGCACGACTAAACGTAGGGTCGGCATGCGTAGCGCCGGAGTGAGTACTAACCTCGCCGGTGGCATCGGGCGTCCCTGTTTTCCATCCGGTGAGGAGCCACGTGTAGACATCCCCGTGTCGGTCGAGAGAAAGAATAGCCTCATAGCCGTCAAGGGCAACGGTAACGGTTTTTTTATTCGCGTCGTACCTTGTGACTTCACCGTTGACCACGGCCTTGACAACGTTTGCAACGACGTCAGCGCCGCGCCGGAAGCCTATATGGAACAAGCCTTTTTTCTCGTCGCCCCAGACGAAGGTGACGTCATCTGTCCCGCCATAGCGTTTCAAATCAGGGCGCAGCCCCTTGGCCGTGGCCTCGTCAGCGCCATTAGCTATCTTCCGAATGGTAGTCTTGACGGCATCAAGCGGTGCTAGCCCTCGCCGGTAAACTTGCTTCCTCCCGTCAGCGTACCCGCGCTGAGCCGTGGTATGGGAGTAGCGCTGCTCCGCCTCGACCTCCCCCGTCTCCGGGTTCACCCGGAACTCCAGCCCCAGCGACTGGTAGTGCTCCCAGGCTCCGCGCCCGTTCTGCTTGGCGTCCCGTGCAATCCCCGCGGCCTGCAGCTGTGCGACGAGCTGCGCCACCTCGTCATTGACGTTGGCGTTGTCCTTGGCCAGCGTGGCAATCTTCTTCGCGATGTCCTCCGCGACCCTGCTGACCTCGTCCCCCGCCTGAGCCCCCTGCGCCGCCGGAGTACTCTCCATCGGCAGG
>JAISUL010000106.1 GCA_031272145.1 Synergistaceae bacterium
TGGCGAAGCCGACGTCTATCAGCGCCTGACGCATCTCGGCGGTCATGTCTTTATCACCTACCTCCCTAACCAGTCTTGGGTTGGCGGCGTAGAGCACGTACAGATACGCGCTGAGCGGCACGCCAAGTCCCTTTCTCATACGCCAC
Source organism: Synergistaceae bacterium (assembly GCA_031272145.1). Lineage (GTDB taxonomy): Bacteria > Synergistota > Synergistia > Synergistales > Aminobacteriaceae > JAISUL01. The sequence continues at coordinate 147 of JAISUL010000106.1, forward strand.
ACCTTCCTGAGGCTCTCGGCGTCTATGCCCTTGTGCAGGGTTTTCAGCCACAGGTTCTCGTCCTCGCTCAGCTTGCCGCACTCCACAAACTGAACCGTCATGGGGAAGTCAGATGCCACATGTATGCCGGGCGACGTCTCCGTCACGGCGGCGCACATCTCGCCCTCCATCCGGCCAAACAGGCCGCTGGGGTAGGACGTAGCCGTGAACGTAACGGTTATGTCGCGCGATGACACGTGGTTCTGCGAGGCGTAGAGCCAAGCATAGGCGAAGACCTTTTGGCAGTCCTCCACCGATATATAGTCGTCGGGACTTTTGTACTCGACGACGTTGTACGAGCGGAAAATCCGCCCAATGTTCTTAGCTATCACGCGATCGGCGAGCTTCTTTATGATCAGCACGTCGATCTTCAGCGGCTCAGACGTCAGCTGCTTCTCCTCATCAAATTCCAGTGCGTCTAAATAGCCGACGAACTCGGCTCGTATGGCCTCGACGAATGCCGTGTGCCACTTGATGCGCTCGTCAGACGTGGCATCAGCGACCGATTCAGCTGCGGTCATTCGAGCTTCCCCAGTATAGCCGCGATCTCCTCGACCTGCTCCATACCGCGCACGTCCGACCGCAGGAGCGGCAGGCGAACGATATTCTTTCCACCGAAGCGCCTCTCTATATCAGCCAGATAGCCCTCCTGATCCTTAAGCCTCTCGGCGAAGAACTCGCCCGCGTCCGGCGGAATCACTCGGTTCACGACTACGCCGCCGACCGTTATGCCGAACTTCTCCAGCATCTCCACCGCGCGCGCCGTCTCCATTATGGGCATCTTCTCGGCGTTGAGCACGAAGAAAAACGCCGACATGTCCCCCGTGAGGTACTCGCGGCTCTTCTCGAACTGCTTCTGCCTGCGCGTCAGTGTGTCGATGACGGGGTCGTCGGTGGCACGCTTCTTCATGTCCTCCTCAAACTTGCCGACCATGCCGAAAAGCTCCAGAGTCTTCCGGCGCTTCGCTATCAGGCTGTCTATCCAGGCTCCGAGTATCTCCGGCAGGGAGAGCAGCCTGAGCGTGTGCCCCGTCGGGGCTGTGTCGAACACTATGGAGTCGAACGTCCTGCCGCCTTTTGCTCCGTCTGCGCCCTTCACCATGTCCATGAGCTCGACAAACTTGTCGAACGTGGCGGCTTCCTCGGCGCCAGGGGAGGTGTAGGCTATCTCCATCTGGCGCTTGATCTCCTCGACTATGGCTGGGCTGACGATCGCCAGCATCTTGTCTTGAATCTCGCCGATGTACCGCTTGGACTCCTCCGCCGCGTCGATCTCTATGCCCCAAAGCCGCTCGCGTATCGGCCTGATGGTGTTGTCGAGGCCAGTTCCCACTATGTCGGAAAGCGAGTGGGCCGGGTCGGTGGACACCAGAAGCGTGTCGAACCCGTCGTCGGCCAGCTTCACGGCGTAAGCGGCCGAGCACGTCGTCTTGCCCGTGCCGCCCTTGCCGCCGAAAAACGTGAATGACCTTCTAAGTGAAGTCATATTGCGCCGCCTTCTCCGCAGCCACGGACTTGCGGTTCATGATTCGCCTCTGCCACGCGGGCATGTCCTCCGCGATGTATGGCAGAATCTCCAGAGTGTAGTAGGAAATCGGGTTCGGCAGCCCCAAGAAGTCCCCGAACAGCAGGAGCATCACGTTGTCGTTCATGTCCCACGCCTCCTTGCGTATGGCGAACGTGCGCTTCTCCAGAAACGACGCCACGACGAACAGCCAGAGCCACTCGCCGACCGAAAAGACCGCCCGCTTGACCTTGTCGAAAATTTCCCGCACCGTCATGGCCATGAAAAACACCGCCTTACGCCGTGAAGTCCGCGGCCTCGCCCTTGGAGAGGTCGACCCCAGCCGCAGCGGGTTCGGCCTTCGCGGTTCCATCGATAGGGGGAAGGGTCTCGCCGCGCAGCAGGGCGTCGAACTCGTCCCCGTCCAGAACCTCGCGCTCGATCAGCACAGCCGTTACGCGCTCGATCACGTCGCGGTTCTCCCCCAGAATCTCCTTCGCCTTCGCGTAGCAGGAGTCTATTATCGCCCTGATCTCCTGGTCTATGGCGCAGGCGACCTCCTCGCTGTAGTTGCGGTCTTCAACTATGTCGCGGCCTAGGAATATCTCCTCTTCCTTGTGCCCAAGCCTCACGAGGCCGAGCCTGTCGCTCATGCCGAGCTCCATGACCATCTGGCGCGCGGTCTTCGTCGCCCGCTCGAGGTCGTTCGCTGCGCCGCTCGTCACATCGCCGAAGACGATCTCCTCCGCCGCACGCCCGCTGAGCAGGATGGATATTTTGTTCAGCATCTCCGAGCGCGAGACAAGGAAGCGGTCCTCGTCCGGCAGCTGCAGGGTGTAGCCAAGGGCGGCGTGCCCTCTCGGAACTATGGAGATTTTGTGAATGGGGTCGCAGTCCGGCAGCTTCTTGGCCACCAAGGCGTGCCCTACCTCGTGGTGGGCTATGATGTTTCTCTCCCTGTCGCTGATGAGGCGGCTCCGCCGCTCTGGGCCCGCCATGACCCGCTCTATGCCCTCCTCCATCTCGTCCATGCCGATGTTCTCCTTGTCGCGCCGCGCGGCCAGAAGCGCCGCCTCGTTTATCAGGTTTTCCAGGTCAGCCCCGACGAGGCCGGGCGTGCGGCGCGCCAGCACGCCAAGGTCGACGTCTGACGCCATCTTCTTCCCCTTCACGTGAACCTGAAGTATGGCCTCGCGCCCCTTGACGTCCGGACGGTCTACGACTATGTGCCGGTCGAAGCGGCCCGGCCTGAGAAGCGCAGGGTCGAGTATGTCCGGCCTGTTCGTGGCAGCTATAAGAATGGTAGATGTGGAGGAGTCGAAGCCGTCGAGCTCAACCAAAATCTGGTTCAGGGTCTGTTCGCGCTCGTCGTGGCCTCCACCGAGGCCCGCGCCCCTGTGCCTGCCCACCGCGTCGATCTCGTCCATGAAGACGAGGCACGGCTGGTGCTTCCGCGCCTGCTCGAACAGGTCGCGCACGCGGGCAGCCCCGACTCCGACGAACATCTCCACGAAGTCCGAGCCGCTCACGCTGAAAAACGGCACCTCGGCCTCGCCCGCAGCGGCGCGCGCGAGGAGGGTCTTCCCAGTGCCGGGCGGCCCAAGCATCAAGACGCCCTTGGGCACCCTGGCGCCGAGCCTCGAAAACTTGCTTGGGTCTTTGAGGAAGTGTATGACCTCCTGGAGCTCCTCCTTGGCCTCCTCGCAGCCAGCCACGTCCGCGAACGTGACCTTCCCGCGGTTGTCCATGAACATTTTCGCCTTGCTCCGAGCGAAGGACATCACCTTTCCGCCGCCGCCCTGCATGTTGTAGATGAAGAAGACCCACACGCCGATCAGCAGCAGCGTCGGGAAGAGAGACGAGACGATCGTCACCCACCATGAAGTTTTGAGCGGCGGCTCTATGGTGACGATGGCTCCCTTCCTGGCGGCCTCCGAGGCTATGACCTCGGCGTCCACGCCGTAGGACAGGAACTTGTCCCCGTTTCTAAGCTCGCCCCTCAGGACGACGGAGCTGGACTCGCCAGGTGTCGTGTTGTTCCTTATCTGAAGGACGCTGACGCGCCCTTCCTCCAACTCGGACAAAAACTTGCTGTAGCTCAGCTCGATATACGTCTGAGGTGCCTGCGTCGGCGTCAGAAACATGTTAACCATGCTGACGACCAGCACGATTAGGATCAGGTACAACCCCAGATTTTTCGCAATCTTGCCCAAAAAATCCCCGCCTCTCAGAGTGTAACAACATCAGCTTGGAGATTCTAGCACAAAAGGAACGCTTGAGGTGGCGCGGCCTACGCGAGATATTCCCATGCGAAGGCAGCGTGAAGGGCCGTTCCGAGGTAGAGGACGCTCTCGTCCAGGTCGAACTTAGCGGAGTGGTGCGGGAAGGACGCGTCCGTGCCGACGCCCAGAAAGGCAAAGGACGCGGGAACCTTCCGGCCGTAGTAGCAGAAGTCCTCCGACCCCATCACGAGCTCTGACTCCTTGACTCTGCCGGCGCCGAGCACCTTCTCCGCGACGGATACGGTGAGGTCGGTGAGGGCGGCGTCGTTGACGGTCGCGGGGAGTACGCGGGTGTAATCGAGGTGCCCCCTGCACCGAGCGGCCTCGCAGATTTTCTTGACGATGCGGTTCATCGCTGCCTCGATGTGGTCCTGAACCTCGCGGCGGAACGTGCGCACCGCGCCGTTCATCTCGACCCGCTCCGGTATGATGTTGAAGACGTAGGACGAGGAGCGCATGCCGCCGATGCTGAGCACCGCCGCGTCCCTCGGCGACACCTCGCGGGCGACGATGGTCTGGAGCGCGCCGACGACCTCCGCCGCCGCCGTGATCGGGTCAAAGGTCTTGTCAGGCGTCGAGGCGTGCCCTCCCTTGCCCTCGATCACGAGCTCCCACCTGTCCGACGCGGCCATGAACGGCCCCTTGCGGTAGACCAGCGTGCCGGTCGGCACGTCGGCCATGACGTGGAGGCCGAACACAGCGTCGACCGGGGGCCGACCGTCGGCTCCGTCGAGAGCCCCGCCCTCAATGAGAGCGCTAGCGCCGGACTTGGCGCCTGACTCCTCGGCTGGCTGGAACAGGAGCCTCACCGTGCCGCTCATCTCGCCCTTCAGCTTCGAGATGACCTTCGCAGCCGAGAGCAGTATCGCCGTGTGGGCGTCGTGTCCGCAGGCGTGCATCGTCCCGGGCCTTCTGGACTTGTAGGGGACGTCGTTCTCCTCGTCCAGGGGAAGCGCGTCAATGTCGGCACGCAGCGCCACGCAGCGTCCCTGTCTTCCGCACTTGATGTCCGCAACTACGCCGCTCTCCGTGCCGCCGAAGCCGACCCTGACGTTCTCGCACCCAAGCGCGTGAAGCTCCTCCGCTATCGCCCTCGTGGTCTGAACCTCTTCCCACGAAACCTCTGGGTTCATGTGGAACCTGCGGCGCCTTTCGACGACCTCGGAGTCGAGCTCCTTCGCCATGCCCTTGATCTTTTCGATCATGTTTTCCATAAAAACGTGCCTCCATTCGTAAAGCGTCAATACTTTTTCATGCGGCTAAGCGGGTTCACGGTCAGGCCGCCCACGCGCACCTCGAAGTGGAAGGTTACGCCGGAACTGTCCGCCAGCCTGGCGTTGCCGATGACCGTGCCAGCCTTCACCGATTCCTTGCTTTTAACGCTGGCTGTCCCAAGGTTGGCGTACACCGTGGACAAGCCATCGCCGTGGTCTATTATGACCATTACTCCCATGCCAGGCACGCTGCCGACGAACGTCACCCGGCCCGGCCCTGCTGCGCAAATCGGCGCGCCAGCCGCGGCGCGTATGTCTATGCCGCTGTTGAACGTGCGCGTCTTCAGCACCGGGTCATCCCTTAGGCCGTAGTAAGACGCCACCGGCCCCTTCAGCGGCCAGTCGAGCTTTTCTGCCTCGTCCTCGTCCACCGCGTTCCCTGGCGTGGCGAAAACGCCGCTGTTCACATCAAGCCTCATGCCGTCCGTGGTTTGGCCCATACCTATGCTCGGCCCTGGGTTAACGAACCCCTTGGGGGCGGCTAATCCCTCCGCAGCTGGCGCGGTGGGGGCGGCATTTGCCTGTTCGGCGGCGGCGATCGTTCTGTTGAGGGCGTTTATCGAGATGCGGTACCGTCTCATCTGCGACGAGAGGGCGTCGTTCGCCACGACCAATCTGTGTTCGCTGACGGCGAGCGCGGCCTTGGCGCGATCCAGCCTCTCCATCCGCGCCGCCAAGCTGTTCAGCAGAGTCTGGTTGCGCCGCGAGAACCTGCTGAGCATATTTGCGGAGTTCATAGCGTCGTGCGCTGTTTTAGACGAGAAGAGCACGTTCATCTCCTCCTGAGTGCCGTACTTGTACATGTCGATAAGGCATACGCGAAGGCTGGCCATTAGCCTGTCCCGCTCGACGGTCAGGGCCTTTATCTCGGCGTTCAGCGAGTCGGCGTTCTTTTTTAGCCTGTCGATGCGCCCTTGCAGGAGGTCGGCCTCTCGCCTGGCGTTGGCTGCGTCGCGCCTGAGGGCGGCCAGACGGCTGGCAGTATCATCTGCGCTCTCTGCCTGTGCCGCAAAAAGCGCCATAACTAGGAGGAATAAAGCGGCTCTCAGAGCGAGCTTAACGTTCATAGCGGCAGCCTCTTCTGCGCGTCCTTGCCCTTGTCGGGTCGCGCAGACTTTACCACGTCCGGCGAGTACGGCATGTGCAGCCGCCCACCGTCCAGAATCTCCTGAGTAGTCACTATCAGTATTCTATCCGTCTTTTGCCCTGTCATGGTGTTCTCGTACCTCCCGGCCGCTGCCGCAGCCTGCCGCATTGCCGGCGTAGGCTCGGCCAAGGTTATGAAGACCCCGAAGGCAGCACCGCGCGACTCGACCAAGCCAAGCAGGTCCCGCACCATGCCCGGGTTCACCGCGCCGGACTTCACAGAGAAGAGTATCTCCTTATCCGATCCGTCAGCCTCCCGAATGAACGCTACTCCGTCCAATCCCCCGTCCGCGCCCTTCTTCTCGTTGATCATAGCCTTGTTGTCCGAGTAAGTCAGCACTGCCCACTTCTCGAACTCCTTGCGCGTGCGGTCGTCCTTCTTGTGGGCTAGAGCGGCGGCGCTCTCCAAGTCCCTGGGTATGCCGAAGAGCTCTACCTTATCCATGACGTCCTCGCCATAGGAGTCCTGAAGGCGCTTGATTATAAGGGATATGCTCTGGTAGGTGATGTCGACGCCTATCCACTTGCGGTTCAGGCGCTCCGCGACGGCGACGGTTGTGCCACAGCCGCAGTAGGCGTCGAGCACCGTGTCGCCCTCGTCGCTGGAGGCGCGGATGATGCGCTCAAGCAGGGCCTCGGGCTTCTGGGTCGGGTAGCCGAGCTTTTCTTTCGCCTGCGCGGAAAGAGGGTTGATGTCGGTGATTATATCTTGAGCCGGGCTTCCTTTAGTTTCGTCGTAGTATCTTTTGAAAGTCGGCATTGCACCCTTTGACGGCCAATAGATAAAACCGGCCTTGTCCAGCACGTCGAGCTTTTCGCACGTGCTCATATCGTCATACCCGTCGGGGCACTCGAACCACCTCGGCAGCGCCTCGGCAGACGGCAATGCCCAGTGCCGCCCTTTCTCTGTCGGGTCGATGCCTTTCCATGGCAGGCCTGAAGAGCCGCTCCTTCTCCCCTGGCCTGTCAGATCGCCACTTGCATAAAAACCGCGCTCATCCTCGTGGCGATAAAATTTTTTGACGTATCCCTTGTTGTAATCTTGCGGGACTCTATTCCACGTGTGCCGGTCTGACTTTGAGTAAAAGAAGATCACGTCGTGTATCGGCCCCCACCGCTTCGCCCTGTTATGCGAAGATGTACGTTTCCATACTATCTCGTTCAGGAACTCCCCGCCGCCGGGCAGGAACACGCCGTCAAGCATCAGCTTGAGGTAATGGCTCGCGGTCGGATCACAGTGAAGGTAGAAACTCCCCGTCGGCTTCAGGGCGCGGCGGATCTCCGTCACGCGCCGAGTGAGGCTTACGATGTAGGCCAGCATGCTGCCCTTGCCCAGCACAGACTCAAGTCCGCGGATCAGGCGCACGGTTTGAGGCGTGTAGATCGTCGAGCCGGTCTCCTTGATCTCAACTAATCCGTCGTTGGCTGCGTCGTTCCACGTCCAGGTGTCCATAAACGCCTGAGCCTGCGCAAAATCCTCCTGGCCGACGTTGTTGTATATCTGGTTGTAGTTACGCGACGAGTTGAACGGCGGGTCGATGTAGCATAGGTCTATTGACTCGTCCGGGACGTATTTTCTTAGTACCTCAAGGCTGTCGCCGTAGAATATCTTGTTCTTCATAGCGCCAGCCTCAGCAGCGCTGACGCCGCTATGCCCGTCGCTACCGCTCCGAAAAGGCTTTTGGTCTTCCACGCCACCCAAAACGTTGGAACCGCCGCTAGGATGTTGAGGTTGAATAGCGAAAAGGCCGGACCCTCCAGCGTGTCGCGAACCAGCAGGAGCTCGGGCGCCAAAAGCGCCGCCATTATCGCCGGGGCAACAAGCGACAGCCAGCGCTCAATGCCGCGCGGCATCCTCCGGCCAGGCAGCAGAAGAAGCGGAATAACCCGCGGCAGCAGCGTGGCCAAGGTCATGCCGATTATAACTACCCACGTTTTACTCACGCTCACGCTTCCCCTTTCGCATATCCGGCAGACGCCCCGGCCAGTGCGCCCAAAAGCGTTGCCCAGCTCTCGGCGCCGGCCAGAACCAGCGCCACCGATACTGCCCCTCCGCAGAGCGCGGCGATCAGGGCTGGCCTCCCGCGTGTGTCCAGCATGGACATCAGCAGGCCTATGAACATCGCGGGCAGGGCGAAATTTATGCCCCACGCCTCGGGACGCTCTATCAGAGTTCCGAGCATATATCCGGCGCAGCCCGCCGCCGTCCACGCGACGTATATGACGCAGTTAAGGCTTATCGCCGCGGCGGGGTCAGTGTCACCCTCGGCGAAGCAGACGGAGTGAATGGCGAAGGACTCGTCCGTCAGCATGCCACCAAGCAGGGCGCAGTGCCATTTGCTCCACACCCGCAGCATTGGGGAGAGGGACGCGGCCATCAGGACGTGCCGGAAGTTTATCACGAACGTCGCGCCGACTATCGCGGCAACGCTCGCGCCGCCGTGAAGCATCGAGAGAGCCATGAGCTGAGACGCCCCGGCGAACACGAAAAGCGACATCCCCGCCGTGTCCCAAAGGCCGAGGCCGAGCTGCTGCGCCAAAAGACCGTAGGCCATGCCGACTGGCATAAAACCCAGCAGGACCGGCAGCGACCTCTTGGCACCCCTCAGCACTGGGTTGGCTTGAGAAAACCCCACGGACGCGTGCTTCTGCATATTTTCCTTATTCCCCATATTCCGTGCCTCCAAATGTTCCAGCCCACGTCGAAGTGGTTAGTCACCGGAGTGAACTGCAACCCCAAAACAACACGTGTCCCTTCATTATAAGCTATGTCTCCCTCAGAAGGAACTCGGCGCGGCGCGAGGCCTGCCGGAAAAGTTCGGCATGCCCGATCATGGGGGAGAAGTCCGGCCCTGAGGCCATGAGGCCGTCGACCTTGGACAGGGCCGCGGCTTGCAGGACGCCGCGCTCGAGGGGCGTGTCCGCGAACTCCGACGCGTCGGGGGCGAGCCCCCAGAGCCGAAGCCAGCGCCACAGGAAGCGCCACTCGGCGGCGAGGGGCGGGAAGCCCTCGTCCAGCAGCCTCATGTTCCAGTAGAGGTTCGCGAGGAGGTCGTCGGCCTGGTGCCCGGGCGGCAGGTGGCGAACCACGAGCTTTGCCCACCGCACGGCGGCCATCAGGGAGTCGGGACGGGCGCGCATTTTGAGCATGTCGTCGGCCACGTCCACGCCGGTGAGGCTTTTCCGGCCAGCACTGCCCTCGTAGAAGGAGAACGTCCCCCACACGAGCGGCTCGGTGCCGCCGCCGAAGCGAACCTTGCCGGACGAGGCGCCCCTGGCCGAGGCGAACGTCAGGCCGACGCCCTTCAGGAAGAGGGTCATCAGAATGTCGCCCTCGCCGGCGAAGCTCCGGCCAAGCACGACGCCGGACGCCGAAAAATACCGGCTCACAGGGTTATTCAGCCCCCAAGCCGCGCCGCGTACCCAAAACGCCGCAGCGCCGCCTCGGACTCGCGCCACCCGGGCGAGACCTTGACCCAAAGGTCGAGGTACACGGGAAAGCCGGTGATGTCCTCCAGATCGGCCCTGGCCGACCGCCCGATCTTCTTGAGCATCCCACCGCCAGCGCCTATCGCTATGGCCTTCTGGCCGTCGGTCTCCACTATGAGGGACGCTCGGACGTACAGCTTCTTTTGGCTTGGGTACTCGTCCGGGCTCTTGTACTCGTCGATCTCGACGGCCACGCAATGCGGCACCTCGTCCCGAAGGCAGCGAAGGCACGCGCCGCGCAGGGCCTCGGCTGCCATGAAGCGCTCCGTCCCGTCAATCAGGACGTCCGAGTCATAGAGGGGCTCGCCCTCCGGCATAAGAGAGAGTAGGAAAGCGACTAATTCCCGCACGCCAGCGCCGGTTCTGGCCGAGACCGCGAAACGCGCCTTGTTGCTGCCGGCCAGGGCCTCCCAGGGAGTAAAAACATCCTCCCCCGGCTGCCTTCCCTCGTCGCACTTGTTCACGACTAGGACGACGGGGCACCGCGCTGCGGCCAGGCGAGCCGCTATGTCCATGTCCGGGGGTTTTCCCAAGCTATCTCTTTCAATAACCCAGCACACGGCGTCCGCGTCCTTCAGTGCCGCGTCGATAGCCGAGACGAGGAACTTATCAAGCCTGCTCTTGGGGGAGCAGCGGTCACCCGGCGTGTCGACGAGCACCATCTGGACGCCCTCGCCGCTGTAGATGCAGCGCACGGCGTTGCGGGTGGTCTGAGGCTTCGGCGAGACGAGCGCGGCACGGGCGCCGAGGATGGCGTTGATCAGCGACGACTTCCCGACGTTGGGGCGCCCGACGAACGCCACTGTGCCGAAGCGCGAAGGATGTCCGCCGGATGATGGAGGGGCATTTATATCCAATGCGCTTTTGTACTCACTCACTGCGTCGGGCCTATTCGGTTTATCGCGAAACTGCCGTAGCCCAGGTCCTCGCTCTTCGTGGACTTGCCGTTCGCCACCCTCAGGAGCTCCTCGAAAAGTGCGTCCCCTACCTCAGGTATGCTCCGGCTGCCTGATATGATTGAGCCGGCGTCGACGTCCATGTTGTCACGCATCCGCTCGAAGGTCGGGGTGTTGGAACACACCTTGATGACAGGCGCCACAGGGCAGCCCGTGCAGGTTCCGCGGCCAGTGGTGAAAAATATCGCCTGAGCGCCGCCCGCGACCATGCCAGTGATGGACTCTATGTCGTGCCCCGGCGTGTCCATAACCACGAGGCCGCGCTTCGTCGGGCGCTCGGCGAAGTCCAGCACCTCCAGCAGGGGGGCAGTGCCGCCCTTGGCTATGCACCCTAGTGACTTCTCCTCAAGGGTCGTCAGGCCGCCCTGCATGTTGCCCTGAGTCGGGTTCGAGCCGCGAATGTCCACCCCAAACGACATCGCGCCCTCCTCGGCCCTGCGCACCACGGCGACGAGCCGCGCCCCCACATCGGGCGAGACGGCGCGCGCGGCAAGCAGGTGCTCGGCGCCGATCATCTCCTGCGACTCCGACAGTATCGACGTGCCGCCGGCCTTGACGAGGCGGTCAGACGCCCAGCCCACGGCAGGGTTGGCCGAAAGCCCAGACCACGCGTCCGACCCGCCGCACTCCAGCCCCAAGACAAGATCGGACAGGGGGCGTTCCTCCCTCCTCATCTCGGACATCGCGGCCAGCATCTCGCGCCCAGCCCTGACGCCCCTCTCGATTGCCGCGATCGTGCCGCCGCTTTCCTGTATGGAGAGGCAGAAGACGGGCTTGCTAGGCGACAGGCGCTCTATCTCCGCCGCGACGTCCTCGGCACGGACGGTCTCGCACCCAAGCCCGACGACGATGCAGGCCCCGACGTTCGGGTTGGCACCGAAGCCCGCGAGAGTCCGAAGCGTCTGAGCCGCGTCCGGCGGCAGCTGGGCGCACCCGTGCTGGTGCGTGACGTAGACCGCGCCGCTGAGCTGAAGGGCGACCCTGACCGCCGTGTCGTTTGCGCAGACCACCGAGGGCATAACGAGGAGGTGGTTCCGAATGCCGACCCTTTCCCCCAGCCCGTCTGCCCTGACGTATCCCCAAAACGTGCTCATCACTGTGCCCCCAATACTCTGGCCTTGTCGCCGCGTCCCCTGACGCCGCCGAGGTTGTGTACGTGGACGTGGGCGCCCTTAGGAATGTCCGCCGATGCCGCGCCGATGACCGAGCCGTACTTCAGGACGTTTTCCCCCGCCGCGATGTCGCGCAGGGCGATCTTGTGCCCCGACGGTATCGGCGTGACAGCCGTTATCTCGGCCCCTGAGCCGAGCGTTAAGTTTTCCCCCGCCGCAACGTCGCGGACGACGACGGCCACGTCGTCGCGGTCGGTGACGCGGTGGGCGTCACATGGTTTCATGGTGTTCGCCTTCTCTTTTACGGGCATTTTTCTCGGCGGCGATCCAGGCCGCCGGGGAGAGCATAGCATAAGCGGATGCCGCCGCCGTATCTTTTCCGTAGGGGAAATAAAAAATCCGGGGGCGCTGGCACTAAGCCCTGCCCCCGGCCTGAAGTCTGAAACTCCTTGAGGCCTAATAGGTAACCTTCTGGAGCGTATACGTCACGTTGTACGAAACCGGATAGCCATCAACGACGTCAGTCCCCGTCTGCCTCACTGTAGCCGAAGTGTATGAGTCTGATAAGAATTTCCATGTAAACGTGGCACCAGGCTCAACAGTCGTCCCTGAATATGTACCGTTGCTGTATGTAACATTGGCCTGTTCACCATCTCGGCTGTACAAGACAGCGGAAGTGGACTGACCATTGTAAGTGGCGCTCCAAGTACTCTTGCCGTCGAGATCGAAAAGTCCATGATTTTCGTCCTCGTCTTGAAGGTCAAGCGTAAAATTGCCACTCGGTGCCGTCAATGAAATAGTATAACTATGACCAGCGACTGTTGCTGTTGCTGTTCCGGAGCCTCCGGTTATGCTCCACTGACCATCCAGAGCCGCGAAGTCTGGCGTGCCGCCGCTCTCGGCTTTGAGCGTATACGTCACGCGGTATGAACCCGTATAGTCATTAATGACAACAGTCCCTGTCTGCGTTACTTGGGCTGTAGTGTCTGACAAGAATTTCAATGTAAACGTGGCAACGGGCGCAACAGTAGTCGTCCCATAATACGTACCGTTGCGGTAGGTAACATTGACATGGTCGTCCTCTGGAATAGACATAGAAAGATAGCCAATGTTCTGGCCATTGTCAGTGGCGCTCCAAGTACTCGTGCCGTCGAGATCGAAAAGTCCATGATTTTCGTCCTCGTCTTGAAGGTCAAGCGTAAAATTGCCACTCGGTGCCGTCAATGAAATAGTATAACCGCCGGCTGTTGCTGTTCCGGAGCCTCCGGTTATGCTCCACTTGCCATCCAGAGCCGCGAAGTCTGGCGTGCCGCCGCCCCCGCCGCCGCCGCCGCCACCGCAGCCTCCGGCCACTACCACGAAGGACATGACCAGCGCCACAACCGCCAGCGCGAACCACCCCTGTTTCCCCTGACCCCGCAACAACATAACGCTCATCCTTTCACGAAAAAGATTCAGGCATGACGAAGCCGCCGTTTTCACAAACGGCACCTGCCCTGCTCCGAAAGAGGAGCAAGGCCCACGCTTATGACGGAGCTAAGCAGCCCCGCCGAATTGCAACCAAACTTATTGGAATTTAAGGCAGGATTTGGCCGTTGGGCCGTTGGGCCGTTGGGCCGTTGGAGTATACACGGCTCGGCGGGCTTGTCAATAGGTTTATCCACAAAATCGCGCAAATCCAAAAATTTTGCTGCCTCACCGGTGCTGCCTCCCCTCGTGCGTCGCCGAAGATTTGGAAACTCGAAACGCTACACATTTTACACACCTCGGCGCAAATGTCAAGGGGTTGAGTTAGAATTGTGAGCCAAAATAGCTCGAAAGGAGTGGTGCCTATGCCCAGCCGAAAAATCCTCGCCGCCGCCCGCAATGTCTTCCTCCTAATAGCCCTCGACCAAGCCTCGAAGCTATGGGCGGTGGCCAGCTTATCCCCAGCGTCCCCAGCGTCCCCAGCGTCCCCAGCGTCCGGGGCTGCTTTCTCCTCGGGGAACTGGTTCTCCATCGCGCTGAGCTTCAACCGCGGCGCGGCCTTCTCCATCATGGACGGGGGGACGGGCACGCCCGGGCTGCTCCTCGCCGCGGCAGGGCTGCTCGTCCTCGGCGTCGCCTGCGTGGCCTGTCCGGCGCTGCGCAGGCTGCGCGGGATGTCCTTCCTATGGGCAGGGGGCGTCTCGAACTTCATCGACCGCGTCGCCCGCGGTTGCGTCGTCGACTGGGTGCAGGTGTGGGGGCTGGGCGTGAACCTCGCCGACCTCTGGCTTTGCGTCGGCTGCCTCTTGGCCGTGGCCTCCGCCGTCGAGGCGTCCAGACGCCGCTGAGGCCTAAGACCCGGCTGGAACCTTCTGGAGCGTGTACTTCACGGTGTACTGATAGCCCGCGTCGGAAACCCCTGTCTGCGATACTTCGGCTGAAGTATCTGACGAAAATTTCAATGCAAACTCGGCATTGGACTCAACAGCCGTCCCGCGATACGTGCCGTCGCTGTATGTAACCTTGACCTGCTCACCGGCGTGGCTGTACATGGTCACAGGAACGGCATTACCATTGATAATGGCGAACCCGCTGCTCTGGCCCTTAAGATTGAAGAGCTCATAATCTGGGGTCTCCTGTTGCAGGCTGAAAGCAAGATCGCCTGACACTGCCGTCAGTTCATAAGTAGCACCATTGGCCGTTGCCGTCCCGGAGCCTCCAGTGATATTCCACTCTCCCTCCAGGGCCGCAAAATTCGGCGTGTCGCTGCTGCTGCCACCGTCGTCGTCTCCTCCGCAGCCCCAGCCTCCGGCCACGACCACGAAGGACACGACCAGCGCCGCAACCGCCAGAGCGAACCAACCCTGTTTTCCCTTGCCCAGCAACAACATAATCGCTCACCCTTTCTCAAGGGGTCACGCTTCAGCAGACCCCATGCGTGTCGAACCGCCCTTCTACAGCCCTCGCCCAAGCCTCGAAGCTATGGGCGTTAGCCAATTTGCCCCCAGCGTCCCCAGCGGCTAAGCAACGAGTGACCTACCCCAGACAGCCGCGGCACCCCCCCTGCCGCATGGAAAACGGGCAGCGCGGGCAGCGCTTTTCCCCGGCTCGATCCTTCGGAAGCCAGGGGCCGCACGCCGCCTCCTCCGCAGCGCGCCGCACGCGCTCCGCTATGTCCTCCAAAGACCGCGCCTCCCACAAACGAACCGCCCCCTCCCTCAGGAAAATCAGGCCCACGCTTACGCTGCCCACGCCGGTCAACATCTCCAGGGCCAGGGCGTAGAAGTCTAGCTGCGCCGTATAGAGCTCGTCCGGGAGGTTAGTCAACCCCGAGGCGTCGGCTGCTGCGGTTATCTTGTAATCCCTCACGCTCCACTTGTCGCCGTCTCGCCACGCGACGTCCGTCGTGCCCACCAAGCGAACCCCATGCAGCGACACGCGGAACGGGCTTTCCCTCATAAGGAGGTCATGAGCCCCTGAACCGTCTGCTGACTCTAGGCGGCGCCTGATGTTTATCCCCTCATCGGTGGCGGCGAATCTGGTTAGCCACGCGGTCAGAGGCTCGCGCCCGTTAGCTTGAGAAAGCTCCCCCAGCCACTGGCTCAGGCTCTCCTCCCTCAAGTCCCAGTTGGCCAGAACCCAGTGGGCTAGGGAGCCAAGGTCGGCACCACCGATATTAGGGTACTCATCTTCCGTCGTGTCGGGGATTTCCCATTTCAGGTCGAGGCCCTGGCGGTACTTGCGGCGCCATGCCAGCGGGCACCACTCGAACAGGGCAAACGACGTGGCCGAAAACGACGCCAGCGCGCCTGATGTGGCAGCGGGAAGCGGTACGGCTTGGGGTTGACTAACCCCTCGGGGTTGACTAACCCCCGCCGGGGGGAGGTCATTAGACCCTAAGCGGATAAAATGGGCTGGGTTTGGGGCTTGAGCCTCGGAGGGTACGTGGATTATTGGCACGTCCTTTTTTTCCGGCCCCTCAAGCCACGACAAGGTTGTGGCCAGCCAGCTCTTGTCTGTGGCCTTTTCCCCAGCGCCCCCAGCGGAGTTTTTCCGTGTTCCGCAAATCACCAGCGCGTCGCGGGCGCGCGTCGCGGCGACGTAGAACAGGCGCATCGACTCCTCGGCCTCGGAGCGGCTAGTTAAGACCCTATCCCAGTGCAGCGAAAGATGGGCGCTGTCCTCCTCCGGCGGGTAACAAAGCTCGTCCGGCAGGGCAGACACTGCGACGCCCATCAGAGTTGACGGGGCTGCGGTGCTCTTGGGGTTCCTTATGCCACGCTCTGCTCTGACTACGGCCACGACGGGAAACTCCAACCCCTTCGCGGCGTGTACCGTCATCACGTGGACGGCGTTTTCGTCGACGGACTCCGGCTCCACGACGTCCCGACCTGCGCGCAGCGCCATGTCGAGCCACCTCGCGCAGCCCGCCACCCCTCCGGGCATTGCGGCCTCGTACTGCGCTGCGAGGGCGGCGGCGTGCCGGACGTTCGCCGTGACGCGCTCGCGGTTCCGCGGCGGCACGGACGAAAGCCACAGGGAGTCGGCTTGGGGTCTCATGACCTCTTGGGGTCTCATGACCCCTTGGGGTCTCATGACCTCCAGCAGGGACGACAGGATCGCGCTAGGGCCCCTCAGGGCTCCTATGCGCCTCAGACGCTCTATGGGGGTGCGCGCCGCGGCTGCCTGGATGGTGCCGTCCTCGATGCTCCGCATGGCCTCGTCCGGGCTTAAGCCCGAAAACGGCGAGCAGAGCCAGCCGGCCAGGGCCGCCTCGTCCTCCGGGGAGGCGGCGGCGCGGAGCGTGTTCACCACGTCCGTCACCTCGCCGCGCGAGAAGTAGCTCTTCGCCGCGACGAACACCGCCGGAATGCCCAGGGCGTCAAACGCCCGCTCCAGCACCTCGTACTCCCCGCGCGTGGGCGTCAAGACCGCAAAGTCCCCCCAGCGAACCGGACGAGCCTTATTATCCCCCTTATCCCAGACGGTCCGGCCTTCGCCGACCCATCGCGAGAAGAGGCAGGCCAGTTCGGCGGCCCCGCGCTCCCGCGCCTCGGACACTGGGCCGTCGGCCTCCGAGAGCAGCACAGTCAGGGGCTCAACTGTGACGGCGTCCCTTATGCCGCCGCTTGGGGTCTCATGACCCCTGTCGTCAGAGGTCATGAGACTCCAAACTGGCCTCAGGGGTTCGTAGCTGTTGCCCCACACGCTGGCGAAGAGCGAGTTGATGTGCCTCAGGAGCGACGCGCGCGTGCGGAAGCTCACGTCGAGCGGCACGGAGGATGTCGTGAGACCCCGAGGGGTCATGAGACCCCGAGGGGTCGTAAGACCCAGAGCCGACGCGCGGGCGGTGCAGGCCTCGAACAGGCTGGGGTCAGCGTGCCGAAAGCCGTATATCGCCTGCTTGACGTCCCCGACGATGAACAGTTTTTTTTCACTCTGACTCTGAGTCTGAAGTATCAGGTTGTACTGCACCCGATCCGTGTCCTGAAACTCGTCTATGAGGACGTGGCGGAACGCTTGGCCGGCTTGGGGTCTCATGACACCCTTTGCTTGGCCGGCCTTCAAGGCGCGCCGGGCCAGCGAGATCATGTCCGAGAAGGAGAGCAGGTTCGAGCGCCTCTTGGTCTCGTTCCAAGCCTCCCAAGCCGCGGCGCATAGGCGCAGGAGCGCGGCGCGAACCTGCCTATCCGCGTCGGAGCTAACCGTTAAGAACTGCGAGAACTCCGCCATCGCCTTGTTAGCCTTGCGCCAGTCACCGGCGGTCATGCCGAGCCGCTCGGTGATCATCTTGAACAGCTTGGAGCTGCCGCCGCGGACGTTCGAGCAGACGTCGACGAAGAACTGGCGCTTCACCTCTTCCGTCGGGTCGGGGTTGACTAACCCCTCGGGGTTGACTAACCCCTTGGGGTCTGCCGGACGGCGCCTCATGACCTCTAACAGCGCCATCTCTTTATCGTGCTTCGCCCCGGCGATCTCGCTCGCCAGATCATCAAATATACTGCCCCACCTACTCCACGCGTCGTCCCAGACGCCACGCAGGACGTCCCTCCTGACGATGGCGCGGACGTGGGCGAGCCGCGAGTCTGACTCTCGCTCGGTCTTGGCGGCCCAGCGGAGGAGCGTGGAGGGCGTCCGGTCGAGGCTCGCGTGCGTCTCTATCACCTCGCGCGCCAGGTTGCTCAGCGTGCCAGCCCCCCACTTCTCGACGGCGGCGCGGAGGGGATGGTCTACCTGGGGCTGGTACGGCATGCCGGAGAAGTCCAGCGCGTCGACGGCGCGCGTGAATCCCTCCCAGAACGCGTCCTCGCGTGGTGCCGAGACCACCGAGAAGCCCGGGTCGACGTCGAGCGCCAGCCCGCCGATGCGAATCAGGCGGGACGCGAACGAGTGTATGGTCGAAATCCACACCTCGTCGAGGCCGTCCCGCACGTCCCGCTGCCGAGGCTCCGGCAGGAGGGGCAGGAAGTCGAGCACCGCCCTCTCGACCCGCTCGCGCATCTCACGCGCCGCCGCGTCCGTGTAGGTCAGAGTCAGGATGTCGCGCGGCAGGCACTCCGGGTCATTGAAGAGCGTGGCGACGAACCTCCGCGTGAGCACCCACGTCTTGCCAGTCCCGGCCCCCGCCCTGACCGCCACTATGTTCCCGTCCTGCGCCGCGGCCCTAGCCTGCTCCGGCGTAAGGCCGCTTAAAATCTGCTCAATTACGTTCAAGCGCGTTCCCCCCGCCGCGGTTTTTGTGCTAAAGTTTAACCTATCACGCGTGAGGGGGGATTCACATGTCTCCTAAAGGGGTTCATTTTATTGTGGAGGCATCCGGCTGCGGGCCCGTCATAGCCGACGTGTCCAAGCTTCAGGATGTTTTGGTTGAGGCTGCGAAACAGGCCAACGCGCAGGTTTGGGCTGTTTCGTTCAACCGCTTCCCGCCGAACGGCGTGAGCGGCGTGGTCGTCATAAGCGAGTCGCACCTGTCGGTTCACACCTGGCCCGAGGAGGACTACATGGCGCTCGACATCTACACCTGCGGCGAGAAGAGCATGCCCTTCAAGGCCGTCGAGTACGTCCTTGAGATGATCGACGCCAAGCGCAGCCACATCACGGAGATCACGCGCGGACTCGACGACAACGACAGGATTTTCTACCACTCGTTCGTGACGTGGGAGGAGATCCTCAAGAAAAACGGGGGCGTCTGACCTTGTACGTCCGTGTCGCCGCCGCCGCTCCGCCGATAAGGGTCGCGGACTGCGCCTACAACGCCGGGCAGTGCGAGGCCCTGATGCAGCGGGCTGCGCAAAAGCGCGTCGACCTGCTGTGCCTGCCGGAGCTCTGCATAACCGGCTACACCTGCGGCGACCTGTTTCTCCAGTCCGCCCTGATAGACGAGGCGAGGAGCGCCCTCGCCCGCTTGGTCGAGGCGAGCCGCGCGCTCCCGGGCCTGACCGTGGTCGCAGGGCTCCCGTTCTCGACGAACGGCCGGCTGTTCAACGTGGCGGCGGTCTTCGGCAGCGGCGCACTGTTCGGCGTGGTTCCCAAGGCCAACATCCCAAACTACGGCGAGTTCTACGAGCGCCGCTGGTTCGATCCATGCGCCTCGAGGGTCTTGTTCCACTCTGAAGACGACGCATTTTGCCTTGCGGCGGAAATTTGCGAGGACCTATGGGTGCCGGTGCAGCCCTCGGCCTTTCACGCCGCGGCTGGGGCGAACATCATAGTGAACCCCTCGGCCAGCGACGAGCTGATAGGCAAGGCGGAGTACCGAAGGGCTCTGGTTGCGGCGCAGTCGGCGCGTCTGGTATGCGCCTACGTCTACGCCGGAGCCGGGCGCGGCGAGAGCAGCACGGACATGGTCTTCGGCGGGCACTGCCTGGTGTGCGAAAACGGAGCGGTGCTTGCCGAGGCCCCGCCGTTCGGCGACGCGTGGGCTGAAGCCGACGTTGACGTCGACGCCCTGACCCACGACCGCCGCCGCATGAACACGTTCAACCCTCCCAACGAAGGCAGCGCAGAGGGCAATGGCTACACGCACATCCGCATTCCTCCGCCCGAGCGCGCCGTCCGCCCCCCTCTGCGAAGCACCGATCCCTATCCCTTCGTGCCGAAGGACGAGCGCGAGAAGGGCGAGCGCTGCGAGGCGATACTGGACATGCAGGCGTCAGGGCTCGCGACAAGGCTGGAGCGCAGCGGAGCCCAAAGGGCACTGATCGGCGTGTCTGGGGGGCTTGACAGCTGCCTGGCGCTTCTGGTGTCCGTGCGCGCGATGGATCGCTTAAGCCGCCCCGCCTCGGACGTTGTGGCAGTGACCATGCCGTGTTTCGGTACGACGCAGCGCACAAGGTCGAACGCGGAGAAGCTCTGCAGCGCTCTAGGCGTGGAGTTTCGCGAGATAAACGTGACAGAGCCTGTGGAAGCCCACCTCCGCAGCCTAGGCCGAAGTAGCAAGGCCAAAGGCAAGGAAAACGCCGACGTGGTGTACGAGAACGCCCAGGCCCGCGTCCGCACTCTGACTCTGATGGACTTAGCCAACGATTTAGGCGGCATAGTTGTCGGCACGGGCGACCTGTCGGAGCTCGCTCTGGGCTGGGCGACCTACAACGGCGACCACATGAGCATGTACGGGGTTAACGCCGGAGTTCCGAAGACCCTTGTGAGGCACATAGTGCGCCACGTGGCCGACGGAGTGGGGTCGCCTCTGTCGGAGGTGCTTGGGGATATTTTGGCCACGCCCGTCAGCCCGGAGCTGCTGCCTCCGTCGGAGGATGGCGAGATACTTCAGCGGACGGAGGACATAGTCGGCCCTTACGAGCTTCACGACTTCTTTCTGTATCACATGGTGCGCCGCGGCAGGTCTCCGATGGCAATATATGACCTTGCTCTGTCGGCGTGGGGCGGCCTATACGAGCCGGACGTCATAATGAAGTGGCTGAAGGTGTTCTATCGGCGTTTCTTTGCGCAGCAGTTCAAGCGAAGCTGCCTCCCCGACGGCCCGAAGGTCGGATCGGTGAGCCTGTCGCCGAGGGGAGACTGGCGAATGCCAAGCGACGCCTCGTCGGAGGCGTGGCTGCGGGACTTAGATGGGGCGAGCCGACCGGCCTGACCCGCGAGGAGCTTTCTAATGCCCAGGGCGTTGGGGAGGGGCAGCCCCGCCCCCCCTGAGCCCTGAGCCCGAAGATAAGATAAGGTAAGGTAAGAAAACTCCCCCTACCAGTTCACTCCGAGCATCTCGAAGTACGCCCTCGGGTGGTCGCAGGCAGGGCACTTCTCCGGGGCCTCGGTGCTCTCCACAATGCAGCCGCAGTTCCGGCAGCGCCACTTGATCTTCGTGTCCTTCTTGAAGACCTTGCCCTCGGCGATGTTCTTCGCCAGGCCTAGATAGCGCTCCTCGTGAAACTTCTCCGCAACCGCTATGGCGCGAAACACCGAGGCTATGTCCGGCAAGCCCTCCGCATCGGCGACGCGCGCGAACTCCGGGTACATCACGGCGTACTCGTGGTTCTCGCCCGCCGCGGCGTCCTTCAGGTTCGTCAGAGTGTCGCGCTCCGGCCCAGCCGGGAAGCTGGCCGTGATCTCGATCTCCTCCCCCGACTCGCCCATCAGGCGGTACAGGCGCTGCGCGTGCTCCCGCTCCTGGTCGGCGGTCTCCGAGAAGATGAACTCGATCTGCCGATAGCCCTCCTTCGCCGCCTTGGACGCGAACCACGTGTAGCGGTTGCGCGCCTGGGACTCGCCGGCGAAGGCCTTCATCAGGTTAGTCAGGGTTTTGGTGCCCTTCAGGTTTCCCACGTTGCTACCTCCTAAAAAAATTATATGTGGTGCCTTTTCTTGATCTGGTCATACGCGGTCAGCAGGCGGTTAAAAACCCCCACGTTGCTCCACGTTTCGATGTTAAGCTCTGTCATCAGGCAGCAGTTGGCCTTTTGCCAGCCCGAGTACCCACGCTCCATGTCCTTGCGCGCGTCGCGGTACGCCCACAGGGGCGTCTCCGCGTTGCCAGGGTTGCTCACCTGTACGTACGACAGATAGCGCCCCCGCAGCTTCTCGTCCCGCCTTGTAAGGATGGAATTATCCGTCCCTCTCACCTCTACGTTGCCCTCTTTGCTCCCGTCGTCCGGCACAGGTGCGGAGTATGAGCCGCGGCACGAGAATATCCCTATGCCGTCATACTGCTTTCGGTCTATCCCGACAAAGCACTTGCAGAACAGCGGTGCAAACGCGCCGTTGATAAACATCAGCTTGCGCGAGGCCATCGCGTTTTTGACGCCGTTGACGAACGGCGCGCAGTTCATCAGCTTGTCAGCGTACAGGCCGACGACGGAGTTCGGGAAGTAAATGAGGTCGGCGCTCCCCGGAAACATCTGTGTCAGCGGGTTGTAGTCCTCGACGGAGGAGCATCCGATGGCGCCGAACATCTTGGCGGCGTTGGCTCCCTCCAGCGAGAATAGGCTGTCTCCGACTATGGCCACCCGTATGTCCTTGGGGTCAAACGACCCCTTGGGGCGGGAGTCCGGTGCGCTGATGCCAGTCCAGGACTCGTACAGCCGTCCGAAGGCTTGAAACGCGTGCCACTCTATCTGTCGGCGCGAGGCCAGCTGCAGGGCGGCGCTCTTGACCTGAGTGAGGCGCGCGCCGGCCGAGGCGTTGAAGAGGTCTGGCAGGAACGGCATCGGGCGGTTCAGCTCCGCCGACATGTGGCCTAGGTTGATCAGCGACGTGTTTCGGCCTATGTGCTGCTCGAGGAGCTGGTACTCCTTGATGTTTCTCACCGACGAGAAGATTATGCCGAGCACGTTGTTCTGCATCGTGCCGCTGAAGGCCGAGAGGGTCTCCATCACGGCGCGCGAGGAGAGTATCGACGAGGCCATCGCCGAGAAGACGGCGACGATTCCGCAGGACAGGGCGCGGCTCATGTCGAGGGGCTCAGGGCGCACCTCGGTGTACTCGTTTCCGTCGGACTGCTTGCACAGGGGCGTCAGAATCACGTTCAGGGCGCTTGGGCTTGCGGCCTCCTGAAAGAGCGCCCTTATGCCGTCCGTGCCGCCGCACGTGTAGGCGTCGAGGGAGACTATATCCTGCGAGAACAGCAGCCTCAGCAGCCGCATCTCGGCTTCGTCGCGCGCGCAGGTGAAGATTTTCACGTCGACGCCGACCCTTTGAAGCGCGTAGAGCAGAAGAACACCAGCCGGCACGGTTCCCTGCGTGCTCTCGTCGGCGATGATTACGCGCGGCAAATCCAAAACAGCCACCCCCCTTTGTGTCACACAGTCTATTCGGGGTCTAAGCCCCCAAGGGGTCTAAGACCTCCTGATGAAGTGTTTGCTATAATATCACGGATACTGCGCTAATTTGCGTTTTCTCCTGCCAAATATCCCGTGCTCCAGCATAACTGGAGGTTGAACCCCCCTGTTGGGCCGTTTAAGTCCAGAAGCTCGCCGGCGAAGGAGAGGTTGGGGCAGAGCCTTGACCTCATGGTCTGCGGGTCGACCTCGTCAAGGCTGACGCCGCCCTTCGTGACGATGGCGTGGTCGAAGCTCCAGAGGTGCGTGACGGTCATCGTTATGTCCTTGAGCAGGCGTGCGATGCCGAGCGCAGCCGGCTGCTCCCGCGGGGAGGCGCCGAGTACCGCCATGAACATCGGGATCAGCGCCCTCGGCAGGAGCCCGGCCATCCCGCCGGCCACGTCGCGGCCCTCTCGCCCCGCGAAGCCGCGGCCCACTCGGTCGGCCAGCTTTTCGAGCGTGAGCGCCGGCTTGAGGTCGAGGTGGAGCGTCACGGTGCCCTTCGCCATGAGCTCCGGCAGGGACGCGCTTACGTCCATCACGATGGGGCCGCTGACGCCGAAGTTGGTGAACTCCATCTCGCCGAAGCGCGCCATGCTGGGGCACTCCTCCCCGTCTACTCTGACCGTGAGCCTGACGTTCCTCAGGTCGAATCCCTTGGCGAGCTTGACCCAGGTCTCTCTGACCGCGACCGGCACGAGGGCCGGAGTCGGGGTGACGATCGAGTGCCCGGCTTGTCTCGCAAATCGGTAGCCGTCCCCCGTCGATCCGGTCTTTGGGTATGACATGCCGCCCGTCGCCAGCACGTAGCGGCCGGCGCCCAGCTCGTCCGAGCGCGTGATCACTCGATCTATGTGCCCATTTTTAACGTTTATCCCCATCACGGGCGTGTTTCTGAGGAATCGCACCAGGCCCCGGCCGCAGTACGCGAGCAGGCGGTTCATCACAAGCCGCGCCCCCGATGGAGATTTCTTAACGCTTCCGCTTCCTGCTCCGGGCTCGGGGAAGGCGCGTCCGCCTCGTTCGACGGTTACTTTCACCCCTCCCTGCCGGAAGAACGCCATCGTCCTCTCCGGCCCGAACAGCGACATGGCCGGGCGCAGGAACTCGCCCCCCTTTTCCCCGTAGCGCGCGAGGAACGAGTCCGCGTCGAGGCGCGAGTTGGTGAAATTGCACCGTCCTCTGCCCGAGATAAGCAGTTTTTCCCCGACCGAGGCGTTCTTCTCGACCAGGAGCACTGCTGCTCCTTTTTCAGCCGCGCGACCGGCGGCGATGAGGCCGGCCGGCCCGCCCCCTATGACCATCACGTCGAAGCGCTGCATATCGCCTGCCTGATGGGGTCTTTTTTAATTAGAAGTAAATATTAAGCTTGCCTGTGACGGAGAAGCCGCTCAGGTCGTAGCCTTGTACGTCTGAGACGTAGTTGTACGCGGCTTGGAGCGTGAACCACTTCGTCACGTCTGCGCCGATTGCGATGCGCCCTCCGACGGCAGACCGCCAGCCCGTGTCGACGCCGGCGCCGCGGTCCTCGAAGCGCACGCCGTAGAGCGCGGCCCCGACGCCTAGGTAGGGTGAGAAGTCCCGATCGGCGTGCGGCAGGCGCCAGCGCATCTCGAGGCCGAGCGGTATGATGTCCGCGTCGTTGCCGTTCTCGTTCGCGTGGTAGTAGCCGAAGTACGGCGACAGCTTGAACTCGCCCCTGCCGCTTGAGAGGCCGAGGGCGCTCAAGTTGACCGACACGCCGAGCTGGAACCACGAGCGCCCGAAGGCGTTCTGGGTCTTGCTGTCGGTCGGCATGTACCACCCGGCTGTCGGCGAGATGATAAACAGCTTTTCTGATGCAAAAGCCGGAGCGGCGAGCACTGCGAGGCCGAGAGCCAGCGCCGCTGCCAAGATAGATTTGCGTTTCACGAGCAACACTTTCTTTCTATTTATTATCATGATCTATGATCTATGTTTTGACGCGTCTGTAGACGAAGCAGAAGAACCCCGCCGCCACGAAGCTGCCGCAGAAGGCCGCCAGCGACTGGAACCACCATATGTGCGAAAAGTCCACCTGAGTCGCGAATATCCACGCGGCTGTCACGCGGAAGACTATGCTGCGCAGGAGCTGCGTCACGGTTCCGAAGAGCGAGTACCCCGTGCCGACGAAGAACCCGCACGACAGGACGACCAGGATGTTGAACGGGTAGCCTGGCACCGACGCGCGTATGGCGGCGGCGGCCATGGCTCCGATCTCCGGCGCTGGCTGGAAGAGGTCGAGGAACAGATGCGGCGCCGCGTAGATGACGCCCCCCATCGTGACCATGAGGCCGAGCGCCAGGAGGTACGCCGCCTTGAAGCCGGCGAGCATGCGGGCGGCGTTGCGCCTGCCGTAGTTGAACGCCACGTATGGCACGAGGGCTGTGTTGATGCCCTGGACGAAGTTAAACGCCAGCTCCTCCACCCTCAGGCCGAGCATCCATGCGGCGACGGCGCGGTGCCCGAACGCGGAGAGTATTTTGTTCACGCTGCCCATGCCGAGCGCCACGCTGGCCGAGGTCAGGGCGACTGGGACGCCTATCCAGAGTATGCCGCGCCAGTAGAGCGTCGGCCTGTCCCACGGGCGCATGAGCGGCGACACCTTTATCTCGCTCTCTTTGTTCAGCTTCCGCCACAGGTAGTACGACGAGGCTATGCGGGAGACCCATGTCGCGATGGCTGCGCCGGATATTCCCCACCCGACGGAGAAGATGAGTATGGGGTCGAGCACGATGTTTATGGTGTTTGCCAGGGCGATTGCCTTGAACGGCGTCAGCGTGTCCCCCTGGGCGCGGAAGACGGTGTTGCACATGTACGTGTACCCCATGAAGGGGAACATTATCGGCACCCACATGTTGTAGAGCCAGCAGAGGTGGAGGACGTCGCCCTGAGCGCCTATGCCCTCGAACACGGCGTTGGAGACCGACGGCAGGATCATGGGCAGGGAGAGCATGCTTTCGACGTACATCAGGGCGAGGGCGCTTCTCGCTATGTGCTGCGCCGCTCCGACGTCCCCGCGTCCGAGGTTGCGCCCCATGAGGGCTATGGCGCCGTTGGCCACGCACTCGAGCATAGCGAAGATGCACAGGTTGACCGGCCCCGTGAACGACATAGCGGCCATGGGAAACTCGCCGAGCCACGATACGAATATCGTGTCGACCAAGTGCAGCAGGCTGCTGAAGACGAAGAGGCCCATCGAGGGGACGGCCAGCTTGAAGATCGCCGCGCTAGGAGCGTCGCCCCCTAGGTCGGCGTGTCCGCCGAACAGTCTCAGTTCCCCCTTAGGCTGCCCTCGTCCAGGGCGTGGGCGTAGATGTCGAGCAAGAGCGCCCTCAGGTCGTCGCCGTGCATTCCGACTTTGCTGGCGGTCAGGGCGAGGTTTACGTAGAGGCTGCGGTCGGCTGGGTTCATGCTCACGGCGTCGGCCAGTATTTTGACGTCGGACGGCAGGGAGAGGTCCTTAACGAAGCCCTTCCATATGGGCCCCGTGTCCCCCGCGAGCGACATGTCGGGGAGCGCGCCGCCGCCGGGCTCGTCGAGGCACGCCCGGAAGGCCTTGAGCGCGTCGCTGAACCTTCTGGCTCGGAACATGGACACGCCTATGCTGAACAGCCCGCCCCTGTCGACCTTCTCGTAAATCACTGCCGCGCGGCGCGGAGTATTAGGGGTATTAGGAACCGCGGTATTAGGAACAGCAGTATTAGGAACCGAGGCCCTTGGAGCAGCTGGCCTTGTGGCAACTGCCGCCGTGGGGACGGCTGCCCTCCTGCGTGCGGCGGGTCTGAGGGCGGCGGGTCTGGCGGGGCTGGGGGGCCTGAGGGAAACTGTCCCCTTGGGGGGCTCGGCAGCGGGACGGCCTGCCTCCGTGGCGGGTGCGGCCGCGGGGGTGGACACTTCGCCGCCAGGCACTGCCGGTGGCTCGGCCGCCTTTGTGACCTCAGGCTTTGAGGGCTCGGCCTTGGTGCCCTGCTCCTCCTTGGGAGCGGCTGCCTCCTTGGGAGCGGCTGCTTCTTTGGGAGCGGCTGCTTCCTTGGGAGCGGTTGTCTCCTTGGGGGCAACTGCTGCCTCCTGGGGTGGCTCTAGCGCGGGTTTTCCCATGATGGACACCGAGCCGATGACTATCGCGCAGAAGATCGCCGCCGCTGCCAGCATGGTGAACAGCCGGCGCCGTTTTTTGCTGGAGGCTTTGGCGCCCCTGGTCTGCGGCTCTGGGTGGTCGCTCCCAAGCTTGTGCGAGCGGAACGGCTGATACTCGGCGTTCGCTAGGCGCGACACGTTGGCGTCCATCTCGATGCCCTGCTCCGGGCCTGAGCTCCGGCTCTCGGCTCTCTTCAGCGCGTCCGTACGGGGCGGGACGAGTCCCCCAAACTGGTTAAGGGGCTGATTAACCCCGGCCACGTCTTCCTCCTCTTGAGCAATGGACTGACCGATGGGCTGGCTAGCCACCGCCTCGACGGGTTCCCATGTCTGCGCGCCGGGCAAGCTCGGCTCGGCTGCCATGCTCGGCTCGACTGCCTCCGTCGGCGTGGGCTCCTCCGTGGCAGGGACGACTGCCCGCGCCCTCTGAGCCGTCACGACCACCGGAAGCCGCAGAACCACCGCCGCGTCCAACAGAAGACCAGTCCGGTCGAACGGGACGTCGCTGAACGACGGCCTTCCGCCCCGAAGCCAATCCTCCAAATCCTTAAGCACCCATACCACCCCTCGCGAGGGGTCAGCGCAGGCCCCAAGGGGTCAGCGTAGGCCCCAAGGGGTCAGTTTGACCCCAAAGTAAAAAAGAGTGTAGCAACATGGACGTTCATTCGCAACATCCGCGTGTTATAATTCTCGGCGAAGTTTAGCAAATAAACGGGCCGCCCGGCTATGGAGGTTTTTTCGCTTGCCAGCCGACAAGAAAATTCTTTTGATACGGCACGGCCGCACCGACTGGAACGACGAGAGGCGCTTTCAGGGGATAAGCGACGTCCCGCTGAACGCCGAGGGCACGGAACAGGCCGCGCTCACGTCGGCTCGCCTGGCGTCGGAGCGGCTCGGCGCCGTCTACACCAGCCCACTCTCCCGTGCGCACGCGACCGCGTCAGCGATAGCCGCGCCCCACGGCCTTGTCCCGACGGTCGTGGACTCGCTCGCCGAGGTAGGCTTCGGCGTCTGGGAGACCATGCCGATACAAACTATAAAGGAACGCGACGAGGAGTTCTTCGCGAGGTGGCTCGACGACCCGTTCTTCACGGTGCCCGAGGGCGGCGAGGACTGGAGCTCCGCGCGGCGGCGGATAGGCGAGGCCGCGGACGTCGTCGCGGGCTCTGGTCACGCGAGCGTTGCGGTGGTCTCCCACGGAGGGGTTATACGGGCGCTCTTCGCCCTTCTTCTGGGCTTCGACCCCCATTCTGTGTGGAGCATCAAGGTGTCCAACTGCTCGCTCACTGGCATAGAGCGCGGCAGCTGGGGCTGGCAGCTGGCGTTCTCAAACGACGACCTTCATCTAAGCCTGCCGAAAGGCACCGCCCTGCCCGTGTGGAGAAGTTAGAGTAGAATAATTACGGAGGCGCGAGATGGACAGAGAGCAAGAGACGGAGCTTTGGACGAAATGCCGTGCTGGGGACGAGGACGCGCGCGAGGCGCTCATCGTGGCGTACAGGCCGTTGGTGTTCTGGTTCGCCGGGAAGATGAGGACGAGCCCGTCGCTCAGGCAGGACGTGATTCAGGAGGGCATGCTGGCCCTGATAGGCGCGGTGGATCGGTTCGACCCGGCGCGCGACCTGAGGTTCACGACCTACGCCTGCTACAGGATAAGGGGCTGTATGCTGAACATGCTCGCGAGGACGGAGGGGCGCGCGCCTGTGCCGGTCGGTGAGGCGTTCTCCATGCCGCCGCTCTTCGCCTCCGAGCAGCCCGACTACGACGGCCTCGACGTGGCCGAGATCATCGGCAGGCTCACTGGCCGGGAGGCGGAGGTCGCGTCCGACATCTTCTTCGAGGGCAAGGAACCGTCCGAGGTCGCCGAGAAGCGCGGTCTGGACGTGTCCCACGTGTACCGCCTGCGGCGCGTCGCCATAGTGAGGATACGCGAGCTCCTGGGCTTGGCGTGAGGTGGTTCCGATGTTTGAAAGGCGCGTCGCGTTTATAGTGAGATGGCTGGAGCGCTGCCTGAAGTCCTGCGGCTCCGGGTCGCTGGAGAGCGCTCTGATGGACGTGGAGTGCGCGAGCGCGGACATGGAGCTCCTGCGCAGGGCGCTCTGGGAGAAGGTCGGCAGGCGGAGCGGCTCCCGCTGGCATAGCGCCGGCATGGCCGTGAAGACCGCGCTCGTCGCGGCGCTGCTGGTCATGGCGACAGCCGAGCCCCTGGCCCGCCCGATGTACGCAGACGTCCTCTCAAGCCAGCCCCAAGAGGCTTTCTCAAGCCAGCCCCAGCCGGAGCCCCAGCTGGTTTCGACTCCGGCTGCGCCGGTGAAAAGCGCGGCCCGCGGGCGCAGGGAGGCGCCGGCGAAAACAAAGCCGGAGACAAAGGCAGAAGAGATAAAAAACGCCGCGCCCAAGGCGGCGGACTTCTTGCCGTATGACCGCGTTCTCTCGCTCGTGCGGACGGGAGAGAGGGCGCTTAAAAACGAGCCGCCCATAATCATAGTGGGGCCGGAAAATCGAGGAGAGATGAGCAGGTGAGAAATGTGCCGAACAAGGCGCTTTTGCGCTTCAGCGCCGCGTGTGCCGTCTTTTTTGGGGCGTTATTGATGCTTCTGGGCATAGCAGGCGCCGCTGAGCCTATCGTCGTTGACGTGGCCGTCAAGGGCAACTCCGCCATAACGTCGGACTACATCCTCGGCGTGGTCGAGACGAAGGCCGGCAAGCCGCTGAATAGAGACACGCTCCAGAAGGACATCGAGGCCATCTACAACCAGGGCTTCTTCTCGTTCGTGGACGTCGAGCTGTCGGCGTCGCCGGGCGGCGTCGCTGTGACGTACTCCGTGAGGGAGAACCCCATCGTTGAGGAGATCACGTTCTCCGGCAACACCGTGTACAAGAGCGACGTCCTCATGAAGGAGGTCTTGACTCAGGTCGGGGCGGTGTTCAACCGCGTGTTCTTCCGGAACGACCTCGACCGGGTGCAGGACAAGTACCACAAGGACGGCTACGTTATGGCCCGCGTGGCGGACGTCAAGATGGACGGCGGGCGGATCAACGTCCAGATAGTGGAGCCGCGCATCGGAGACGTCATAGTTCAGGGCAACAAGCGCACCAAGACCAAGGTCATCCGCCGCGAGATAAAGTTCAAGAGGGGCGACCTCTTCAACATAACCAAGTTCCGCCACCAGCTGGCCAGGCTGCAGGGGCTGGGCTACTTCGAGGACGTGAACGTCGGCTTCGACACGCCCGACGGGGACGACGGGGTCATCGACGTGATTCTGACGGTCAAGGAGAAGAAGACCGCCAACATCGGCATCAACGTCGGCTACGGCACGGAGAGCGGCATAAGCGGCGGCCTGACCTTCTCCGAGACGAACCTCGGCGGGCTTGGGCACACGTTCGACATAGGCTTCGACGAGGGCGACGAGGCGAGGTACTGGGCTACCTACGCGAACCCCTACATGGACAGGCATACCTACGCGTGGCGCGTCGGCGTCGTCTACCAGCACTACATCGACCAGTACTACTACCACGACGAGGTGAAGCAGTTCGAGTACGACGAGAAGGGCATGCTCTTTTACGCCGGCCTAGGGAAGAGGTTCGGGAAGGACGAGGAGTGGTCGTGGTTCTTCACCCTGAGCCACCGTAACGTGGACTACAGCAACAAGCACAACGAGATCCAGGACGCCTACGACGACCTCTTCATGTGGGGCGGAGTGAACTTCTACGGCGACTTCACGGTCACTCTGGACAAGCGCGACCCGTACCTGCCCTACTCGAAGGGCTTCGTGTGGGACACGAACATAGAGCAGGCGGTGGAGGTTCTCGGCGGGGAGTACAGCTACCTTAAATACTGGACTCAGGCGCGGTACTACCTTCCGCTCAACAGCATCCTGGAGGACGTCATCTACAACGAGGGAGGCATGTGGAACGAGGACAACCCCGTCATCCTCGCGGCGCGGGCGAGAATCGGGTCTTCCACGGAGACGGAGCTCCCGGCCTTCGCGCGCTACGTCCTCGGAGGGATGAACACGCTGCGCGGCTACCACAGCCGCACGTTCGAGGGCAGCAACGTGCTGCTCGGCAACGTGGAGCTTCGCGTTCCTGTGCAGAAGAGCTTCGAGCTCGTCGGCTTCTACGACATCGGCAACGCCGCGAACGAGATGGACTGGGGTGACTTCCACGACAACTACGGGGTGGGGCTGAGGGTAAAGACCCCTATGGGGCAGGTCAGGCTGGACTACGCGACCGGCGGCGACGAGGGCAGAACGTACTTTGGCTTCGGCCAGATGTTTTAACTGGCCTAACTGGCGGCTGTTTCTGCGGGACGGCACCGTCTTAGTGTTTTTGCTGTCGTTCCTCCCGCTGAGCCCTGCTTGTGCCCTCACAGCCGAGGTGTCGCCCGACTGGCTGGCGCCCTACGTGCTGCGCGGGCTCGCCGCGGTCTGGAGCGAGATACCTCACGGGCCTACGAGGCTCGAGACCCTTTCGATCGTCGCGTCTCGGCTCTTCTCCGGCTACGGCGTGGCGATCGACGCCAGCGAAGGAGAGCCGAAGGTCGTGTTGGAGCCCCTGGCCTCTGCCAAGTGGAGCGCGGCGGTCGCGGGGCCTATCCTTCGCCCGCCCGTGTCGGATTGGTTCGCAGCCGACGTCAGAGGCATGGACGCGGAGATAGCGTCGATAGTGGACGGCCTGCCGGTCGAGGCGCTTGCGTGGGCTGACTCGGCCCTGCGCGACCGCGTGGAGGAGGTCGTGGCGCGGCGGCTTCCGGGCTGGGGATTCTCCCTGCTGGTAAGAGAGGCCGATCAAAAAAACATACTGCAGGTCTCGCTTAACCCGGCTCAGCCGGTGATCCTTGCCGTGACTCCGTCGGTTTTCTCCTCGACCATGCCGGTCATGTTTCAGTCAGACCTGGCCGCGAAGCTGCTCCCGGGGCTTTCGCCGCTGATCGGCATGCCGCTTGAGTGGACCGCCA
This sequence comes from Synergistaceae bacterium, assembly GCA_031272145.1. Classification (GTDB taxonomy): domain Bacteria; phylum Synergistota; class Synergistia; order Synergistales; family Aminobacteriaceae; genus JAISUL01. The sequence goes on from JAISUL010000106.1 coordinate 32,307, forward strand.
TCCACAAGGCCGACGTCGAGCGGTTCGCCGCGACGCTTCTCGAGGACCGCAACGCCGTCTCCAACACTCGCTCGATGGTCGAGGCGTCCTTCGAGGCCGACCAGGTCTCGCGGCTGGACGCGGTCGTGGAGAGCGACCGGTTTATCTTCCTCATATGGATAGCGGCCTACGCCGGGGTGGAGGGGCGCTACCCCGAGGCCGGCGTTACGATCGGCTGGAACGCGCGGCGGGAGCTGGGCTTCGACCTTGAGATATACGACGAGGCCAAGGTGGACGTGAGCTCCTTCGGCCTGCACAACAGGATTGGGTTTCGCTTTCCCGTGCTTTCGTCGCCGTCGTTCAAGCTGAGGCTAGGGGCGGAGTGGTCGCACGGAGACGCTTGGGTGAGGGCTTGGGCTGACACGGGGCGGATTAGACGTCCCTACGCCTGGTGGCGCTACAGCCCCGAACACGGACACAACGCCGCGCTCGGCTATCGGGTGGACGAGCACATATCGATAGAGCTGCACTACGACGCGAGGTACAAAAACAAAATAGGTTTGAGGGGAATCCTTCTTTTATGATTACTTTGTCGGAGCTTGGTGAGAAGCTGGGCCTGCCCGTCGTCGGCGACGGCGCTTTGATCGTGACGGGCGTATCTGCGCCAGAGGCCGAGGAAAAGCGCCCCGGCTCAATATGCGTGGTGTGGGACAAGCGCTCGCCGCGTATGGAAAACATGCCGCCTGGCGTCATGATGATAGGCAGGCCGGAGCTCTTCAAGCCCGGCATGTCGGGGCTCGCCTCGGGCGACCCGCGCGGGGTGCTGCCGGCTCTGCTGCCGCTCTTTGCGCCGCCGCGGACGGACAAGCGCGGCATCCACTGGGCTGCTGCCGTCGCCAAGGGCGCGCACGTCTCCAACGCAGCATGGGTCGGGCCGATGTGCGTCGTGGAGGACGGGGCCTCGATCGGGAATGGCGCGCGGCTCCTGTCCAGCGTGTTCGTTGGCAGCGGCGCATCCATCGGGGACGGGACGGTCATAGAGCCCAACGTCTCGATCATGCAGGGCGTGAGGATAGGAAAGAACTGCGTGGTGCACGCGAACACGGCGATAGGCTGCGACGGCTTCGGCTTTCTGCCCGGCCCCGACGGGTTAGTGAAGATACCCCAAATCGGAGGGGTCGAGGTCGGCGACGACGTGGAAATCGGCGCCTGCTGTGCCATAGATCGGGGTGCAATCGGTGATACTGTTGTGGGGGACGGCACCAAGATCGACAACCACGTCCAGATCGGGCACAACGTGAAGATCGGGCGGCACTGCGTGATATGCGCGATGAGCGGCATAGCAGGCAGCTCGGTCGTTGAGGACGGGGTCACGATAGCGGTTCAGGTCGGGGTGACTGACCACGCCAGGATCGGAGCTGGGGCAACTCTGGCCGGCAGGGCGGGGGTGACGAACGACGTTCCGCCGGGGCTTGTGGTGTCGGGCTTCCCAGCGCGCCCCCACGGCGAGGCTAAGCGGGCTCAGGTGCTCGCCATGCGCCTGCCGGAGCTATACGAAAGGATCAGGCGTCTTGAACGGCTGAACAAGATTGAACCATGACGTACCGCGAGCTCGTAGCACCCATCCATAGGAGCGGCCCAGGCCTGCACTCGGGGCGGGATTTCGATCTGGCCATAGAGCCGGCGCCAGGCCCCCTGACGCTCGGCATTGAGGGCGGCCCGCGCCTTCCTCTCTCGGCGTTCTCCCTCTCCGGCGACGCGAGGGGAACGGATTTCATTTTCCCTGAGCCTAACTCAGGCGTAAAGATTCGCACCTGCGAGCACGTCCTGTCGGCCATGGCGGGCTGCGGCGTGTGGAGCGGGGCGATAACGGTTGGCGGACAGGGCGGTGGCGAGTTCGAGATGCCGGGCATGGACGGCTGCTCGAGTGATCTGGCCAGGGAGATAATGGAGAAGTCCGCGCCGGCCTCCGTTCCTCCGGAGCCCATACGCCTGATGTCCCCGATATGCAGCGGCAGCGGGCGGCGCTGCGTAGCGGCGTTTCCGTCGCGCGGGTTCGAGATAACCTACGTGATAGACTACGACGCCGCGCCGATTGGCACGATGCTGTTCGACTACGACGGCGAGAGAAGCGACTACGTGAGCGAGGTGAGCGTGGCGCGGACGTTCGTGATGAGGCGCGACATCGAGGGACTCCGCGCGTCCGGCCTGGCGCTGGGCGGCTCGACGCGGGGCGCCGTGGTGGTCGACGACTCCGGGGTGGAGACTGAGGGAGGTCTGCGCTTCAGGGACGAGTTCGTCCGGCACAAGACGCTCGACCTCATAGGCGACCTGGCGGCGCTGGGACGCCCGATAGCCGCGCGAATTCTGGCTCTGCGCGCCGGACACGCCCAGCACGTTGGGCTGGTCGAGCTGATAAAGGCAGCGGCGTGCCCTTCGAGGTGAGGAGGTGTCCAGGCAGATGGACATAACGGAGATAATGAAGTTTATGCGCCACCGATACCCGTTTCTGCTCGTCGACCGCATAGTCGAGTACGACGAGGACCACGTCGTGGGCTACAAAAACGTCACCATAAACGAGCCGTTCTTTCCGGGGCACTTCCCCGGCGAGCCGGTCATGCCCGGGGTGCTCATTCTGGAGTCCATGGGGCAGGTGGCGTCCATTCTGGTGGCGGCGCGGCTCGGCGATAAGATGGGCGACGGGGGCATGGTGGCGTTCCTGACCGGCGTGGACAAGGCGCGCTTCCGCAAGCCAGTCCGCCCCGGCGACTGCCTCGTCACGAAGGCGGAGCTCCTGAAGGTGCGCAGCATCGTCGGGCGCGCCAAGGTCAAGGGCTTCGTGGACGACGTTTTGGTCGCCGAGGCCGAGCTCAGCTTTATGGTCGCCTCAACGCTCAAAAAGGCCGAGGAAGGGGCAGAAGAATGAGCACAGCGGTTCACCCAACGGCAGTGGTCTCGCGGAGCGCGGAGCTCGGTGATGGCGTCGCGGTGGGGCCGTACTGCGTAGTCGAGGCCGGGGCCGAGATAGGGGCAGGGACGGTGCTGAGCGCCTTCGTGAAGGTCTGCGGGCAGACGGCGATAGGCAAAAACTGCCGCATCCACGAGAACTCCGTGCTCGGCGGCGACCCTCAAGACCACAACTACAGGGGCGAGCCGTCTATGGCGCGGGTGGGCGACGGGTGCCTCATACGCGAAAACGTGACGGTCAACCGCGCGACCGGCGAGGGCTGCGAGACCGTCGTCGGAAACAGCTGCTTTATAATGGAAGGAGTCCATATAGCCCACAACGTCAGGATAGGCGAGGGCGTAACCATCGCGAACAAGGTCGGCCTGTCCGGCTTCGTTACGGTGGACGACCACACCGTCTTCGGGGGCATGGCTGGGGTTCACCAGTTCGTCCGCATAGGGTCATACTGCATGATAGGCGGGATGTACCGCGTGACGAAGGACGTTCCGCACTACACCTTGGCGTCGGGAGACCCGCTGAGGCTCGTGGGGCTGAACTCGGTCGGCCTGCGCCGCGCCGGGTTTACTCCGTCCGTTAGAAGGAAGATACTCTCGTTCTACCGCGAGCTTTACGGCAGCGGCCTCTTCAGCCGCGCCCTCGAAAACGCCGTCAAAAAGAGGGACTCGTACTGCCCCGAGGTTCAGAGGATTCTGGACTTCTACGGCCTCTCGAAACGGGGTGTGACGTTCTGGAGCAGAGCCAAGGAAGCCAGGGAAGCCAAGGAAAAGGACAGCACGGAGGATTGACGAGTTCTGATTTAGCCCCGCGCCAGGCCGCGTCGCCCGACCGCATGGGCAGGGAGCCTATACCTAAGCTCCTCGCGGCCTTCGCACTTCCCGCGACCGTCGGTATGATGGTGAACGCGCTTTACAACGTAGTGGACAGGATCTTCGTGGGGCGCTTCGTGGGGCCTGACGGGCTTGCCGCGACGAGCCTGTGCTTTCCGTTCATCATGCTCATCTTCAGCCTGTGCCTTCTCTTCGGCGTCGGTGCGTCGACGCTCATCTCGACGGCGCTGGGCGAGAAGGACGCGGAACGGGCTGAGCGAATCCTAGGCGGCATGACCCTGTCCGTTTTCGTTTTGTTTTGCGCCGTGGCCATTGCCAGCGCAGTCTTCATTGACCCGCTGCTTCGGGTAAGCGGAGCGGAGGGGCGGCTTATGCCCCCTGCCCGCGAGTACCTGGGCATAAGCATACTCGGCATGCCCCTGTCGTGTCTGGCCTACACCCTCAGCTCCTGCATCAGGGCGGAGGGGCGGCCATCGTTCGCAATGGCCACTCAGGTGCTGGGCGCAGCGTCCAACATCGCGCTCGACGCCCTGTTCATCCCGGTGCTGGGCATGGGCGTCGTCGGCGCAGCGTGGGGCACGGTCATATCCCAGGCCGTATCGGCGCTATGGGTCTTCTCGTTTTACGCGAGGCGTGCCGGCGTCCTGCGCTTTCGCTTCGCGCTACCTCGTCCGTCCGACCTGTTCAGGATCACGGCCATCGGCCTTTCGCCGTTTCTCAACAACCTGGTCTACTCGTTTTTTTCCGTGATGTTAAACCGCGCGCTGTTCTTCCACGGAGGCCCCTTGGCCGTGTCCGCTCTGGGCGCGTTCATGGGCTGGGACTCGCTCCTGTTCCTGCCGGTGGTAGGCCTGGGCGAGGCGGCTCAGACGCTCTTCGCGTACAACAACGGGGCGCGCTTGATGGCCCGCGTGCTCGACATCCTGAAGCTGTCCTTGATAATCGCCTCTCTGTACTTCGCGGCGAGCGTACTCAGCGTTTACTTCTGGGCCGAGGGCATGCTGATGCTGTTCACGTCCGACCCGGAGCTTCTCGAGGTGGCGGCGCACGGGATGCGGATATCCTACGCCGGCGGGATTTTCGTCGGCACGCTGGTCATAATAATCAGCTTCTTCCAGGGCCTAGGCCGCGCCGGCACGTGCCTTTTTATGAACATCACGCGCCAGTTCCTGTTCCTAATCCCCTCCGTGCTGCTCCTGCCGAAGTACTTCGGCCTGCAGGGAGTGTGGCTCTGCTTCCCCGCAATGGACATAGGAGGCGCCGCCGTAGGTCTGGTGCTGCTGGTGAGGGAGTACGGCAAGATGGGCCTGAGCGAGTTCGAGAGGATTTGACACGCTCTCAGCTTGGAAGTAGAATAAAGAAAGTAAGATACACTTTCGGAGGTGTCCTCAATGGAAAAGCGCGAGATTCGGACGGCGAAGTCGCCTTCGCCCATCGGCCCCTATTCTCAGGGGCTGGTGTTGGACGGCAGGATTTACGTTTCTGGTCAGGGGCCGACCGACCCCGCAACGGGCAAGCCCCCCGCCGGCATAGCGGCCCAGACGCGGCAGACCCTGAACAACGTCAAGAACATCGTCGAGCAGGGCGGCGGCACTATGGACAACGTCGTCAAGACCACGGTTCATCTGGCGAACCTGGACGACTTCGCTGAGTTCAACAAGGTCTACACGGAGTTCTTCCGCCCGCCCTACCCAGTCCGCACGACGGTCGGCAGCGCGCTCCTCGGCGGCATTCTGGTGGAGATAGACGTCGTGGCGGAGCTCTAGGCGATGGGGAATGCCTGCACCATACTGAGCATCCCCAGGGGGTTCACCGGAGCGGCGGGCGTCAGGCAGCGCAACGCCGTCGGAAGCTGGCTTGCCCTTGCCCCCGAGGGGTTAGTCAAGCCGGAGGTCATTCTTTTCGGCGGCGACCCAGGAGTAGCTGAGGCCGCCGCCGCG
>JAISUL010000101.1 GCA_031272145.1 Synergistaceae bacterium
GACGGCCGAGTCGGTCATGTTGACGTGCTGCCCGCCGGCCCCGCTCGACCTGTAGGTGTCGATCTTCAGGTCTTCGGGCTTTATCTCGACCTCGACGTCCGAGGCCTCCGGCAAAACCGCGACGGTCGCCGCCGACGTGTGTATGCGCCCGCTCGCCTCCGTCACCGGAACGCGCTGTACGCGGTGGACGCCGCTCTCGAACTTCAGAACGCTGTAGGCTCCCTCGCCGTCGATTCGGAATATTATCTCCTTGTAGCCGCCGATGCCGGTCTCGTTCACGTCCATGACCTCCATGCGCCAGCGCCGCCGCTCGCAGAAGCGCGCGTACATGCGGTAGAGGTCAGCCGCGAACAGTGCCGCCTCGTCGCCGCCAGTCCCGGCGCGAAGCTCGACTATGACGCTCTTCTCGTCGTTGGGGTCCTTCGGCAAGAGCAGCAGCCTTAGCTCCCCCTCGAAGCCGTCGATCTCGGGCTCGAGCTTCTTAAGTTCCTCCTCGGCCAGCTCCGCCATGTCCGGGTCCTTCAGGAGGGCACGCGCGTCCTCCGCCGCCCTGACCGCCTTCTGATAGGAGCGGAACATCTCCACGACCGGCTCAAGCCGCGCCAGCTTCTTCCCCAGCACCTGCAAGTCCTTGGGCCCGGCGGACGGGTCGGCCATCTTCTCGCCCGTCTCGATGTATTCCAGCTCGATGGCCTTGAGCTTGTCCTCCAGGTTGACGCTAATGTTCATGGTCTTCTTGAAGCAAATCTTTCATATCTATATAGGGTTTGCCGCAGGGACGCTGCTCGCGGCAGCCTTGCTCTCCGCCGAACACGCAGGGCGGCCCGGCCAGCTCGAAGAGCAGCGGCGCGGCGGGACGGCAGTGTTTAAGCATCCGGCGCGCCAGCTCTCGTATCTCCCACTGGGCGCGCCGGCACAGCCTAAGCGAGAAGAAATGGTGAAGCTCGCGGGCGTTCATGGTGAAGACGAGCGCGGTCTCGAGGCCGTGGGGGAGTATGAACCTGGCGTCCTCGGCCGGCACGCCCATCGCCACGAGCTCGGAGTAGGCACGCTTGGCCTGCTCCGCCGCTCGCGTGAAGACCGCCGTTGCGTCCGGCCTTTCTTCCACCGACTTAGGCACGACAACAATCGCCTCGTACATGCTGACGTAGCGCTGGCTGCGCTGGCTGTAGCTGGCGAGGCGGTGTCGAACCAGCTGGTGCGAGGCGACGCGGCTCAGCCCCTCGACCCCGAAAGTGAAGGACGCGTGCTCAAACGGCGACATATGCCCGCTCCGCCTAAGCCGAGCTATAAAGCGCCCCGCGCCCTCCCCTTGGGGAGCAAGCCCCCCAAGGGAAGCGAGCTCCCCGAGGGGGATGTTCGAGTAGCACAGCCGCGCCGCCCCCGCTACGACGGAGTCCGGGTCAGGGGTATGGGCTAGAAGCGCGACCTGCATTGACACTGGCGTGGTTAGACCTCGGTCTTCTGGCCGTAGTTGATGCCGGCGTACTTCTTCTTGAACTTCTCTAGGCGGCCGGCCTCGGTCAGCACGCGTCCGCCGCGCTTTCCGGCGTAGAACGGGTGGCACTGGGAGCAGACTCCCACGCGTATCTCCTTCTTGGTGGAGCGGGTGACGAAGGAGTTCCCGCAGGCGCAGGACACCTTGCACTCGACGTAGTCCGGGTGAATTTCCTTCTTCATTGCACTGCCCTCCTAGTGGCGCAGGCCGAGGCTGTCGACTAGGCCGCGGTAGCGGTTGAAGTCCTTCTCGCGGAGGTAGCGCAGCAGGCGCCGCCTCTGCCCGACCATCTTGAGCAGCCCGCGGCGCGAGTGGAAGTCCTTCACGAAGCGCTTGAGGTGCTCCGTGAGCTCGCGGATGCGTTCCGTCAGGACGGCGACCTGAACCTCAGGCGAGCCCGTGTCGGACTCGTGCACGCGGTAGTTCGCGATGATTTCCTGTTTCTTCTCCTTGCTTATCATAAAAACCGTCACCTCAGGGGACATAACCCCCAATAAAATCGGCAGCCCAGTAAAAAAGACCGCCGCGGCGCTAGAGGGTAAAACAAAACAACTCCGGCGCCGGGTCGACATTCATAATAGCACGAATCCGTGCCGCTTTAGTTTGCATCCCACGAAAATTCTGCTATACTCCTTTTCGATGGAACGCCGTTTTCACTATGGAGGGGTTTGGGTTGTCTTTGATTCAAAACAGCTGTGGGGGCTCGCTCCCCGGTATCGTTGCCAGCGACGTGGATTCCCGCTTGGAGAGCATCCTGCTTCGGGCATCCGAGGACGCGGCCCAGAGGCGCGGGTGCTCCGTGCCGGAACTTGCGCAGCTGGTCCAGATCGAGAGGCCGAAGCGCGAGGGGCAGGGCGACAGGGCCTCGGGCGTTGCCATGCGCATAGCCAAGGCGCTCAGCGCGTCCCCGCGCGAGCTTGCGGAGGAGATCGTAGCCTCGGTCTCGGAGCAGGGGCATGGGCACAGCCCGTCCTGCGCTATCGCCAAGGTCGAGGTCGCAGGGCCGGGGTTCATAAATTTTTTCCTTTCTGACAAATGGAGAGAGAACGTCGTCGCCGAGGTGTTGGCGAAGCGCGAGAGCTACGGCGCCAGCGATAGGGGAGCCGGGCGGAGGGTTCAGGTCGAGTTCGTCAGCGCCAACCCGACAGGCCCCCTGCACATCGGCCACGGGCGCGGCGCAGCGGTCGGCGACGTCCTGGCCAACCTGCTGGCCTTCACCGGCTGGAACGTCGAGCGCGAGTACTACATAAACGACGCCGGCCTCCAGATGGAGATTCTGGGCAAGTCAGTCCAGGCGCGCTACCTAGAGCTTCTGGGGCAGCCCGCCGCGTTTCCGGAGAACGGATATAAAGGAGAGTACATAGTCGACCTGGCCCGAGCCGCCAAGGAGGGGGGGCAGGTTCCCCAACAGGGAGACAGCCTGCCATGGTTCAAGCGCTACGCGGCAGACTCCATCCTCGGCGGGATCAAAGACGATCTCGCGCGCTTCGGCGTCAAGTTCGACGTCTGGTTCCCGGAGTCGGAGCTGTACAAGCGCGGTCTGGTCGCGGAGGCCATGCAGCAGCTGAAGGACGGAGGCCACGCGTACGAGGCCGACGGGGCGCTCTGGTTCAAGACCTCCGACTTCATCGGCGCCTCCGACGAGGACGACGAGAGCAAGAAGGACCGAGTGCTCATCCGTGCCAACGGCGTCCCGACCTACTTCGCCTCGGACATCGCCTACCACAGGGATAAATACGAGCGCGGCTTCGACAGGGTCATAGACATCTGGGGTGCAGACCACCACGGGTACGTCCCCAGAATGAGGGCCGCGGTGGAGTCCATCGGCAGGAGCAGACAGGACTTCGACGTGATCCTGATTCAGCTCGTGAGCCTGCTTCGGGACGGGGTTCAGGTCGCGATGTCGACCCGGGCCGGGGAGTTCGTCACGCTGCGCGACGTCCTGGACGAGGTCGGCACGGACGCGACGAGGTACTTCTTCCTGACGCGCAGGGCAGACAGCCAGCTCGAGTTCGACCTTGAGCTCGCCAAGCGCGAGGGCAGCGACAACCCTGTGTACTACATCCAGTACGCCCACGCGCGTATTTGCAGCGTGATGAGGGAGGCGGCGGAGCGCGGAGTCCGGGCCGCGGCGAGCGCGGAGGTCTTTGCCGACCGCGACGCCCGCGCGCTGCTGGACAGCGTGTCGGCCTTCCCAGCGGAGATAGACGGGGCCTCAAAGGATTTGGCCCCTCACGTCCTGACGGCGTACGCGCTCTCTCTGGCGGGGCGCTTCCACGCCTTCTACAACACCAACCGTATTTTGGGCGAAGCACCGAGCATGGAAGCCGGACGCCTTGCACTTGTCGAGGCCGTTAAGGTCGTTCTCTCGAACTGCCTTAGACTGCTTGGTGTGACTGCGCCGGAAAAAATGTAGCCATGCCCCGCCTGCGATGGATGTTCGCGGCGGCTCTGGCGGCGCTGGCGTTCTCTATAGCCAGCACCGTCTACTGCTTCGAGATTCGCAAGATGCTCCACCTCCACGCCGTCATCGCCGAGCGCTCGGCAAAGCTGACCGAAAAACAGCGCCGCGTCGGCATATACCGCGACTTGGTGGAGTTCTACAACACGGACGAGGGCATAGCGCACCTCGCACGTGATGAGTACAACATGACCTTCCCAGGCGAGCGGGTCTACATCATAATCACGTCCGGCGACGCAGGAGCCAGCCCCCCAAGGGGAGCTAGCTCCCCAAGGGGATAAACAAAGGAGAGATTGTCTGTTGAGTGACGAAAACGAAATAGTCCGACAGCGGAAGGAAAAACTGCTGCGCCTGCGCGACGAGGGCGTGAACCCGTACAGGGCCGAGAAGTGGGACAGGCGCGACACACTGATGGACGTCAGGGAAAGGTTCGACCGCCTCCAGCCCGAGGAGTCCGAGCAGGCGACGCTTCGCGTCGCCGGACGCCTGATGACGCTGCGCCGCCAGGGCAAGGCCACATTCGCCGACCTGATGGACGAGACGGGGCGCATGCAGCTGTACTTTTTCGCGCGCCAGGACGGCGACGAAGCTTACGACTTCCTGAAGAAATGGGTGGACAGCGGCGACTGGATAGGCGTGGTTGGGCATCCCTGCCGGACGCGGCGCGGCGAGCTCACGGTGCAGGTCGACGAGTTCACGCTCCTTTGCAAGGCGCTGCGCCCCCTGCCGGAGAAATGGCACGGCCTGACCGACACCGAGACCCGATACAGGCAGCGGTACCTAGACCTCATAGCCAACCCGGACGTCCGCGAGGTCTTCCGCAAGAGGGCGAAGATCATCGCCTCGCTGCGCCGCACGCTAGAGTCCCACGGCACGCTCGAGGTGGAGACCCCGACCCTGTCGTCCCTGGCGGGCGGGGCGGCGGCGAAGCCGTTCAAGACATTCCACAACGCCCTCTCCCTCGACATGTACCTCCGCATAGCGCCGGAGCTCTACCTCAAGCGCCTGGTGGCCGGCGGCATGGGACGCGTCTACGAGATAGGCAAGAACTTCCGCAACGAGGGCATAGACACGATGCACAACCCGGAGTTCACGATGATGGAGGTGTACTGGGCCTACGCCGACTACGAGGACATGATGGCCCTGACCGAGGAGCTGGTGCGCAACGCCGCCGCGTCCGTCGGAGCGTTAAAGATCGAGTGGCCCAGCGGAAGCGGCGCCGCCATCGATTTGGCAAAGCCGTTCCGCCGCGTGTCCATGACGGAGATAGTACAGGAAAAAACCGGCGTCGACTTCCGCCGCTTGACCGACGATGAGGCCCGTGCCATAGCCAAAGAAAGAAGCCTGGACGCCGGGCCCAGCCGCTTCGCCGTGCTGAACGCGATGTTCGAGGCCTTCTGCGAGGACGGCCTTACTACTCCGACGTTCGTCACTGGCCACCCGACGGAGATCAGCCCCCTGGCCAAGCGCGACCCCGAGAACCCTGACTGCACTCACCGGTTCGAGCTCTTCATGTGCGGACACGAGCTGGCCAACGCCTTCAGCGAGCTGAACGACCCGATTGACCAGCGCGCGCGCTTCGAGGAGCAGCTAGCCAAGCGAGAGGCAGGCGACGACGAGGCCCACGCCTTCGACGAGGATTTTCTCAACGCAATCGAGACCGGCCTCCCCCCCACAGGAGGATTAGGAATAGGCATAGACCGCCTCGTAATGTTCTTGACCGGCTCATCAAGCATCCGCGACGTGATCCTCTTCCCCACGATGAGGCCCAAAGAGTAGAGTAGTAAGCAATAATATAAAAAGCGCGGGGCTCCTAACCCCGCGCTTTTTGCTTCTCCTGCTCTTAGTTCACCCGATTGACCGCATGGCCGGTCGTCAGGAACGTCTTCAGCCCTTCAACTGCCGAATCCATCAGGCGCTGGCGGCTCTCACGGGGTGCCCAGGAGATGTGAGGCGTGATGATGCAGTTCTTGGCGCGCAACAACGGGTTGTCGCCCCTGATCGGCTCGGACGAGACCACGTCCACGGCGGCGGCGTAGACTTTCCCGCTGTTCAGCGCGTCGGCCAGGTCACGCTCGACCACAAGCTCCCCGCGCGAGTTGTTGATGATGATCACCCCGTCCTTCATCTTCTCAATGGAGGAGCGGTTGATGATGCCCCTGGTGTCCGGCAGGAGCGGGCAGTGCAGCGCGATTACGTCCGACCGCCGCAGGAGCGAGTCCATGTCCACGTATTCGGCTGTCCCTGCCGCCTCGGTCTTGTGCCTAAGTGCTATGACGTTCATGCCCATCGCCTGGGCTATGCGGCCCGTGACCTGGCCGATGCGCCCGAAGCCTATCACTCCGAGCGTTTTGCCCGCGAGCTCGATCAGCGGGTAGTCCCAGAAGCACCAGTCCGGACATGACTCCCACCGCCCGGCCCTGACGGCCTCGGAGTGGTGCCCGACGTGGTGGCACACCTCCAGTAAGAGGGCTATTGCGGTCTGGCCGACCGCCGCAGTCCCGTACCCAGGCACGTTGCAGACCGGGATGCCCCGCTCCTTCGCCGCCTCCACGTCCACGATGTTGTACCCCGTGGCCAGCACCCCGATATAGCGGATGTTGGGGCACATATCGAAGACCTCGCGCCTTATCGGGGTCTTGTTCGTGAAGACGACGTCTGCCCCGCCTATGCGCGCCGCCACCTCGGGCTCCGGCGTGCGGGCGTAAACGGCCAGGTCGCCGAGCGCCTCGAGATCGCCCCAGCTTAAGTCCCCCGGGTTCTCGGCGTGGCCGTCGAGCACGACGATCCGCGTTGTCTCAGCGCGAGCCATTGCCCTGCGGCAGTGCCATGGCTGCCGGCGCCTTTTGCTTTGGCGTTAGCTTTGGCTTTGCTACTGACTCCTCGGAGATCAGGGTGAACCTCGACAGGACGTCGGTCAGGGTCTCGGAGCAGCCCTTGATGTACTCGGCCTGCTCGCCCGTGACCTTGGCTGCGACCACCGTGTCGTCCACTATCTTGGTTATGCTCACGACGGTGCTGACCATCTCCATCGTGGAACGGGTCGCGTTGTCTATCCCGTTGGCGACCTCCTTGCTCGAGGCTGCCTGTTCCTCGGCAACAGCCGCGATGTTCTGAATAGAGTCGTTGGCCTTGTTGATCTCCTTCATCGCGGCGTCGAGGCCCTTCTGCGCCTCCTCGGCCTGAGTCAGGGTGTCCGCGAGCAGGCGCCCGGCCTCGGAGGTCGCGTCGATGCTCTCTTTCGCGCCGTTCTGGAGCTCGACTATGATGCCGCCGACGTTCTGCGCGGCCCGCGCCGACTCCTCGGCAAGCTTGCGCACCTCCTCGGCCACAACTGCGAAGCCCCGCCCGACCTCTCCGGCCCTCGCCGCCTCGATTGCCGCGTTCAGGGCCAGGAGGTTCGTCTGGTCGGCTATGCCGGTGATGACCGAGACGAAGCCGCTGACGTTCTCCACCGAGGCGACGAGCTGCTTGATCTTGTCCTCGCTCGCCTTGGAGTTCTTGTCCACCTCGTGCATGCCCTGTATCGCGTTGTTGACCATCTGGATGGCCTTGTTGGACACGTCGGTGGTCTGGGATATGAAGGCCGCGCTGTCCGTCGCGGACTGGGCCACCGTGTCGGCGCCGGCGCTCATCTCCTCGATGCCGGCGTTGCACTCCTCGAGGGCGGCGCCGTTGTTCTCGCTCAGGGTCGACACCTGGTCTATCGAGGTCTTTATGTTTCCCATGGCGCTGTTGGCGTTCACCGCTATCTCGGAGAGCTTTACCGCCCCGTCAGCCAGGCTCTCGGAGACCGACACGACCTCCTTCAGCGTGGCCTCCTGCGCCGTGACCATGTTGGCTATGGCGTTGACAAGGACTCCCATCTCGTCCTTGCCCTCGTAGCCGAAGTCCTCCCTGTCGATGGTCAGGTCGCCTCCCTCGGCGCGCTTGGCTAGGCCGACTATCGTGTTCAGCGGCTTCGATATGCCGCTCGCTATGACCACAGCGATCAGCACGCCTATGACGACGCTTATCGCCGTCGCCACGAGCAGCATCTTTATAACTGAGTCCATCGCGTTCTCGTTCTCGGTGCTCAGAGAGTCGGAGCGGTCTGTGCCCATCTTGGTCAGCTCGGAGGTCAGATCGCTCATGCTGGCGGTCAGAGGCGCGGCGTCCTTATTCACCTTGGCCTCGGCTGCCAGCACGGCGACGGCATCTCCCACCGCGGCGCTGAAGTGGTCGCACGCCGTCGTCACGGCGTTCAGCATGTTGCGGCGAACGTCGGCCCTCGTGACCTTCAGGACGGACTGAATCGTGGCCTTGGCCGCGTCGATGTCCTTTACGAGGGCCTGCAGGCCGTTGTAGTCCCGCGCGTCAAGGGCGATGTACGCGTCGCAGCGCAGCTTCTCCACCGCGCGGCTGAGGCTCGCGACGTGGTATAGCTGCGTCACCCTCCGCTCCATCTCGGACGTGTCGTTCCGCTTGACCTCATCGAGGGCTATCTCGTAGAAGGCCTCCGTGATCTTGCCCGACGAGTCGGCCATCTCCTTGGCGGCGTCGGAGAGCTTCTTCAGGGCGGCGGTCTTGTCGCGCACGACGCCGCTCAGACGGTCGATCACGACGTTGTAGTTTTTGAAAACCGGCATCACGTCGCTCTCCAGGCGCGCAGGGATGTTCAGCGCTGTGTGCGAGCGCCCGAAGACCACCACGTCGTCCATCAGCTTCTGCACGTCGGCCTTGCGCGCCTCGACCTCCTTGATCGAGCTTTCGGTCTCGGCGAGCCGCTCGTTCTTGATCGCTACAATCAGCTCGTAAACGGCGCGCTCCACGTCCATAGTTTGTATGAGCCCGGGGATGACGCTGTCCGAAAGGAATGCGGTTCTATCCTGAGCATCCGAAAGGGAACGCCAAACGAAAAAGACGGCGAGCACGAAAATAAAGAGAAGGCCGCCGAACCCGACGAGAAGCTTGCCGGTGATTCTGAGATTCCTCCACGTCATTTAGAAAATCATCTCCCTAAGAATAAACGCCACGCTTAGCGGTGCCGTTTCTACTTCTATAATAGGCGGTATTATACATCGTGGTTAGCATATCTAAGCACAAATATTTAGTTCAGGATATGGAAAAGCTCCGCCGTCCCCTCATGCTGAGGCGGCGGAGCTTTTTCTTTTTTCTTAGGCTTACCCCCTAAGGGCCTTGGGCGGCGCTTTGCCTGCCGGCGTATCCGAGATCAGGGTGAACCTCGACAGGACGTCGGTCAGAGTCTCGACGTGGCCCTTTATATACTCGGCCTGCTCGCCCGTGACCTTGGCTGCGACCACCGTGTCGTCCACCATCTTGGTTATGTTCACGACGGTGCTGACCATCTCCATCGTGGCCTTGGTCGCGCTGTCTATGCCGGTGGCGACCTCCTTGCTCGAGGCTGCCTGCTCCTCGGCAACAGCCGCGATGTTCTGGATCGAGTCGTTGGCCTTGGTGATCTCCTTCATCGCGGCGTCGAGGCCCTTCTGCGCCTCCTCGGCCTGAGTCAGGGTCTTGCCCAGCAGGCGCCCGGCCTCGGAGGTCGCGTCGATGCTCTCCTTCGCGCCGTTCTGGAGCTCGACTATGATGCCGCCGACGTTCTGCGCGGCCCGCGCCGACTCCTCGGCAAGCTTGCGCACCTCCTCGGCCACAACTGCGAAGCCGCGCCCGACCTCGCCGGCACGCGCCGCCTCGATTGCCGCGTTCAGGGCCAGAAGGTTCGTCTGGTCGGCTATGCCGGTGATGACCGAGACGAAGCCGCTCACGTTCTCCACCGAGGCGACGAGCTGCTTGATCTTGTCCTCGCTCGCCTTGGAGTTCTTGTCCACCTCGTGCATGCCCTGGATGGCGCTGTTCACCATCTGGATGGCCTTGGTGGACACGTCGGTGGTCTGGGATATGAAGGACGCGCTGTCCGTGGCGGACTGGGCCACCGTGTCGGCGCCGGCGCTCATCTCCTCGATGCCGGCGTTGCACTCCTCGAGGGCGGCGCCGTTGTTCTCGCTCAGGGCAGACACCTGGTCTATCGAGGTCTTGATGTTCGCCATCGCCCCGCTGGCGTTCACAGCCGCCTCGGAGAGCGTCGCCGCCCCGCCCGTCAGGCTGTCCGATACCGACACGACCTCCTTCAGCGTTGCCTCCTGCGCCGTGACCATGTTGGCTATGGCGTTGACAAGGACGCCCATCTCGTCCTTGCCCTCGTAGCCGAACTCCTCCTTGCTGATGGTCAGGTCGCCCCCCTCGGCGCGCTTGGCCAGAGTGACTATCGTGTTCAGCGGCTTCGATATGCCCCTCGCTATGACCACCGCCACCAGCACGCCTATGACGACGCTTATCGCCGTCGCCACGAGCAGCATCTTGATGACCGAGTCTATGGAGTCCTCGTTCTCGGTGCTCAGGGAGTCGGCCCGGTCTGTGCCCATCTTGGTCAGCGCGGAGGTCAGGTCGTTCAGGCTGTCGGTCAGAGGCGCGGCGTCCTTGTAGACCTTGGCCTCGGCTGCAAATATCTCGACGAACTCGTCCACCGCGGAGTCGAAGCGGTCGCATGCCGCCAGCACCACGCTCATCATGCCGCGGCGGGTCTCGTTGTCCGTCACCTTCAGGATGGACTGGATCGTCTCCTTGACGGTCTCGACGTCCTTGATCAGGGTCTGGAAGCCCTCGTAGTTCCGATCCGCCAGGTCGATGTAGGCGTCGCAGCGCAGCTTCTCCACCGCGCGGCTGAGGTTCGCCACGTGGTAGAGCTGCTCCACCCTCCGCTCCATCCGGGAAGTGTCCCCCTTCAGAATGTCGTCGCGCGCGACGTCGTAGAAGCTATCCGTCAGATTGCCGGCCGAGTCGGACATGTCCTTCGCGGCGGCGGAGAGCTTCTTCAGGGCTGTCCGCTTGTCGTGTATGACGCTGTTCAGTCGGTTGATCATGCCGCTGTAGTTCTTGAAGACCGGCATGACGTCGCTCTCCAGCCGCGCAGGGATGTTCAATGCCGTGTGCGAGCGCCCGAAGACCACCACGCCGTCCATCAGCTTCTGCGCGTCGCCCGCGCGCGCGTCGACCTCCTTGAGCGACTCGTCCGTCTCGGAGATGCGCGCGTTCTTGAGGGCTACGATTAGCTCGTACACGGCGCGCTCAACGTCCATAGTTTGTATCAACCCTGGTATGACGTCGTCCGAAAGGAAAGCGGTTCTATCCTGCGCGTCCGAAAGGGAACGCCAAACGAAAAATACGGCAAACACAAAAATCGCGAGAAGGCCGCCGAACCCGACGAGGAGCTTGCCGGTGATCCTAAGGTTTCTCCACCACATTGCTGAAAATCATCTCCTAAAAATCAACGCCACGCTCCGCGAGGTCGCCAATCAAATGATAGGCCATTATACAGCGGGTTATAACATAGGTAAGCATAAATATTTATTTTAGGATACGAAAAATCCCCCACCGCCTCCGCAACAGAAGCGATGGGGGAATATTAAAAGCGGGTGAGGCCGGGCTAGCTCTTCTTGTCCTCGCGGCGGCGGGCGGCGTCGGCTAGAAAGTCGCCCGTTATGAGGTCGTCGATGCGGGCCTTGGCCGACTCCAGGTCGCCCGACGCGTCCAGGATCATCCGCACCATGCCGAGAATCTCACGGAACTGAAAGTCAGTCATGACGTCCGTCTCCACTGGCCAGCATCTCCTTTACCCCCTGCGTCCCCGGCGCTACGCCGCGGCCTTCTTCTTCGCCCCCGGCGTAAGGGCCTTGTTCGCCTTGGCGGGCGGGGCCGCGGTCTCCGCTGCGATGAGCTTGAAGCGCGAGAGGACGTCGTTCAGCCGGTCGACGTAGCCCGTGATGGACTCGGCCTGCTCCGCCACGCCGCGCGCTGCCTCGACGGTCTCCTCCGTGGCCTTGCCTATGTTGGACACGGTGCTGACCATCTCCATCGTGGCCTTGGTCGCGCTGTCGATGCCGCTCGCGACCTCCTTGCTCGAGGCGGCCTGCTCCTCGGCAACAGCCGCGATGTTCTGGATCGAGTCGTTGGCCTTGTTGATCTCCTTCATGGCCTCGTCGAGCCTCTTCTGGGCGGCCTCGGCCTGAACCAGGGTCTTGCCCAGCATGCGCCCGGCCTCCGCCGTCGCCTCGATGCTGTCGTGGGCGCCCTTCTGGAGCTCAACTATGATGCCGTTGACGTTCTGCGCCGCACGAGCCGACTCCTCGGCCAGCTTGCGCACCTCCGCGGCCACGACCGCGAAGCCGCGCCCGACCTCCCCGGCCCTCGCCGCCTCGATCGCGGCGTTCAGCGCGAGCAGGTTCGTCTGGTCTGCTATGCCAGTGATGACCGAGACGAAGCCGCTGACGTTCTCCACGGAGGCGACAAGCTGCTTTATCTTGGCCTCGCTCTCCTTGGAGTTCGTGTCCACGTCGTGCATGCCCTGGATGACGTTGTTCACCATCTGGATTGCCTTCGTGGCCACCTCGGTCGTCTGGGATATGAAGGACGCGCTGTCCGTCGCGGACTGAGCAACCGTGTCGGCCCCAGCGCTCATCTCCTCGATGCCGGCGTTGCACTCCTCAAGCGCCGCGCCGTTGTTCTCGCTCAGCACCGACACCTGGTCTATAGAGGTCTTTATGTTCGACATGGCGTTGTTGGAGGTCTCGGCTATGTTGGCGAGGCGCCCGGCCCCGTCGGTCAGGCTGCCGGAGACCGACACGACCTCCTGAAGCGAGGACTCCTGAGCCGTGATCATGTTGGCCAGCGCCTCCACCAGCACGCCCATCTCGTCCTTGCCCTCGTACTTGAAGTTATCCCTCTCTATGGTCAGGTCTCCGCCCTCGGCGCGCTTGGTCAGAGTGACTATCGTGTTCAGCGGCTTCGATATGCCCCTCGATATGAAGACGGCCACGCCCACGCCGAGCACGATGCATATGGCAGTTGCGATGAACAGCAGCCTCAGCACATCGAACACGGCGCTCTGGGCGTCCTCGGCGATCTGGCCGGTGCGGTCTGTGCCCTTTCGGGTGAGCACGGAGGAGTCGTCGTTCAGCTTGTCCTGAGCGGACACAAGGCTCGCCTCGACCTTCTCCTTGTTGCTGAAGAGATCCACGAACTTGTCCGTGTAGCCGTCGAACGTCATAAACTTCGCCTGTATCTGGGAGGTGAGCTGCTGGCGCGTGGGGTCAGACGTGGAGTTCTTGAGGTCAGCTATGTCGCTCTTGAGCCTCTCGGTAATCTCCCCGACGGCTGTCAGCGCCTTCACGTCCTGATTCGCTATGGCCTCGTAGAGGTCGCGGCGCGCCGCCTCGAAGTTCTGCATCAGGAGGGCGACCTGGTAGAGCTGGTCTGTCCTCTCGTGCATCTTGGACTCGCTGTTCCTGCCGCTGGATATCTCAGCGGTGGCGGCCTCGTGGAAGCTCGTGACGAGCTCCCGCGCGGCGGTGGAGATCTCGTCGCCCAGCTTGTCGAGCGCCGCCATGCCCCTGGCCTTCTCGCGGATGAGGGCGATGATCTGGTCGCAGAGGGCGGTGTACTGCTTGATCTCCGGCAATAAGCTCTCCTTCATCATCTTCGGCGTGGAGAGCTCCGGCCTCGTGTTGCCGAAGGCGATGAGCTCCTCCGCCAGCTTGTTGACCACCGCCTCCTGTCCCTCGGAGGCCTTCATGTCCTCCTCGGCCTCGTTCATGCGGATCTTGTCGACGACCAGGAACAGGTCGTAGAGGGCGCGCTCGACCTCCATGTTGTTCACCGTGACCGGGACGACCTCGTCGGAGAGGAACTCGGCCTGGGTCTGCACGACGGAGAGGTTGCTCCAGACCATGCCCACAGCCAGCGCGAAAATCACCAGCACAACGCCGAAGCCCGCCAGCAGCTTACCCGTGATCTTTAAGTTTCTCCACATTTCAAGACATCTCCTTAAAAAGTAAAGTAAACTACGAAACGCGGCTGGCCCGGCGTCTGCTGCGATCCCAAGCCGCTTTTGGAACCGCCCGAGGCCTCTGAGACCCCTCGCCTAGCTACGCTATAACTGCCGCTAGCGCCTTCCTCCCCGGTTTGGGGGCAGCGCTAGCCGACTCCTTTATCTTAAAGTGCGCAAGGACGTTAGTCAAGTGTTCGACGTGGCCGTTGATGGCCTCTGCCTGCTCTGCGACGCTGCGTGCCGACGCCGCCGTGTCGTCCGTGGCGGCGCCGATGCCGCTCACCGCGCTGACCATCTCCATCGTGGCCTTGGTTGCGCTGTCGATGCCGCTGGCCACCTCCTTGCTCGACGCGGCCTGCTCCTCGGCGACCGCCGCGATGTTCTGGATCGAGTCGTTGGCCTTGTTGATCTCCTTCATGGCGGCGTCGAGCTGCTTCTGGGCGTCCTCGGCCTGGGAGAGCGTGCCGCCGAGCAGCCGGCTCGCCTCGGTCATGGCGTCGATGCTGTCGCGGGCGCCGTTCTGGAGCTCCCCTATGATGCCGTTGACGTTCTGGGCGGCCCGCGCGGACTCCTCGGCCAGCTTGCGCACCTCCTCGGCCACGACCGCGAAGCCCCGCCCGACCTCGCCTGCCCTGGCCGCCTCGATGGCGGCGTTCAGCGCGAGAAGGTTCGTCTGGTCGGCTATGCCGGTGATGACCGAGACGAAGCCGCTGACGTTCTCCACAGCGGACATGAGCTGCCTCGTCTTGCCCTCGGTCTGCTTGGCGTTTCGGTCCACGTCGCGCATGCCTGCGATGACGCCGTCCACCGTCTGGATGGCCTTGGCCGACACGTCCGTGGTCTGGGATATGAAGGAGGCCCCGTCCGTCGCGGACTGCGCCACGGTGTCCGCTCCGGCGCTCATCTCCTCGACCCCGGCGTTGCACTCCTGAAGCGCGGCCCCGTTGTTCTCGCTCAGCTTGGACACCTGCTCCACCGATGCCTTGATGCTGCTCATCGCGGAGTTGGAGCGCTCGGCCAGCGCTGCCAGCGTGGCGGCCCCTCCCGTGAGGTCGTCCGACACGGCGATCACCTCTACCAGCGCGGAGTTCTGCGCGGCGATCATGTTGAACATGGCCTCGACCAGGCTCCCCATCTCGTCTCGTCCGCGGTAGGTGAAGTCGTCCTCCCCTACTGTGAGGTCGCCGCCCTCGGCCCGCTTGGCCAGCCCGACTATGGCGGAGAGCGGCTTCGATATGCCCCGCGCGATCAGGAACGCGATAAGCACGCCTATGACTATGCACGCCGCGGTCACCGAGAGCAGGAGCCTTATGACGCCCAAGACCGCCGCCTCGTTCTCCGAGCTTATCTCGTCGGCGCGCGATGTCCCCAGCCGCGACAGGGCGGACGTGCTGTCGTTCAGGGCCTTCTGTGCCGGCTCGGTATCGTGCGCCGCCACGTCGTCGTCGGCGAAGATGACCGCGAACTCCTCCATCGACTGGTCGAACTTGTTGCAGTCGTCCAGCATCCGCGCCGCCAGCTCCTTGCGCTTCGGGTCGAGCATGGACTCGTTCAGCGTCTGTATTTCGTCCCTGATCTTGTCCGTGTTCTCGAGCAGCGTCTTGAAGCCGTCCACGTCCCGGTTGTAGAGGGAGAAGTAGACGTCCCGCCGGAGCTTCTCCACGTCGCGCATGATCCGCCCTGCCGCGTAGAGCTGGCCGAGCCTCCGCTTGACCTTGTCCACTTCGTCGTCGGAGTCCAATTTACCTAGGGAGCGGCTGGCCTCCAGCTCCTCGATCGACGAGCTGTAGAAGCTGGTTATCAGCTTCTCCGCCGATTCCGAAAGGGTGCTGGCCGTGGTGCGGAGCCGAGCCATCGCGTCGGACTTCCTGCGCACTACGTCCTCGACGCGGCCGATGATGCCGGAGTACTGCTGCAGGAGCGGCATGACGTTGTGCTCGAGCATCTTCGGGGCCTGAAGCTTGTCGTTGGTCTTGCCCAGGTCGAGCAGGGACTGCACGTTTTTGTCCACGACCACCTGGTCGTCCTTTATGGCCTTTAGCGCGGCCTCGCTTCCGGTCAGCCGCGCGCTGTCCACCGCCAGGAACAGGTCGTATATCGAGCGCTCCACGTCCATGGCGTTCACCAGCACCGGCACGACCCCGTCCGACATAAAAACCGTGTTGCTCAAGGCCGACGAAAGGCTGAACCACACGGTACCCACCGCGCCCGCGAACATCGCGAGCAGCACTCCGAACCCAACCAGCAGCTTGCCGGTTATTTTCAAGTTCCTCCACCACATGGTTTCCTTTTGCTCCTTGTAAAATAATTTGGGGATAGCTGTCCCCTGAGGAGTATTATTTGGGGAACGTTCGCGGCCTTTCAATGTCGTGAAAGACTTAGGGGGTTTTGATGTAGATGAAGATAAACGTGTGGTTCACGCTGATAATGACGGGCGCGGAGGTGGTTCGGGGGATGATGCCCGGGCTGGTCGAGACGCGCAGGGCTCTGGAGGCTCGCGGTATCACCCCGACGCTGGGGATAATGCGCGTCGGGAAAAAGTCGTCTCCGGATGGCGCGGGGGCTACTAGTCCCCACGAGGCCTACGAGAGGATGGCCGTCAAGCGCTGCGAGGAGGTCGGAGTGGCGGTGCGGCGCCTCAAGGTCGATCCCGATAGCGACGTGGTGTCGGCGTGGCGCGAGTTCGAGCGGGACAGCGCGATTCACGGCGCGCTCCTGCTGCGTCCGCTGCCCAAGGCGCTGGCGGCCGCTGAGCGGGAGATATGCCTCACCGCCGACCCGAGCAAGGACGTGGACTGCATGACGCCCGCCAACCTGGGGCGGCTGCTGCGCGGGGACGGAGTATTTTCCCCCTGCACCGCGGGAGCCGTCATGGAGCTGCTGCAGCACTATCTCCCTATCGCCCCTCCCTCCGGGATGACCTTGGCTGGGAAGCGCGTCGTTATCGTCGGGCGTAGCATGGTGGTTGGGCGTCCTCTGGCCATGATGATGACGGCGGCCGACGCGACCGTCACGCTCTGCCACAGTCGGACGGAGGGTCTCGAGGCCATATGCCGCGAGGCGGACGTCCTAGTGGCTGCCGTGGGCAGGCCTGGCATGATAACCGCCTCGTTCGTCAAGGGGCGGAAGCCTCCTAAGGAGGGGGCGGTGGTGGTGGACGTTGGGATAAACGTTGGCCCGAGCGGAACGGTGCTGGGCGACGTTGACTTCAAGGCCGCGTCAGGGAAGGCGTCGATGATAACCCCTGTGCCTGGCGGCGTTGGAGTGGTGACGACGATGATGCTGGTGAAGCACACGCTGATCGCCGCGGGCGGCTAAGGCCGAAAGGCGCCATAAAAAATCCGGGGGATTTTCCATCCCCCGGACTTCTTTTTGGTGTCTCATAGAGGCGAGAGGCAGGCCTCCTTCTACTGCACGGGGATCTCCCGCAGACGTCACGCACCTCATGTTCGCGTGTGCCGCGCTTATTTGGGCGGTAGCGGACCTAGTCCGAGCGTTTAAATCATAACCTTCACCGAGGGCGCTACAGTCAGAGGTGAGGGAGTTCAGCCCTCGCTACAGAAAAGATTCGGCAGCCCTCATACCGCCTGCCTCTCACTTCTGATTCTATCACACCGTTCCCAAAAAATCAACTACGGACGGCGAAAATCCTCCGCTTCCCTAAGAATGGCAGGGGGGAGCGCTCTCCTTTCCCGTGCCTCCGCCGGTCGCGGCGAGCACTTGTCCGCACGTGCCGTCGGGGAAGAAGCAAGCGAAGTGGGCATACGGCGGGAGGCACGCTGCCCAACTCCACGGGGTTGCCTGATTCATCGGGGGTGGCAAGTTGGCCGAGCACGTGAGGGACGTGGCTCAGGGGAAATAGGGGGGTACTCTTCTCCCCTATCTCTTTGGGCCTACTGCCCTTTCCTGCGCCTCCGCACTCCTCGGTGTTTCCCGACCCACACCGCCAGCACCCAGGCCATAGCCGCGCTCCCGCCGGTCTGGCAGCCGAGCTGGCCGCAGTTGTAGACGCCGACGCTGAGGTCTTTCGTGTCGACTCCGACGCTGTTTCTTGCCGACACCGTGAACTTAAACTCTCCTATATCCGTTGGTGTGCCGGAAAGGCTGCCGCCGGGCGACAGGCTGATGCCTTCCGGCAAATTGCCCTCCACTAGCTCCCACGTCACATCACCACCAGTCGCGGCGAGCACTTGGCTGTACCGTCCCTTGAACGTGCCGTCGGGGAGGGAGTCGGTGGTTATATGGGGCGCTTCAAGAGGAGAGGTGATGGTTATACTCAACATAGCGTCGTCACTCCCAACGTCGTTAGAGACCATAACCGTGAAGCCGAACGAACCGGCCTCCGTCGGAGTGCCCCCAATAACAACTCCATGATCATCACTAAGCCTCTCAAGCACAAGGCCGGGCGGTAGAGAGCCGCCGCTCACTCTCCAAGTCATAGGCGAAGTGCCAGTCGCGTTTATCCGCGCATAGTACATTCCTTCCACTGTGCCGCTGGGAAGGCTGGTTGGGTTTATTATCGTGGGGGCATCGGCCGCTGGTGCCAGTATCCCATCGCCGGAGTCGCCGCTGGCGCTCCACGTTATCGGCGGAGTGCCGTCTGCGGACAGCGGATACGAGTTAGACGGTTTGTCCACCGTGACCACACGAGGGGTATCGGAGCTTATCACAGGAGGACTTGCCGCGGTGCGACGCCGTACCGACGCCGCGGCTGCCGTCGGTTTGCTGACGGGCGGAGAGTAGGCTGGCACGACTGGGGCGGCTGTCACATCATCTATCTCGTCGGCACCGTCGTCGTATGTGGCGATTTGGCCGTCCTCATTGTCGATATATCCTTCATCGATGTTGAGGAGCGTGCCGTGGTTCTCGATCAGGCCGTCGTTGTCGATCAGGCCGCGGTTCTCGATCGTGCCGAAGTTGGCCAGGATCACGCCCTCGCCGATCAGCAGGACGGCGCCCGGCGGCACGGCGAAGGTCTCGTCCTCCTCGATGAGCAGGTCGCTCGACAGGACAATGACGTCGCCGGACGTCACCGCGGCGGCGTCGATAGAGGCAGGGTTCGCGCGGCTGGCTAATGGGAAGGCGAAAATCGTGAGAAGTAGAAGCACACAATAGAACACTCCACGCCCGACGCGCGCGTTGCCATCCACCGCCGTAGCCACAGAGAAAACCTCCTTGAACTAACTAACTCCTTAGAGCGGCCTAGGATTCGGCAGTGATTCACAAGGTATATTATGCGACACGCCCTATTTCCTAGGGCCAGACCCCTAACTTTAGAGAATCGAAGTGACGGGATTTGTATGACACCTCCCGGAGCCCTAAAATCGCGGTCATCGATTTTACCCCTACCCACCTCAGGAGTAGGGGAGGGGTCCAGGCCCGCGCCGATTGGGCAGGCCAGAAAAAAGAGCGAGAAGCTCTGCCCGGGGGATTGCGTTTTCGACGGATTGGGTATACAATCCTCCGAGTCAACAAAATGGGGTGGCCGGGACGGAGTCGTATAATATACCTTGTGTACAATCACCAAGATCTAGTCGTGGCAAGGACTTCAAGGCTATCTAACGCGGCGGCGCTGTGAAATTTCCCTACATCCCGTTCGCCCTCAAGACCTCCTCGTCCCCCAAAATCCCCTTGCCTCTCGCCGCTATGGCGCCCTTGTTCATCAGGATCACGTCGGAGCACAGGCGGGACGCCATGTCGAGGTCGTGCGTCGCTATCACCATCGCTTGGGGCAGGCCGCTCAGGGTGTTTATGAGCAGGCGGCGGGATCGGGGGTCTAGCGAGGCGGAGGGCTCGTCCAGCGCCAGGATGCTTGAGCGTGCCGCCAGAACGCCGGCCAAGGCGGCCAGCCTCTTCTCACCGCCGGACAGCCTGTGGGGCGGACGATCGGCGATAGCCGCGATCCCCAGCGCCTCCAAGACCTCCATGGCCAGCGCCCTTGCCTCTGGCGCCCCCATGCCGCGCGCTATGGGGGTGAAAGCCACGTCCTCCAGCACGCTCGGCATGAACAGCTGGTCGTCAGGGTCCTGGAAAACCAGCCCCACCGCCCGCCGCAGCCGCTCCTCGCAGCCCCTTTCCACCGGGGCGCCCGACAGCAGAATCGACGCCGGGTCCGTTATGCTGAAGCACCCGGCCATGTGCATGAGCAGCGTCGACTTGCCTGACCCGTTTGCGCCCACTATGGCCAAACGCTCGCCCTCCAGCACGGACAGGCTCACGCCGTTCAGCGCGGGGCTTGTGGAGCCAGGGTAGGAGTAGCGGAGGCCGCGCAGCTCCAAAAGCACGTTAGGCCCCAAAACCGTCCATCCCGCCGCGGCACCTCATGGCCATGGCGACGCGCTCGCCTCGGTCGGCGTTGTGAACCAGAGTCGTGGCGAGCATATACCCGAACGTCCGGCAAAGAGGCAAGCCCCTCAGCCTTGGCGCGCGAAGGCGAATCGCAAGAGTCATAGTCCTTATCCTGTCCAGCCCGGTGAACACGCACCGCGCCATCAGCAGCAGCAGAACGCGGAAGGACGCCGGCACGCGGGCGCGCATCAGAACGCGGTTCAGCTGGACAACGCCCAAGCCAGCCACCAGGCGGAGCACCGCTATCGCCGCCAGGTTCAGCTTGACCGTTATCACGATGGCCGAGTGAACACCCCCGTCGGTGAACGGCAGCGTCAGCCACACGAACAGCGTCCACAGGTTCAGGTGCAGCAGCGCGTGAAGCAGATGGGCGTTCACCAGCGGGAGCACCAGAGCGCAGCAGACAGTCATGGCCATCCACGACGACGACGCCGAGATGGCGATGACGGCGCAGAAAG
Organism: Synergistaceae bacterium; assembly: GCA_031272145.1. Classification (GTDB taxonomy): domain Bacteria; phylum Synergistota; class Synergistia; order Synergistales; family Aminobacteriaceae; genus JAISUL01. Next base: position 20,652 of record JAISUL010000101.1, read on the forward strand.
CGCAGGCGACGCGGACACAGGGGTCTAACCGATCGACGTACATTTTTTTACCCTTGCTTTTTACTCGCCTTACTCGCCCGCCAAAACATCCGGCGAGTGCCTCCTCAGGTAGCTGACCATAAAGAGCGTAACCACGCTCTCGATCACCGCGACGGGCAGGTGCAGTGCGACGAGCAGGGCCGCGGTGCCGGCCATGTTTGGATTGGAGAGCCACAGGAAAAGCCCGGCCATAGCCGCCGACATCAGCGGGGCGGTGAAGCCGGCGAAGAGCGCGGTAAGCATGGGGAGGCGCCCTTGTTTTATCCTGCTCGAGCACAGCGCGTACATAACGACGGCGGGAAATGCCATGTCCGTCGTGTTTACGCCGAGCGATAAGAGCCCTCCGAACTGGAACAGGACGGCCTGTAATAACAGCGCGGCCATGATCGCGGGGAAGGCACCCCACCCAAGAACAAGGCCGAGCGGCGCCGCGAGGGACAGGTGAACCGAGGCACCGCCGAACCTGATGTGCACCAGCGAGGCGAGGAAGAACGTCGACCCTAGCACGGCCGAGCGAGATATGGCCTTTTCGGATGCCAAGCTGGTCTTCGCCCCGATCGCCACCCCTATAGCCGCCGCCATCCAGCCCGCCGCCGCCGCCTGAGTAGAAAGAAAGCCGTCTGCTACGTGCAATTTGCCTTACGCCTCCTTATGATAAGAAGAACTGCCGCGGCGTTGAAAATGAGGCTGACGCCTAACGCCGCGCGCAAGTAAAGCGCCGCACCCATCGGAGAGCCGACACTCTCCATAGTGTACACCCCGCCCTGCTCCACGCCCACCTCGGCCTCGGCCATGTGGCCCTGATTGTCCTTGACGGCCACGCGCCACAGGCCGGGCGTGTTCGGAACGAACGCGAAGCACCCCTCGGCGTCAGTCCGCCCCGTCTGGAATGGGAACTCGGCGTCGTTCGGGGAAAACACCTCGGCCTCCATCCACGCCATCGCGTCCCCCGTGGAGTAGTAGAACGACAGAGCAACAGCTCCGTCTACTATTCGGTACCCCACCCCGTGCGCAAACGCCGGCGTGACTCCGAGCAGGAAGACCGTGAGCGCGGCAAGCCTGCGCAATTTTATTTAACCCCGAACGTCAGGACTGCGCGGAGGCTGCGCACGTCGTAGCCGCCATCCTTCGGCGCCTGCTCCTCTTTAAGCGTCCGCACCATCCAGAGGCCGGGCTCCGTGAGCTTTATTTTCGCCACGCCGTCCGCGCCGCTCTCCGTGTAGTAGGCGTACGTGTTCGGGATGTCCGAGAACCCGTCCCTCGTCGCCCAGACCGGGGCGGAGAGGGGCTGCCCCCGGAGCAGGAGCTTCACCTCGAACAGATCGCCTACCTTCGCCGTGGCCGGATTCCCCATGGGGACGATCTCAAGTTCATGCCCCACGACCGCGGAGAAGCCAGAATCGCCCTCCGATGGGTTGACCACCATTTTGGCGTACTTGTCGTTCTTCGACGCGCGGAGCACCTTCAGTCCCCGTGACTCGAGCTCCCCGCGGCTGCCGGCCATGCCTCCCTCGTTGGTGACGCTCCAGATTCCTCCGTCCTTGACCGCCGTGATGATAGCCGTGCCCTTGGAGACGGGGGCGTCGAAGGCGAGCAAGCCGTCGCCCGGTGCAAGCAGCAGGTTGTCCGCCACGCCGAAGACGCCGGCGTTGATGCGCGACGCGTCCTCGACCTCCTCCTTCGCGATGAACACGTGAGTGGAGTACAGAGCCATCGGCAGCACGTCCCCTGACGCGCTCGTCGATGACGGCTTAATGATGAGCTCGTGCGCCTGTGCCCCTGCCAGGGACACCCACGCCAGAAACAACCCAAGAACCAACTTCTTCAAAAAAATCTCCTCCTGTTCAAAAAAATCTCCTCCTGCTGTCCTATCCTATATAATAGAACAGTGCCGGGCATCGTAGCACATTTTACGAAAAACGTAACACGGGATTGGGGTTTATTGATGGGTGTTTCACTCTATCGGCGGTACAGGCCGCGACGGTTCTCCGAGGTTACGGGGCAAGACACGGCCGTGGGCGTTTTGACGCGGGCAGTGGCGCGCGGCAGCGTGGGGCAGGCGTATCTGTTTTCGGGGCCGAGGGGCTGCGGCAAGACCACGGTCGCCCGCCTGCTGGCGAAGGCGATCAACTGCACGGCGCGGGGGGCCGACCAGTTCGAGCCATGCTGCGAGTGCCAGAACTGCCTTGCGATCGCCGCCGGGGAGAGCCTCGACGTCATCGAGATAGACGGCGCGTCGAACAACAGCGTCGACGAGGTGCGCGAGCTCAAGAACCACGTCGGCCTCGCGCCGTTCGTCTGCCGCTGCAAGATCTACATCGTGGACGAGGTGCACATGCTGTCCATAGCCGCGTTCAACGCCCTGCTCAAGACCCTGGAGGAGCCGCCGGAGAACGTCGTGTTCATCCTAGCCACGACGGAGGCTCACAAGGTTCCCGTCACGATCCGCTCGCGGTGCCAGCACATACCGTTTCACCGCATAAGCGCTGCTGGCATCCGCGACCGTCTGGCTGAGGTCTGCGCCGCGGAGTCCATCCAGTACGACGGCGCCGCCCTGTGGGAGCTTGCGCGTCAGGCCGACGGAGCCCTGCGCGACGCCCTCTCCATGCTGGAGCAGGTCAGCCAGCTTAAATCAGAAAAGATAACCATAGCCGACGTAGAGGCATGCCTAGGCCAGGGAAGCCGTCCGGCGCTGGAGCGCTGGCTCAAGGCCAAACGGGACGGGGGCAGCGAGGAGACGTTCATCGCGCTGAACAAAATGCTGTCCAGCGGTGTCTCGCCTGTGCGCCTGCTGGAGGAGCTTTTTACCCTTGTGCGCGACCTATGGCTTGCCGCCCGCTGGGGCGAATCCGCCGTGTCTGCCCTCGACGCCTCCGACGAGGAGCGAGCATACCTGATGGCCGAAGCACCCCTGTGGGACGCAGGAGAGCTGTCGCGCCTGATGTCCTTCATAGCAGACCTGCTGCCCCAGGCCCGCATGGGCATGAGAGCCGACGTAATAGCCGGCCTCCTAACCCAGGCCAAGGAGTCACAGGCCAAGGAGGCGCAGTACAAGGAGGCGCAAGCGCCCCTTGAAAAGCAGATGCCTAGCGGGGCGCGGGTGCCGCGCGTAGGGCCTGCTCCCCGTGAGGAGCGGGCGCAGCGCGCAGAGCGCCCCTCGGCTCCCGCTGCTCCTGATTCGGATATGTGGGGGAAGATGCTCGACGTTCTGAAATCCAGCTCCTTCCTCCTGTACTGTGGCCTGTACGACGCCGAGGCGCTCTTCTCCGACACCGGCACCGTTGCTCTGATTCCCGCCGACCGCTACTGCTACGAGGTCTTGAAGCAGAGCCGGAACCACGCCCTCTTGCGAAAGCTGCTGGCGCCGTTTTGCAGCGATGTTGTCCTTAAATACCAGGGAGCAGACACCCCTGAGGAGGCAGACACCCCTGAGGAGGCAGTCGCCCCTGAGGAGGCAGTCGCCCCCGAAGATGCAGCCGCTCCCGAGGAGGCAGTCGCCCCCGAGGCCTACCCAGCGCTGCCCGAGGCTGCTGCCGATGAAACGCCGTTCGCCGGGCTTGTGACGGAGGTCTCGCGTCTGCTGAACGGCGAGGTCATGCTGTTGCGAACCGCGAGCACCGTGAGCTATGACGGCGTCACGGAAGACTTCACGGACTGAAGCCCGTCCGCATAGCGGCGGGGTATAATAGCCCAGCGGGAGGTAGTCCCCCCGAGGAGGTGAGGGGGTCTGAACCCCCAAGACAATGCTGATTCGTAAGGAGTTCGCGTTCGACGCGGCGCACAACTTGGTTCACTACCGCGGGAAGTGCGAGGCGCTGCACGGGCACAGGTACAGGCTGGCGGTCGAGGTCGAGGGCGAGCCGGACGCGGATGGCATGGTGATGGACTTCGGCGACGTTGCCGATGTGGTCAGGCGGCGCGTCGTCTCGCGGCTGGACCACGCATATATAAATGAAATAATCGCATCCCCCACCGCCGAGAACATCGCGGCATGGACGTGGCGCGAGGTGGAGCCGGAGCTGCCCGGCCTGTCGCGGGTCGAGGTGTGGGAGACGCCGGAAAGCTGCGCGATTCTGCGTCGGGGGGACAGGCGTTGATTGACGTCCAGAACGAGCCCGACCACCGCGGCCTCCCGATCGACCGAGTCGGGGTGCGAAACGTGAGCTACCCGGTGTTCATAGCCGGAGATAGAGCAAACCCAGGGCGCAGCGCTGATGCAACTTTTTCTATGTCAGTGGCGCTGCCGGCTGAGCGCAGGGGCGTGCACATGAGCCGCTTCATCGAGACGATCGAGGAGTACGCCGCCTCCATCTCCCCCGCGTCGGTGAGGGCTATGACCGAGAGTCTGCGCGTGCGTCTCTCCTCCTCCTCCTCCGAGGTCGAGGTGCGCTTCCCCTACTTCGTCCGCAGGAGGGCGCCCGTGTCGGGGAAGGAGAGCCTCACGCGGCACGACGCAGTATTTAAGGGCACGTCATTTGGGGACTCGTTCGGCCTAATCGCCGGAGTCGACGCACACGTCCACACCCTATGCCCCTGCTCAAAGGCCATATCCGAGTTCGGGGCGCACAATCAGAGGGCAGTCGTCCGCATAAGGGTGCAGCCGCCCAACACCGATCCGCCGGACCTTTCTGATCTTATTAACGCCGCCGAGCACGCCGCCTCCGCCCCGTTATACTCGCTTATGAAGCGCGAGGACGAGAAGCGCGTGACCGAGGCCGCTTACGAGAGGGCGCGCTTCGTGGAGGACGTGGCGCGTGACGTGGCCTTGGCCATGAGCCGCGACGCGCGCGTGGCGTGGTACGACGTAACGGTCGAGAGCATGGAGAGCATCCACAACCACGACGCCTTCGCGCACATTGCTGGGGGCTCCCTCAAATGGGGTTCCCCCGACGGGGGCGAGGAAAATAGCGGTTAGCGACGTTGCGGCGGTTTTGAAGAAGACCGTCTATATTTTGGTGGTGGTGCTGCTTGCCCTGTTGGTGGGGCAGGGCTACGTTCTGTGGCTCGCCCGCTACACGGCTGTGCACCCGGAGGTGGTTCAGGCCACGGCGATGGGATACGTGGAGGAGATGCCGATGGACGGCGCCCTGATATGGGACGAGGCCGTGGTGCTGGCCCCGCGTGAGGGCGTCCTGACGTACCCGTCGCTGGCGCCGCGCCGCGTGGCCAAGGGGGACGTGATAGCCGCGCTGGACGGCGTGCCTGTGCGAGCCGCGTATGAGGCGTACTTCACGCCCAAGCTCGACGGGGCGGAGGGCATCTGGGTCTACGCGAAAATCTGGGCTGAACACGATCGCCCCCCCGTGCGCGACTCCGCACCCATCGGCGGCGGTGCCGGTTCCTCAAGCCTGCGCGTGCCGGTCGGCGCTCCGCTGGGCAAGCTGGTGCCACAGCCGCAGGACCTGCGCCTCATAGCCTATCTAGACAGCACCGCGTCGCTCTTGCGCGACGTCAAGGGCGGCTACGTCGAGATAAGGACGCGGGATGACGGCAAAGTCCGGCGTGCCGAGGTGCGCGCGTTCGACCCCAGCGAGGGCAAGATAAAGGTGTACGTGACTCTGCCGTTCTTCCCGCCGTCGATGCTGAACAGCCGCGAGTTTTCGTGCGTGGTGATGAGCGGCGAGAAGCAGGGCGTGGCGATCCCGAACTCCGCCGTGATCCTGCGCGACGGCCGCCTGCTGACCCTGATGGTTCAGGGCAACACGGCGAAGCTTACGGAGGTAGAGGGATTCCCCGCGGACGAGGAGTACTTTTTGGCGACGAAGGGTCTGCCGCTAGGAAGCATGGTGGTGCGCTACGCCGCCTACGCCGAGGAAGGGGCTGTGATACTGTGGTGAAGGCAGAAGTTCCGGCAGTGAACGGCGGCGAATCCTACACCTACGGGGACTACAAGACGTGGGGCGACGGACGCTGGGAGCTGATCGACGGCTCGGCGTTCGACATGTCCCCGTCGCCCGGCGCCGCGCATCAGTCCGTGCACTCCAACCTCATGGCGGCGCTGCTGCCGTACTTTATCGGCGCTCCTTGTAGGGTCTTTTCTGCTCCGTTCGACGTGCTGTTCCCCGTCGGCGACCTGTTCCCCCTTGGAGGGGAAAACCCCGACGATATTGCTACCGTGCTTGAGCCGGACATAATGATACTCTGCGACATGTCCAAGCTGAGGCCGTACGGCATCCTGGGCGCGCCCGACGTCGTGTTCGAGATTTTGTCCCCGTCGACCTCCGCGCGCGACTTAAACGACAAGCTGCTGGTCTACGAGCGCGGCGGCGTGAAGGAGTACATCGTGGTCGACCCAGACAATAGAATCGTGACGGCCTACAGGAGGGGAGACGGCTCCCCTTCGTTTAATACTCGTGCCGTCTATCGTGAAAGCGACATGCTGGATTTCCGCACGTTCCCCGCTCTTAATATCCGGCTCGCGAACGTGTTTGACGTGCCAGTTTTCTCACAAACTTTACAAAGGAGAACCAAATGGACTTCAACAAACTGACTCGGAAGAGCCAAGAGGCCGTGTCCGAGGCGCAGAGCATCGCGGTCTCTTACAAAAACCAGGAGGTGGATGTGGAGCACCTGCTGCTAGCCCTCCTGCGCGACGAAAACGGCCTTGTACCGCGCATGCTGGAGCGCATGAACGTGGAGCTTCCTGCCCTGACCCGCCTGGTCGAGGACGAGCTATCCCGCAGGCCAAAGGTCTCCGGCGGCGGGGTCGAGGCCGGACGGGTGTACGTCACGCAGCGCCTAAACGCCCTGCTCGCCCGCGCCGAGGAGAAGGCCAAGGGGCTCAAGGACGAGTACGTCTCGGTCGAGCACCTGTTCATGGCCATGCTGGACGAGGGAACGGGGACGAACCTCGGAAAAATTCTCTCCCGCCTCGGCCTGACGTCGGAGCGCTTCTTGAAGGCCCTGACCGAGGTGCGGGGCTCGCAGCGCGTCCAGAGCGCCGACCCGGAGGCGACGTACGAGGCCCTCGAGAAGTACGGGCGCGACCTCGTCAGCATGGCGCGCGACAACAAGCTCGACCCGGTGATAGGCCGCGACGAGGAGGTACGCCGTGTCGTGCGCATCCTGAGCCGCAAGACCAAGAACAACCCAGTCCTGATAGGCGACCCCGGCGTGGGCAAGACCGCGATCGTCGAGGGCCTGGCCCAGAGGATCGTCCGCGGCGACGTTCCGGAGGGCTTGAAGGACCGCACCGTGTTCGCGCTCGACATGGGCGCGCTCGTCGCGGGGGCGAAGTTCCGCGGCGAGTTCGCGGAGCGCCTGAAGGCCGTGCTAAACGAGGTCAAACAGAGCGACGGAAGGATAATACTTTTCATCGACGAGCTCCACACGATAGTGGGAGCCGGGGCCGCCGAGGGCGCGGTGGACGCCGGCAACATGCTGAAGCCCATGCTCGCGCGCGGCGAGCTCCACTGCATCGGCGCGACCACCGTGAACGAGTACCGCAAGTACATCGAGAAGGACGCGGCCCTGGCGCGGCGCTTCCAGCCGGTTCAGGTCGAGCAGCCGAGCGTGGAGGACACCATCTCGATCCTGCGCGGCATACGCGAGAAGCTGGAGGTGCACCACGGCGTCAAGATACGAGACAACGCCTTGGTGGCCGCCGCCGTTCTGTCGAACCGCTACATCACCGACCGCTTCCTCCCCGACAAGGCCATCGACTTGGTGGACGAGGCCTGCGCGATGATCCGCACCGAGATAGACTCGCTGCCGACGGAACTGGACGCCGCGTCGCGCCGCGTCATGCAGCTTGAAATAGAGGAAAAGGCCCTGACCAAGGAGGGGGACACCTCGTCGCAGGAGAGGCTTGACGCGCTGCGCCGGGAGCTTCAGGAGGCGCGCACCGAGGCCGACGCCCTGCGGGCCCGCTACGAGGCCGAGAAGGGGGCCATCTCCGGCATCAGAGGGCTGCGCGTCGAGATAGACGACGTGAAGGCGCAGATCGCCAAGGCCGAGCAGGAGTACGATCTGAACAAGGTGGCGGAGCTCCGCTACGGCAGGCTCCAGAAGCTTGAGGAGGAGCTCCGGGTTAAAGAGGACGAGGCGAAAAGCGCAGGCAGCACCGGGGGAAAGCTTCTTCGTGAGGAGGTCACGGAGCAGGAGATCGCCGACATCATAAGCCGCTGGACTGGCATACCGGTGACGAGGCTGGTCGAGGGCGAGCGGGAGAAGCTGCTCAATCTGGACTCGATACTGCACAGGCGCGTGGTTGGGCAGGACGAGGCGGTTGACCTCGTGGCCGACGCAGTGCTTCGCGCGCGCAGCGGCATAAAGGACCCGCGCCGCCCGATAGGGTCGTTCATATTTTTGGGCCCGACCGGCGTGGGCAAGACCGAGCTTGCCAAGGCGCTTGCCGAGGCGCTTTTCGACAGCGAGGAGAACCTGATACGCCTTGACATGTCCGAGTACATGGAGAAGCACTCCGTCTCGCGTCTGGTCGGCTCGCCCCCGGGCTACGTGGGGTACGAGGAGGGAGGCCAGCTCACCGAGGCCGTCAGGCGCCGCCCCTACTCGGTCATCCTGTTCGACGAGGTGGAGAAGGCACACCCTGACGTGTTCAACATCCTGCTGCAGGTTCTGGACGACGGGAGGATAACGGACAGCCAGGGTCACGTGGTGGACTTCAAGAACACCGTGGTGATCATGACGAGCAACATCGGCGCTGCCACGCTTCTGGAGGGCATCACGCCGGACGGAGAGGTCACGGAGGAGGCAAGGAAGAGCGTGATGGACGCGCTGCGCTCGTCGTTCCGCCCCGAGTTTCTGAACCGCGTGGACGACGTGGTGCTGTTCAAGCCGCTGCGCAAGGACGAGATTCGGGACATAGTGCGGCTCTTGCTGAAGGGACTTTCCGATCGTCTGGCCGACCGTAGGATAACTCTGACGTTCGACGCCGCCGCGGTGGACTTCATAGCGGACGCCGACTACGACCCGGTGTACGGGGCCCGGCCGCTGAAGCGCTACATCGTGCGCAACGTGGAGACGAAGCTGGCGCGCCGGCTTGTGTCGGATAACATCCCCGACGGCACCGAGGTCAAAGTCGGGGTGAACAACGGCGAACTGACGGTCACAGTATAAGGAAGGCGGGGGTTTTACCAGCCCCCAGCCCCCCGCCTCCGCCCCCCGCCTTTTCAGCGCGGCGTCCCGCTCAATCCGAAGAGCGTGCGGTTCACCTGGTCTAGGTCGCTCCTCACCAGCGCGATCTGTCCGCCGAGGTCACTCTTCACCAGCGCCAAATCGCTGCTTAACGAGTCGACCTTGCGGTCTATGGCGTTGATCTTCGGGCTGAAGATCGCCCACATAGCGCCCACGGTGGCGACGAACTGGATGACCGGCACCCCGAACTGCTTCAGTACCTCCATTGCCTCCATAGTGCCCACATTATACATCTACATCTATATCATCGTCGCTGGGGCGCAAGCGCGCGGCAGAGCGTGACGCTGCCGGCGCGGGTGGACGCGGTTAGGGTTACGCGGACCAGCCCGTTCTCGCCGTTCTCGACGTGCCAGTCGAACGAGGCGCTGGGCATGAACCTAGGCATAGAGTCGAGTGCCTCCACGGACGCCCTGTTGAGCCACCACTCGGCGTAGGAGGCGGCCCGCACCTTCTCGCGCGTCTGAAACTCCGTCAGCACCATCGAGGCGAACGCCTCGATCACAATCGGAGCGCACGCCGCGAAGATCGCCAGGGCGACGGCCGTCTCCAGCATGGCATACCCCCGCCTTTTCAACGCGACACCTCGCTCGGCCTTGCGAGCGCGCAGCTCACATGGCCGGCCTCGCCGCTCAACGAGTCGACCTCGCGGCCTACGGCGCCAATCCTCGAGCCGAAGACCATCCACATGACGACCATATCGTTCCCCTCCTCAGGGTCAGAGTGGCCTCAGTGTACCACGGACAATCGCCACCGCTTCGATCGAAATTAAGCTGCCCTACCCCCTTGCCAAAAACGCGAGCGCGTGCTATAGTGCATCCAATAAATTTTTGGCAGCTTTCTATCTCACTTGAGGCCAGGAGGTACAAAATATGTTGCGTACCATGAAGCACCACCCGACGCCCCCGTGCGTCGGCCGACTCGTTCCCCGACTCCGAGACGGCAGTCCTGCCGTCGCGCCGCTTCTGCTCGTCTTAGCCCTAACGCTGTGCGCCATCTTGCCCACCCCAACAGCCGAGGCGAGCAGCGTGGAGCAGCTGCCCTGTGGCCTCACCATATCGAGCGCAGCGGAGCTCTCGTCCGCTCACTACTCCTACACCGCCGGCAGCCCGGGCGTCCTGACCATCAAGAGCGCGACCCCGGTGACCATCTCCGGCGCCACCACCGCCGCGTACATCGTTGTGGACCCGACCAGCGGCAGCGCTGACGTCACCCTAGACGGCGTCAACATAGACCTAACCGGTCAGTCGATCCCAGTCTTTCGGCTTAATCTGGGGAAGAAATCATATCTGACTTTGTTAGGGGACAACAGGCTAAAGGGCGGCGGCCCCTCGGGCCAGATGGTGTACGATGGGATTTGGCTGCAATCCGGCCAACTAGGTGCAGGTACGGAAACGGAACTGCACATCAGAGGTGCGGGTTCGTTGTACGCCTATGGCAATAGTGCTGCCGGCATCGGCGGCCCTGGTACCGTCACTATCACGAGCGGCGTCATCAGCGCCGATGGTACCGGTACATACGGCCAAGGCGTTAATACCGACGCGTTCACCCTGAACGGCAATGCCGTCCTGTACGCTAAAAGCGTTGGCGGGATTAAAACGCTCACCAAGGGCGTTCTGTTCACCGGCACGTCCGGCTACGTCTACGGGACGGGCGTAACGATCTCCTCGTACGATCTGACCGTGCCGGCCGGCTACACCCTCACGGTGTCGAATGACCTGACGATCGGCGAGGGGTGCTCGCTGGTCAACAACAACGACGTCAACGTCAACGCCGGCGGGACGATAAACAACTATGGGACTATTGCCAACGCCGCCGATAGCCAGATCGAGGTCAACCCTGGGGGGCAGATCGATAACCGCGGCAGGATCGACGACTATGGCACGATTCACACCTACGAGACTGGGAGAATCACGAATCGCCGTCTCGACGGACAGATATACATCTATAATCCTCCATACGGCGGGATAATCATCAGCGACGGTAGTCTGCACAACGAGTACCAGTACAGCCTCGTCGACGGTGTCTACGCTAACATCTTCAGCGGAGACGCGGGAGTCGACGGCGAGGTGATCGCTGCGCCCCTGATTCTGACCGAGCCCGACCTTCCCGACGGCACGGTGAGAGTACCGTACTCCGCGCCTCTGACCGCCGGCGGCAACGGGACGATGACATGGGAGAGGGTGTCCGAGGCCACTTCCCTTCCGGGCGGCCTTGCCCTTGAGCAGGCGGAGGAGTTCTGGGTAATCTCTGGTGATCCCACTACGGAGGGCACATTCTCCTTCACCCTCTCGGTGAACAACGAAATAAACTCCTACCCCGACGAGCGCGACTTCACACTCACCATACTCCCCCCGCTCTCCTCGCCGGACTTCGTAACGAATAGCGCCCTCGCTCAGGCTTGGGTTGGAGAGAACTACGAGGCAGTTATCGAGGCGATCGGCAATCCAGCGCCGACCCTGAGCCTAACCAGCGGTACCCTTCCGGCGGGCTTGGTCTTCACATCGGGGGACGGAAAAATCTCCGGCACTCCGTCAGAGCCCGGCCTGTTCGAGATCACGATCAAGGCGGAGAACACGGTAGGCCAGGCCGATAAGACGTTCACCCTAGAAGTGCGGAAGGCGCCCACTGTGATAACGCCAGCCGTTGGAGAGCTCGAACACGCCACGAAAGGCTCCGACTACTCCGTGACCTTCTCAGCCGACAGCTACCCGGCGCCGACGTCGTGGAGCCTAACCGGCTCTCTGCCGGACGGCTTGGCCTTCGCGGACGGGACGCTCTCCGGCACGCCGAAGGATTCCGGGGTGTTCAGCTTCTCGGTGACGGCTTCGCTCGGCGAGGCCCCCAGCGTCACGTCGAATTTAACCCTCGAGGTGTACGAGGCGCCGTCGTCGATACTTCCCGTCAATATGCCGGATGGCACGGTCGGGAAGGAGTACCCCGATACCCACCTGACGGTGGAGCCCGGTTACCCTGAGTCGATTAGCTGGACACGGAGCGGCACCATCCCGCCAGGTCTGGCTCTCTCGGAGGGCGGAGTCATCTCTGGCACGCCGACCGCGGCGGGGACGTTCAACTTCACGGTTACCGCTACGAACACCGCTGGTAGTGCTCATCAGGGCCTCACGATCATCGTTGAGGCCACCACTCCGGGTGCTCCGACGATCGGCACCGCCGTGCCTGGCGACGGGACGGCTACCGTTTCCTTCACCGCTCCGGAGTTCACCGGCGGCTCACCGATAACTGGCTATAGCGTGTACACGTCCGATGACGCTAGGGTGGGCGAGGGCACCAGTTCGCCCATCACCGTCCGCTCTTTGACGAACGGCACGTCCTACCGGTTCAAGGTTAGGGCGGAAAACGAGAGCAAAAAAGAAGGCGCGTTTTCGGCTCTGTCGAACGTGGTCACGCCCGTTGCCGCTGTGGTGCCTGTGAAGCCCGTGATAGGCGGCACAGGCGAGCTCCCGCTCGCCACGCTGGGCAGGCAGTACTTCGTGTCGCTCGACATAACGGGCAGTCCAACGCCGACGGTCGCGCTGCTTAAGGGCACGCTGCCGCCTGGCCTGACGCTCTCGGAAAATGGGGTTATCTCCGGCACGCCGACCACCGCAGGGGCGTTCAGCTTCACGGTTAACGCCGAGAACGCCGGCGGCTCGGTCTCGAAGGACTTCACCCTCACCGTCGCGACCGTCCCCAACGCCTCTATGGACGTGACAGCGACGGCATCGGCAGATGGGAGCGTGGTGATTGAGTTCACCCCGCCGCTCGGCACGGGCGGCAGTGAGGTCTTGTTCTACACCGTCACGCCCTACCCGTACAGCAACGGCGTGCGCGGCGACCCTAAACCTGGGGTTGTCGGAGTCGCAAGTCCGATCACTGTCTCCAACCTGCCGGCAGGAGACTATGTCTTCGCGGTCGCCGCGACCAACGAGAGCGGCAGGAGCGATTCGGCTTGGTCGAACGTGGTGACCGTGGCGGCTATTGAACATGGCGACCAGCCGGTGGTGCGTCCGCTTGTGCCTGACCCGCCTAGCGATCCGACGCAGCCGTCTTCCTATGCACTAGAGTACGCACCGCAGGCGAACGGCCGCGTGGCGGTGCTTTTGAGGATACCGTTGGAGCTGCCTGAGAAGATAACGACCCTGCAGGCGTCCTTCACAGGTCTTGACCTGCTGGCCGACTTCAAGTACGTGCTGGTCAGCAATGGCCAGAGGACGACGCTCAGAGACGGCTTGGCTTTCTCGTCGTCGGCGTCGCGCTTGCCCGCGGCGGCAGCGTCCAGTTCGGAGTCGGCATCTGACGCCGACACGTATCTTGAGATAACGTTCAAGGCCGAGAATGCGGACGCCATGGACAAAGTGTACCTGGAAAAGCTTTCGTACCAGCTGGATGGCGACGACACGGAGTACGTCCAGGAGTTCTCGAAGCCCATAGCGCTGTCGCTGACCGGCACTACCCTGCCGGTTGCGGAGAATGACGCGCTGGCGGATCAGTCGGATTCGGATAAGCCTGACACATCCAACCCAACCGATCCAGGCACCGCCAACCCAACCGATCCAGGCACCGCTGGGCAGTCCGGGTCCTGCGACGCGACTGGTCCGTTCGCGATGTTTGCCCTTGCCCTTGCGCCGGGTCTGCTGTTTGCGAGGCGGCGCCGGAAGTAAGGTGGCTCGCGCCGTGCAGGCGCGTGAGGAGTGAAAAAGAGCGCGGAGGGCATGATCGCCCTTCGCGCTCTTTGTTTTAATGCGGTGCGGCGTGTGGAGTCATTGAGCAAACCGCGGCGGTGCCGGACGCGCCAGACCACGAGGAGGGCAGGCGCAAGGCCGCGCCTCGTGCTGGACGGCGGTGGAGACCTGCTTGTCGTGCCGCTCGCGGGCGGCGGTCATGGTCAGGACGGGGTACTCGCCGAGGGAGAGGGTGTGGGCTTTGCCGACGCGCATCCAGCGGAAGACAGTGTGGGAGAGTGGGGGGAGGTGGCGCGGTAGGCAGGATTCGAACCCACGACCTAAGGTTCCGTAGACCTTCGCTCTATCCAGCTGAGCTACTACCGCGTGCCTTATACTCTAACACCTTCCGGCCGGTTTGTCAAGAAGGAATGCCCCCAAAGAGCTTGACAAATCTCGCCGCTTTGTGTAGAATAAAGAAACTTCGCGCCGTTCTTTCCGTCTCGCCGCCTAGCGGTGCGAATGCCGAAGTGTCGGGGCTATAGCTCAGCTGGGAGAGCGCTTGAATGGCATTCAAGAGGTCAGGGGTTCGAGTCCCCTTAGCTCCACCAATTTTTCAGCCCACCGCGTTCGCTGGGTAGCTCCCCGGAGATCACCATGGACGACGCACGGAAGAAGGCTCTCGCTCTCCGATGCTGGGTCGCGTCCTGGGTCAGCCCGATGGAGCGGAAACGCGCCGAACAAGCGGCAGCCCAAGCCGAGGCGGAGAAGACCATGACTTTCGTCCACGCAGCCGTGTTTATCGCGGGCCTGTTTCCGCCTCGAAGGGCATAAAAACAGCAGGAAGCCGACTTCGCCCCCTGCTGACTCTACTATTTAGATGTAGCTCCTTAAAACCAACGATAATACGCGACGGCGTCCTCGACGCTCATCACGTCTATTCCAACCTCGTCCCCAACGGTAAAACTGACAAAGTCAGTTTTGGTACCCCCGCCCCAGCCGATGTACACGGCCCAGTCATCGGCGACGTCATCATCATAAATCTCGCTCGTCATCATCACCCCCTCGCCGGAACCGGCTTCCCGTCTCGCAGCGCGTCAAGGCAGTCAGCCCAGAACGCCATCATCGCCCTACGCTCCGGCAGGTATTGCGCGTGACTGTAGGCGGCGCGAATAGCGTTATCGCTCAGACACTCGGCGTGCCGTACCTCGCCCTGCCTCTGGAATACGTATGCCGAGAAGAGCATGGCCGCCCGAACGTGACTCTATGGCCTTCAAGGGAGAGCATCTCAGCGGAACCGAGGATCGACGCCCACGGCCAGCTTCGCCTTGTACTCATCCCGTCTCTACACCGCTTCGCGCGACGCACTATAGCACAAAATGGAACAACCCGAAACGCGAGAGCGCCCTAAAATTCGCTATTTTCTGGGATCGTCTGACGGTAAAAAAACAAATGGAAATATGCCTCTGGCGGATCGGTTTGCCCAGTTCTGCATCATCCGCCGACGCTCCGAGGGTGCGTCAGGGCATGGGGAGCCGTGCGCGTATCGCTCCTCTGGATCTTCTTCGTGGGCTCTAGCTCTTGCCGCTTTCAACCTCTTTCAGAGACTTCCCCTCAGCGGTCTTCCACTCCGTATTACCGTTTGTGGGTGCACCGAGCACGAAAGACGATGCGCCGGACGGTGAGCTGAAAAAGATGTCTTTCACGACCGTGCAACTCTCGTCGATATTCTTTTTATTTTTCTTGCGGGAAGTCTTTACCGAGTCCGGTACGCTTTTCACAAGCTCTTTGCGAATGACGCTCCCGGCGAGTACCACAAAGCCTTCACTGGTCAGCATCCCCTTGGCATCTGCATTGCTCCTCTTGATCGAGAATATTTGGCCAGCCTCGGATACTGATTCATCCGCAGTCGACAAAGCAGATGTTGACCCACGCAACGGCTCTAATACCTTGTGGCCGAGCGTGCCCATCACGATTTTCGCATTGTCCACGAATCCCTCGAGCTCGCACTTTTTCTCTTCGGTGACATGCCCAGGAGACGGGTCATTATCGTTTTTCACGACATAACGGTCAGCCTTCTTGGCAATGTTGCAGAATTGGTTCTCGAGCCAGCTTATCTCCGTGGGGCCGAAGGAATTGTCGGACGTGATGAAGATCACTGCCTCCGTCCAGTAGTCCTTTTCGGGGTTGCTGCGGTGCTCCATCAGGCGGTATAGGATTCCCTCACCGCTCTTGTGGGTTCCAGCCTGCCCGATATAGACGGCGGCCTCTTCGCCGACATCTTCGCCGCTGCTTTCGACCGTGCCGAACAGGAAGTAGACGCCACTCTGTGTGAGATGTGCGTGTCCCTTAAACCTGTCA
>JAISUL010000011.1 GCA_031272145.1 Synergistaceae bacterium
TCGATTTTGAAGCGCCGCCCGGTGCCGTCTGGGTTGGACTTGTCCTTCGACGTCCGCCAGACTTCCTCGTCGCCCAGTCCGGCGAGGCGGATGAAATCCTCGCCGGTTAGGTTCTTGAAGATGAGCCGTCGAAGTTGAATTGCAGCTTGCCGGGTAGCTTCCCTGCGCCGGTGAGTAACTGACGGCTGTGCCAGATTCTGAACGCCTTCAGGTCGCCTAAGAACCACTGCGCCAGCGTCGTCTCCTCGGCATTCGCGAAGCCATAGAAGAAGTAGTCGCCCCAGCCCTCTATGATCTTTGTGAGCTCCGTCTTCGCCCCACTCGGCCTTCCTGAGCGTATAGTGAACTCGTTGCCATAGGGCGCGAGATAATGGTGCTTGCGGACTCGGCAGGCGATCCTGTAGGGGTGCAGCGTCAAGACAATTAAATCCGTGCCGTGGGTTGCGTCCTCCTCGGGCGGCGCTTCAGAGATGAGGGCGCGACCTAGGATGGACTTTATCTCAGGCAAGAACCTATCAGACCACTGCTTGTCCTTCGTCCAGCCCGTCATTAGCAGCTTCCTTCCCCCACGTGTCGAATCCCTCGATCCGGCGCCTGCTGAACATGTCCAGCCTCCGCCCTGCCGTCACGCGCCGCACTGTGTCGTAAAACTCCTCCGGCTTCTCGCTGTGCTTGCCGCGAGGTGCCTCGAAGCACACGGGGAAGGCCTTCAGATCGACGAACTGTGGACTGCCCTTATGGGCGTAAAGCGCGAACTCGCAGTTATACTGCGGCAGCCCTATCGGCTGGAAGCCCCAGGGCTTATGCCACACGAACGCGCAGACGTACTTGAACCCCCAACCGTCCAGCAGCCGAAGCGCCATAGGCAGGAACTTATGCGTTGTCCATAGCCACATGTGGCAGTTTTCGGCGGCGGGAATCTCTAGCGCGGACAGCGCGGCCTCGTCCATCGTGGCTTGTACTCGCCGTCGGCCATTGCCGGCAACATCAGGCACGCCGGGTGAAACTCATACTGCATTTCCATATTTATTGACTCCTTTGTGGGATTTCGACTCGAACAAAAAACGGCCACGATGCGGGGGAGTCGATTGCCCGCTTGTCACCGCCGGAGCGACCGGCAGCGTCATGGCCGTATGCTTAATGCTTCTTTGAGGATGTGAATACCGCGCCGCTGTTGTCCTTGACGCGCGCCTTCTCTAGCAGCGGCTCTGGCCAGCACCGGCAGTTGGGAAGCTGCCCGCAGTGGCCTGTGAGCCCGTCGAGCGTTGGGGGTGAATCCCAGCGCACGAAGCTGCCGTCCATATCGAGGTGCGACTCGCGCACGCGCCCGTCGTGCGAGCTGTGCCAGATGTAGCCCTCGCTTCCGATGGCCTCGGCGCGCTGCCGCGTCATCTCCGTCGTGGCGCGCGCTATCTCCGTGCGCGCGATGAGCCGCGCCCGCGATGCCGACACGTGACCGGACGCCCGGATCGCCGCCACAAGGTCAGATGCACGGCGTCCCCGACGGCGATGCAGAGGCGCAATGCAAAATTGGACGGACTGGATGGCCTAGAGTACGCGCTCGCTCGCGTTATCGGACGTCCGTACAACCCGTTCAGACGACGCTCCAGCGTCGCCATAGGACTCGTTGGTCATGCTCATGTGCCCACCTGATGTTGTCGCCCCGCAGTTCTTGCCCGACAACGGTCACCAGTCGGTCGAAATGGGCAGGGCAGCCTTCCGTCCAGTGTCCTATGATTCGTGGCATAGACAAGTGGCCCCGGCACCGATTTGGCCTTCTTCGGTACGCGAGGGGGCGTTGCTGGTGCAGTCCTTGGAAATGCAGCTCCTTCTACTCCTCTATACTGCCTCCCCTACTCCCCAACAGATCCAGACGATCTCCACCACGCCGCCCCAGCTTCGGTACGTCGAGAAACAGCATGGCTGCCTTGCCGTCCTCGCGAAATGGGACGAATGGATTTACGTTGCCTTTCATAGCCCCGTCGACTACCCAACTGACACATACGGCAACTACGTCATGAACTGGTGGAATAGCAAAACTTGGGACTGCGTCCTCATCGACTCCGCCAACGGCATCATGTGCAGCAGGAGCACTTTCGAAGTGCCACGCCCACTCTCGAAAAAACTGGTTAAGTGCCTCTCGGACGCCACCATCACGCCAGACTTCACTGCGCTTCACGCTCGCTTCATGGCACAGATGCGCGCTATGTCGCCAGACGATGTCTGGGCAATGGCCACACCGATCGAAACGGAGGAGACCGCTCCGCGAACGTGCCGCACACTGGCACGAGAGATCGCGAATGGATTCCCCGCCGTCGACGTGCCCCGTGAGAAGAACTGGCTGCTCACCCTGTTCCGAAGCGAGAAGGGACGCGCTAATCCCTTCGTTCAGACTTGGAACCCGAAGGACACTGATACGCCTGGGGTGTTGACCTCCCGCGTCGCTACTCTGCTCGCGACGGGACGCAGCCATAAAGCGGAGGAACTTATCTTGGGACTTGATGACAATGCCCGCACAAAGTACATCACGGAGTGCTGCCTCGTCATTCACGACTTGGGCGAAGCGCTCATCAGGCTCGAATCCGCGAACGACATGAACGGCATTACTATCAGCTTCTTCCTGCTGGCCGCCGCCTATTACGGAATCTTGGTCTTGACCGGCGACGACGGAACATGTGCGTTCAGCGCGTTCGGCGGCTCGGAGTTTGCCGTACACCTTACACCCGACGTGAGATTGTTGGAGGTGGGCAAGTACGGGGCCACCGTACCGACGGTGTTTGCTTCGGAAGTTTACGACATCACGGCTGTTTCACGCATCGAGGCCATCGCCTCCATCGTGGCACGGTCGATGAAGGCACAGCAGGCCATTGTCGGCGGCGTCAACCCAGGTGAGATGTTCGCCACGGACGCCTTAACCATCCCCGCACTTCACTACGCCTGCGCTGTGGCAAAAATGGCGGGACGGGAACGGCTCGTCCTGCCCCCTAAACTTAAACTGGCAGCCCACATCACTAGAGGACTCGCCGAGATACTCACGCAATCCTATGCCGCCATGAACGAGTGTTTTTGCACCGCTATGCCGACCATAGAGCAGACGTGTAGTCAGATTCATGAGGCGATAATCGAGAACACGGCTTATCCTCTGTTCGATGGCATATCAGACGTGCTCTGGCATGATGAACACGGCCTGAGGGAAATCAAGCTGCTCCCCCTGCCAGACAAGTACATCGCGGCCATCGTCAGCATCACGACCCCCGATGGAAGCATGAAATACGAGCGCATGTTCCAGATCGACGATATGTGCAGCGAGGTATATGAGAATGTGCCTTTTTTTTGAGAAGATCAGCGCTTTGAAGGTCGCGCCGATCTTCGCCGTCATCCTTGAGGCCATACGTATATATGTGGCTCCCGCGCAGAAGAAGATTCGCGACGGGCGGGTGCCCACTGGCTTCGTGTCGGCTGGACGCAAGCCCCGCAAGAAGCAGGGCGAGGTCGCCATCACCTACATTCCTCGCGTGAGGGTCGTCCGCAACGAGGACATGGACACAGGCGGAGGAGCTCGCCCCGTTGTCCCGACCGGCATCACGCACGGCCTGCACCAGGTCGCTGGTTTCGTTCGGCAGCTGCCCATCGGTCAGCACGCAAGCGCCACAGCTCGGCAGAATGCCGAAGACCACGGGCTCGCCCTACCGGACGAAGGAATGACGTTTGTGTCCCCGCACACGCGGGGGCACGGGGGTGGGAAACGCGTATTCCGAATCGTGAAGGAGAGGTAGAAAAGTTCTGCCTGTAGCTTGCAGATGGGGGCACGTCCCGTGCGAGCGCATGTTGGGACTGAACGGAGAGGCAGACCCACACATGGGGACAGAAAGGAGGCGTCGAGTAGTCTCGCACGGACGTGCACGGTTGAAGTATATGACATATCCGAGTCTGAAGTCAAGCCTTCCCCATCCTCGTGTGTCAGCACTCGTCTTTCCTTGTGCTGCCCATCTGCGCCCACGAGTCAGCCTCCTAAACCTCCGCTCGTTTATGGCACGACCTTGCGCTATGACGTCGTCGGCGGCCTTAGGCTATGAGCGCGGGGGCGACAGCAATGGAGCGCACAACGACACTCGCCTCGCTATAATATCTTTCGCCGGGGTCGTTTCGGACGTGAGGCCCAAGGCTGTGGCGTGAGCCGCTCGGTTCACGGATGCACGAGGCACCCGGCATTGAGTTTTCAGGCTGTGTCGTCGCTCAGCGCTGGGGTTATGAGAGGCAATGTAAATCCATTCCCCCCATTTAGCGAGGATAGCGAAGCAGCCATGCTGTCCTTCGACATACCGAAGCTGAGGCGTGCCGGAGAGCGCGTGTATCTGCTGCCGTGCTTTGCTCAAAGCTCGCCGCCCTGGAGGTCGTGCTCTCGCTGGTCGGCGATACTGTCAAGGTGTTCGGAGCGTACTCGGTATCGGTGCCGTCGAAATGGTCGCACATGGATGGGGCGCCGTGGAGCTACGTGATCAACGAACTGCATGATCGGAACGGCGCAATCTCCGACGACCTCATCTCGGACTATTTTGAGCGGAACGCGTGGAAATACATGCCAGTCACGTTGGCGCGGGTAATGGACGCGTATGTCCCCTGTCGTACGCTCTGAACGACGACGTACGCCCCCACCGGAAAATCTGACCGACGCCATGCTCCACTCCCGACCCTTCGGGGCAACGCCCCGCCCCGCTCGGTTGTAGGCGGCGCGGACGGAGTTCTCGCTCATGGGCTTTGCTTTGGACTGAAGCGTTGGGAAGATGTAGCGCGAGTCGCCGGTTATCGGCCGCCAGCTTATGCTGAATGTCTTTACGGTGAGAAGCGCTCCATGTGTTGGCCTGCTGTTTGAGCCATTCCTCGGCGACGCTGGCGAAGGTCATGGCCTTCGCCGCCATCGCTGAGGAAGATCGTGGATGGACATAGAAAATTCAGAGCTAGCTCGGAAAATTTTGAATATCGAACCGCCTATCCACAGACCTTCGAGGGAAATTATGGAAAAACTAGAAACGCGGCGAACTGATAAATGGTGGAGGCGGGGGGAATCGAACCCCCGTCCGTCGTGGGCCAATCGCGTTGGCGCTACAGGCTTAGTCTCCGTTCAATTGTCGTCCGCGGGTTGGCCGGAAACAGCCTTCCGCGTTCCAAGACCCCTGGTCTTTTCCACTTGCGCGGAGCCAAACCACAAGCGGAGCATCCACCAAATTTGACGCCTCAGGCGGGTCGGCGGAGGAACCCATCCGTCAGCGTGGCCGGCCTAAGCCGCCAGTGCGTACTGATCTTCGACGTTTATCGTCTTGCCCGAATGTTTAACGAGAATTACGGACATAACTCGGCCTGCTCCCCCGGATCCTCCGGCACGCCGTCGAAACCTGTCGCCCCCGCGCAGCCTCATACCCCGCGGGCAAAGCTATATAATATGAAGCTTCTTTTACTACTCGTAACGCCCTCTGGTGCGCACGGCCCTGTCCATATCGCGCTTGGCGTCCCGCTCGGCTATCGCGTCCCGCTTGTCGTGCTCGGCCTTGCCTCTGGCCAGAGCCAGCTCGACCTTGGCTCGCTTGCCTTCCTTTATATACACCGAGAGGGGGATCAAAGTCAAGCCCTTCTCGCGTACTTTTCCGTTTAGGCGCACGATTTCCTGACGCGTGGCCAGGAGCTTGCGGTCGCGCTCCGGCTCGTGGTTGTAGTAGCTCCCCTTGTCGTAGGGCGAGATGTGCATGCCGGTCAGCCAGAGTTCGAGGGCTGCTGCCCCCTCCTTCCTCTCGATGGAGGCGTAGGAGTCCTTCAGGTTCAGGTTGCCGGCCCTCACGCTCTTGATCTCCGTGCCGGTCAGGACTATCCCGCACTCGAGGGTGTCGAGTATGAAGTAGTCGTGCCGCGCCTTCCTGTTCCGCGCAACCGTCTTGTTTTCCACAACGCGCGCCCCCCACAAAAAAATTCAAGGGCAGGGGGGCCCCCACTGGGTCTCCCCTGCCCCGTGAATTATAACTCTAGAAGGTGGACTGGGGCGCCCAGGTTTCGATGAAGACGACCGTCCCGTCCTTGGCCTCCAGGATCGCGCCGGGCTTGTTCAGCGGGTTGTGGGTCTCCTTGTCCACGGTCCACTTGAAGTGCGTGACCTGAAGGTCCTTCGTGTTCTCGATCGCGTCGCGCACGGCCGGGCCCTCGGCCTTGCCGGCGGTCTCGATGGCGTGGAAGATCATCTGGAGGATGTCATACCCGAAGGTCATGTTCAGGACCTCCGTCGGACGCCTGCCGTACTCCTTCTCGAACTTCGCGATGAGGCCGGCCAGCTTCGGGTCGTCGGCGGAGAGCGGGTAGAGCCAGAACGTGCCGTTCATCGCGTCGCCGGCTATCTCGAAGATGTTGGGGCTGTAGCCGTCGCCGCCCATGAAGAAGGGCTTCCAGCCGAGCTCCGCGGCCTGCTTGATCACCAGGCCCATCTCCTTGTAGAGCATGGTCAGGGCGACCGCGTCAGCACCCCACGCCTTGGCCTCGGTGATCTGGGCGCGGAAGTCCACGTCGCCGCCCCTGAACGCCCAGAACTTGTTCTCGACTCCGAGCTCGTCGGCGCGCTTCTTGACGAACTCGGTCAGGCCCTCGGAGTAGGCGTCCCCGATGTCGCCGATGATGGCCAGCTTCTTGGCCCCGCACTTCTTGATGAGGTAGTCGGCTATGACCATCCCCTGGTAGGGGTCGGTGTAGGTTATGCGGAACATGTAGGGGCGCACCTTTCCCGTCTCCGGGTCGACCGTGACGGCGGGGTTCGTCGCGGAGCTAGACACGACCGGCACCTTCTCCTTGTCCGCGATGGGCGCGATGGCCAGCTGGATGCCGCTGTAGTTGCTGCCGCCTATGGCCACGACCTTGTCGTCGTAGATCAGCCTTCGTATGGCGTTCACGGCGTCCTCAGGCTTGCCCTTTATGTCGTAGCAGAAGAGCTCCACCGGACGGCCGAGGATGCCGCCCTTCTCGTTGATCTCCTTGACCGCCATGAGCGCCGCGTCGCGCTCGTGCTGCCCCCAGGTCGCGCCCTCGCCGGTCAGAGTGGCGAGGTAGCCGATGCGGATGGGCTCCGCCGCGAACGCACATGACGCGGCCGCCAGCAGAACCGAAAACAGAAACACGCCTACAGAAAATCTCTTCATACTGTCTTAATCCTCCCCAAAGTAGTCGGGGTCTGGGGTTAGCCCCTCTTAGACCCCTCGGGGGCTTGACCCCCGACGCGAAGGGAATTATATTTTAGTTTCGGGATCGTGTCAATAGTAAAATAAATTTTATTGGGCCTAATTTTTCTCTTGCCTTGGATTCTCACGAAATGGTACAATCTACCTAGGTATTTTTTATGATACCAAAGTTGATATTTTTTATATAGTATGTTAGAATTTCGGATGTGAGGAGGGATGCCGATGAAACTCTCGACAAACACAAGATATGGGCTGCGCGCCCTCTCCGCCCTCTGTACGCGGTACAAGGAGAGCGGAGGGGAAGTGAAGCCGGTGGCCGTCAGCGACATTGCGCGGCGGCAGGACATCCCGCCCAGCTACCTCGAGCAGATATTCGCGAAGCTGCGGCGGGGGAAATTGATCGAAAGCGTCCGAGGCGCTCAGGGGGGCTACGTTTTGGCGTGTCCCGCGTCGGAGATAACGGTCGCGAAGGTCATGAGGGCGCTGGAGGAGAGGATCAACCTCGGCGAGTGCCAGACTGAGACTGGGTGCCACAAGGCCGCCCAGTGCGCCACTTACAGCCTTTGGCGGCGCATGAAGGAGTCTCTCGACGGCATCCTCGAAACCACGACGCTCGAGGACATAGCGAAAGGAGGGGGCGGTGCCTTCCTGTGCGGTCCGCCCTCTGAGGAGGTTCCTTTGAATGAATGTGTATCTTGACTATTCCGCGACCACGCCCACTGACCCCGAAGTTCTAGCCGCGATGACGCCGTACTTCACGGAGGTCTTTGGGAACCCGTCTTCGGTGTACTCCCTCGCGGCCAAGAGCCGCGCCGCCATCGATAAGGCGAGGGAGCAGGTCGCGGCCGCGTTTGGTGCGCACCCTGAGGAGATATTCTTCACGGGCAGCGGCACAGAGGCAGACAATTGGGCACTCAAGGGCGCAGTCGACAAGGCGCGC
Source organism: Synergistaceae bacterium (assembly GCA_031272145.1). Lineage (GTDB taxonomy): Bacteria > Synergistota > Synergistia > Synergistales > Aminobacteriaceae > JAISUL01. Next base: position 8,152 of record JAISUL010000011.1, read on the forward strand.
GAGGCCGGGAAACACGGGGCATGCCACGTGATCACCTCCGCCATCGAGCACCACGCCATCCTGCACACGGCTGACTACCTCGAGAAGCACGAGGGGGTGAAGGTCACGTACCTCCCGGTGGACTCCGAGGGACGCGTCTCCATCGACGACCTGCGCTCCGCCGCGACGGACGAGACCGTCATCGTATCCATCATGTTCGCCAACAACGAGATCGGCACCATCGAACCCATCAAGGCCATCGGCGAGTTCTGCCGCGAGCGCGGCATTCTGTTCCACACGGACGCGGTTCAGGCCGCGGCTCAGATTCCCATAGACGTGCAGGAACTTAAGATCGATATGATGTCCATGTCGGCGCACAAGATGTACGGGCCGAAGGGCACCGGCGCGTTCTACCTGCGGAGGGGCGTCAAGGTCGAGAACTTCGTCCACGGCGGGGGGCAGGAGAAGGGACGCCGCGCCAGCACCGAGAACATCGCCGGCATCGTCGGGATGGGCTTTGCGGCGGAGCGCATGAAGCAGCGCCTGCCAACCGAGAAGCCGCGCCTCACAGCCCTGCGCGACCGGCTCATCGACGGCATCCTGAAGTCCATCCCCCACGCCAAGCTCAACGGAGCGCGCGGGGAGGAGCGCCTGCCCAACAACGTGAACTTCAGCTTCATCGGCGTGGAGGGTGAGACGCTCCTGCTCGACCTCGACGCGAACGGCATCTCGGCGTCCACTGGCAGCGCCTGCACGTCGGGCTCGCTCGACCCGTCCCACGTGCTGATGGCCATAGGGCTCAGCCACGAGCTTGCCCACGGCTCGCTCCGCATGACCCTCGGGCGAGGCACGACCGACGAGCACATCGGCCACGTCCTCTCCGTCCTGCCCGGCATAGTGGCGCGTCGCCGCTCGATGTCCCCGGTCTGGGAGCAGTACGTCAAAGAACACGGAGGGAGTTAGCCGTGCCTCTGACTTACAGCGAGAAGGTAATGGATCACTTCAGCAACCCGCGCAACGTGGGGGAGATCGAGAACCCCGACGGCGTGGGCGAGGCCGGCAATCCCCAGTGCGGCGACATCATGAAGATATACCTGAGGGTCGGCAAGAACGCGGACGGCGTTCCGGTGATCGATGACGTGAAGTTCAAGACGTTCGGCTGCGCGTCGGCGATAGCGTCCTCCAGCATGGCCACGGAGATGATCAAGGGCAAGACCGTGGAGGAGGCGTGGGCGATGACGAACGTCGCCGTGGCCGAGGCGCTCGACGGGCTGCCGCCGATCAAGATGCACTGCTCCGTCCTGGCCGAGGAGGCGATACACAACGCCATCAACGACTACCGAGTCAAGCACGGCATGGCGGCGGTTGAGGCATCCGGCGGACACTCGCATCACGCGCCGCACGCATAGAGCTTGCTTATGCCCCGGTGCCCTTGGTGCGGTTCTGATCCGCTTTACGTCCGCTATCACGACGAGGAGTGGGGGGTGCCGCAGCGGGATGACCGCCGGCTGTTCGAGTTCATCCTGCTTGAGGGAGCTCAGGCCGGCCTGTCATGGCTGTCCATCCTGAGGCGCAGAGAAAACTATCGGGCGGCCTTCGCCGGCTTCGACCCGGAGAAGGTCGCCCACTTCGGCGCCGCCGACGTGTCGCGCCTGCTAGCCGAGCGGGGCATAGTCCGCAACAGAAAGAAGATCGAGAGCGCCGTCACCAACGCCCGCGCCTTCCTCGGCGTCGCGGAGGAGTTCGGCTCGTTCGCCTCGTACATGTGGGGCTTCGTCGACGGGACGCCCATAAAGAACGCGTGGGCAGCCCCGTCGGACGTCCCTGCCCAGACGCCTCTCTCGGAGAGGATCAGCGCCGACATGAGAAGAAGGGGTTTCACTTTCTTCGGCCCCGTGATAGCCTACTCGCACATGCAGGCAGTGGGGATGGTGAACGACCACCTGACCTGCTGTTTCCGGCGAGCGGAGGTGCTATCATAGATACAGAACGGAATCCCGTGGGGGCTGAGCCCCATTCATAGAAGGAGGCTAACGATATGGCGACAGGAGTTGCGACTTTGCCCGGCGTTGGCGGGCGCATATCGGTGAGCGGACGCGGCGAGGGCGAGGGGAAACTGCGCTCGTTTGCCGCTCCCGATTTTTCGGACGATGGCGAGGTAACGCCAGAGGAGGAAAGCGCCTTGCTGCTCTACGAGTCCAAGAAGCGCGCCGGAACGTTGAAAACCTTCTCGCTCGAGGAGGTTAGGAGGAACCTTGCACTTTAAGCTCTCCGAGGAAGCGCAGGAAGACCTTTCCAAAATGGATGCGCACGTCGCAGCAGGCCTGTGCGACATCGTTGATGCGGAGCTTACGATTTTGGCCGTCAAGATTGGCAAACGCGACGATGTTTACAAAGCATAACAACTTTATTTTCGACTGGGACGGGGTCTTTGCCGACACAAGGCTTGACTTCCAGCCCATCAGGGACAAGTACTTCGGGGGCGAGCGGGTGCCGCTGCTTGAGGCGGCGCTTGCGCTGCCCGATCCGGGGCCCCTTATGGACGAGATACGCCGCCTCGAGATAGAGGGGGCTGAGCGGGCGGTTCCAGTCGAGGGCGCGGTGGTTCTTGCCGCTCGGCTTGTGGAGCGGGCTCGGCTTACGGGGCGGCCTTGGTGCATTGTCTCGCGCAACTGCCGCGACGCCGTGGAGCGTGCCGCGAAGAGCTGCGGGCTGCCGCTGCCGCCGATACTGCTTACGCGCGACGACGGGCCCGTCAAGCCAGACCCGCGGGCGCTCGAGGCGGCGGCGGCGCTTATGGGCGTGCCGCTTGACGACAACACGGGCGTCGGGGA
>JAISUL010000030.1 GCA_031272145.1 Synergistaceae bacterium
ATGGCTTCGCTGATGGAGTCTATGGATAGAGGTGAGAGTGAGATGTACGAGTCTGTGTTCCAGAGGGTGTACACGGCCGAGGGTATGGCTCAGGGTATGGCCCAGGGCATAGCCCAGGGCATGGCGCAGGGCATAGCCCAGGGTCGCGTCGAGGGCAGTGCTGAGGGGTATGCCAAGGGACGCACTGAGGTCGCCCGCAACATGCTGCGCAAGGGCTTCTCCGTCGACAGCGTGGTCGAGTGCACGACACTGCCGCGCGAAGAGGTCGAGTCATTGGCGAATCTTTAGCGATAGGACAGCAAACAAAACGGCGCGGGAGATGCTCAAGCACTGCAGGTCGCTCAGGTTCGATGCCTTGCCCGCGATGGACAGCACAGGCGTGCCCAGCGGAACTAGGGCACCGCTCACGCTGACCGTCGGCACGAACGTAAGGTTGGAGTACGTCCTCCCCAGAGCCGCCTCCACGACGTCGAGGCTGGCCACATTGATCCCGTCAACCAGCGGCGCCTCCAGCACGACGTTGGAGAGGTCAGTCCCGACCGGCGCGGTGATGACCCACGTCCCGGTGTTTTCGATCTCCCCCCTCGCCGCGGTTTCCACCGAAGGCTCCGATACGCTGCCAATTCACGCACGCGTCTGCTTCAAAACGGCAGCGTAAGCTGCCGGCTGACGTCCGTCAGCATCAGCCTCAGCAGGCCGGCGTCGCTTATCATGTCCTCAGCTCGGCCGTCGCACGTCAGGAAGTGGCGGGCGCGTTTCATCACTACGCCCAGCGCCTTCAAGTCCTCGTGCCTCAGGCGGCGGGCGCGGCGCGCGGATACAATCCTCTTGGCCGACTTCACCCCGACGCCGGGAATCCTCAGGATGCGCTCGTAATCCGCGCGGTTCACGTCCACAGGGAAGAAGCTGAAATTGCGCAGCGCCCACGCTGTCTTCGGGTCTAGCGCTTCGTCCAGCGCTTCGGAGCCGTCGAATATCTCGGGAGCCGAAAAGCCGTAGAACCTCAGCAGCCAGTCAGCCTGATAAAGCCTGTGCTCCCTCAGAAGCGGCGGCGGCAGAACAGGGAGGCTGCTGCCCTCGTTCACCGGCATGTAGGCCGAGTAGTAGACGCGCTTCAGCCCGAAACGCCCATAAAGCGCCTCGGACAGCCGGATTATTGCACGGTCGCTGTCAGGCGTCGCGCCGATTATCAGCTGCGTCGTCTGTCCTGCGGGGACGAACATCTGCGCACTTTTACGCCTTACCGCTGGCAGATGGCGCTTCTGATCGTCCCTAGCCTCACTAATGCGTCCGCTTATGAAGTTCATCGGGCGAAACACCGCCTGCTTCGACTTCTGCGGCGCCAGCAGCGTCAGGCTTTGCTCCGTCGGGAGCTCGACGTTAACGCTCATCCTGTCCACCAGCCTGCCCATTGCCTCGACCAGCTCGGACGAGCAGCCTGGGATCGCCTTCGCGTGTATATAGCCGTTGAAGCGGCGCTCCCTGCGGAGTATCGCGGCGGTTCGTACCATTCGCAGCATCGTCTCGTCCGGCCCGTGAATCACGGCGGAGCTCAAAAATAATCCCTCGATGTAGTTGCGCCGGTAGAAGTTTATAGTGAGGTCTGCCACTTCCTCTGGTGTGAAGGTGGCGCGAGGGCGGTCGTTGCTCCGCCGATTGACGCAGTAGGCGCAGTCATAGGCGCAGTCGTTGCTCAAGAGCAGCTTCAGCAGTGACACACAGCGTCCGTCGTCCGTCCATGTGTGGCAAATTCCGGCGCTGTACGCGCTACCGAGACCCAATGGCGTATTCGCGCGCTTCGACCCGCTCGAAGAGCACGAAACGTCGTATTTCGCCGCGTCCGCTAGAATTGACAGCTTGCCGATAAGCGATCCCACGGTTATGAGTCCGTTATGCCGCGCACGTGCTCTATCGGCCAATTATAGCCGTGCGATGCGGTGATGCCTATGAGGTCTATCCGCCATGGGCCTTGCCAGTTCACCTGCTCAACGTACACGCTGCCGGCCTGAATCAGCGATTTCAGCTTCTTCGGCCCTATCGAGTCCGCTGGGGACTGAACCTCCCCAAGGGTTCGGCACCGCACTTCGACCGCCACGAGCTCGTTTTCGTCCTTGTCAATCGCGATTATGTCGAGCTCTCCCCCCGCGCAGGGGCAAGTAAAATTTCGCGACAGGATAGGCCAGCCAAGCCCGCGCAGGTACTCCGCTGCCATGTCCTCAGCGCGTTTGCCGAGGTCTTGTGCGCGGCTCACGGCTCTTCCTTCTCCATGCGGTATATCCAAGAGAGCACGCGGGCGACGGCCTCGTAGAGCTCCACCGGTATCTCCTGGCCAAGCTCCAGCGACAGCAGCGCTGAGACCAGAGCCGCGTCCTCGACTATCGGGACGTTGGCTGCCTCGGCCACCTCCACGATTTTGCGCGCCACCAAGCCCTCGCCCTTCGCGGTGACCACCGGGGCGGAGTTCTTGTTCTTGTCGTAGCTCAGAGCGGCGGCCTTGTCCCTGGCGGCCTTGTCCCCCATCTTTATCACACCGTTATGTCAAGCCCGCGCTCCGACAGAAGGCCGCGCCTCAGTCCGCCGACTATGATCCTCGACACGCCGATGAACTGCAGCGCCAGCGGAACTCCCTCAAGCTCGTCGCGTATGGCGCCGCGCTTGCGCTGCAAAAACTCGCACGTGTCGGGGCGCTCGGCGTAGAGGTTCAAGTTGTACGACCTCCCGTCGCTCTCGGCCTCGCCTCCCACCAAGCCCAGCTTGACTCCCTCCACCGCGAAGCCCATCTGCCAGTAGCGCCTGTCTCCCTCTTCCTTCACCCGTCCGAGGAAGACCCGCGCTGTCATGTTCCTCATGTCGTCCCGCGCCGGCCACGTCGGGGCCTCCAGAAGGACGGCGTTCACGTCGTCACGCGGCGCCTTCAGCAGCATCGAGTGCCCGCGAAGAAAGCGCCCCGTGTCGTCGTCCCCCTCCTTCAGGTTGCGCAGCACGTCCACGGGGTTCTCGCCCCCCGCGGTTCGCCGCTTGAGCTCCCGCTTCACCCGCGCCCATATCGCGTTTGCCGACTCGCTGGACAGGGCGGAGTACCAGATCAGGAGCTTCGCGTTCCCCTCCGTCAGCGGCAGGTCCCGCGCCCAGAGCTCAAGAAGCGGCCCGAGCTGCTCCGGGTCTTTGCCCATGCGCCGCCACGCGTCCTTGACGGCCTTCATTATCTCGCCGGAAAGCGGCATCCCGCGCGCCAGCATGGCGGTCGCCATCTCGCGGTCGGCCAGCGGCATCTTCGTCAAGAGCGACAGCTCGCTTTGGGAGAGCCTCAGCAGCGGAACGTCCTGCCCCGAGGAGTCCCACACGGCGCGGAAGTTCTCGCCGACTATGAGGTCGATCGTGGCGCGTGCCAAAAGCGTCCTTGCCCCGCCGGGCAGGTTCAGCCTAACGTCGTAGCTCCCGTCCGCGTTGCGCGACAGTACCTGTCCCTCCACAACAGTGCCGGAGCGCAGCTGCGGAACAGCAGACGCGCGCGCCGCCGCTCCTCCCTCGACGGTGCGCTGCGCCTCGCTTCCGATCCTGCTCTGGTCAAGCTGGGCGCCTAGATTAGTTATTTCCGCCATTACACACCTCCAGCAGCTTGCGGCAGAACTTCACCCTATGCATGGGCGACATGCCCCAAGTTCTCACTGCCTCCCTGTGCTCCCGCGTGGGGTATCCCTTGTGCCTCGCGAAGCCGTACACGGGGTAAAACCGATCCAGCTCGGCCATAACCCTGTCGCGCAGCACCTTGGCTGCGACCGACGCAGCCGACACGGCGGGAAAGCGCGAGTCCGCCGACACGACGGGGAACTGCGGCAGCGAGACGCCGGGCACCCCAAACAGCCCGTCGACGACCACGAAGTCGGCATATGCGGACGCTAGGAGGGCTGACACGCTCCTGCCCATAGCGAGCAGCGATGCCCTGAGTATATTGAATGCCTCTATCTCCTCCACGCTGGCCGACCTTGCGCGCCACGCCACGCCCATGTCCTGCATCGCGGCGAAGACCGCCTCCCTGCCTGACGGGGACATCTTCTTGGAGTCCCTGAGCCCCATATCCAGCAGAGCCCGCTCCTGCTGGGGCGTAAGTATCACCGCTGCGGCCACGACGGGCCCGGCGAGAGGCCCTCGGCCAGCCTCGTCAGTTCCGACTGCTACTCCGTCAGTCAAAAATAGATTCGCCTGGAAGCTCAAGCGTGACGCGCCCCAGCCTGCCCGAGGCGAAGGACTCCACCAAGCGGCGCGCGGCAAGGCCGGAGTTCACGGCGCCTCCGCTTGAGAGGCAGCCCAGCCTTCGCCCGATGCCGTCGAGAACCGCCTCGTCCGGCTCGTCCGTCTCAGCCGCGCCCCAAACTCCGGCCACGGCGAGCCAAAGCCCCCTGCGCCGCAGGAACGAGATCAAGCCCAGAGCCGCCGCCTCGTACCCGCCCACCACCTCCGCCCTCGCGCAGCCGAGCCATGAGAGAGCCAGGTGTACGCCCGGCGCCGACCTCGGGTCAAGTATTCCAGGCGAGTCCACGACCAAAAATCCGTTCCCCCTGTACCAGCCGACGCCGCGCGTGACGCCTGGCACGCCGCCGACCTTGGCCGCCGCGCCGCCCACGAGGCTGTTCAGAAGCATGGACTTCCCCACGTTCGGTATGCCGACGACCCCCACTCGGAGCTCTCTGTGGGCTGGCTTCAGCCTGAGCATCTCCTTTTTGAGCGGGCCCAGGCCGTCGCGCCGCAGGTCGAAGGCGTAGCGAGTCCGTCCCTTGAGCCATATCTTGGTCTTCTCAGGGTCGGCGAGGTCTTTCTTTGCCAACACCGCGACCACGGGCTTGAGCTTGGCGAGGGCCGCGGCGTCGGGCGAAGACGTGGACGCGGGAGCTCGTGCGTCGCGCGTCTCGATGAACAGGTCGAGGCGCGCGGCCAGCTCGCTCAGCTCTCGCCTCCCCTTGGCCATGTGGCCTGGGAACCAGACGGTTCTGCTCAACGCGGAATCCCGATGCGAGTCAGAGGCCAGTAGCGGAAGAACGCTGGCCCGTGTATGTCCTCCGCCGGAACGTAGCCCCAAAAGCGCCCGTCCTGCGAGTTAGGCCGGTTGTCTCCGAGGGCGAAGTACTTCCCGTCCGGCACGGTGAAGGGCACTGTGGGGTAGAACCTGTTCGGGCGCATGTTGAAGTGGTCTCGGTTGACCACGTAGGGCTCCGGCAGGGGGGTGCCGTTTATGTACACCACTCCCTCCCTGATGTCGACCGTGTCGCCCGGAACGGCTATTATCCGCTTGATGAAGTCGCGCGACCTGTCCTCAGGGTAGCGGAACACGTATATGTCGCCGCGCTGGGGCCGCGCGAACCACGTCCAGAACTTGGCCACGAGCACTCTGTCGCCGACCTGAAGCGTCGGCACCATTGACCCGCTGGGTATCCAAAACGCCTGAACGACGAACGTCCGTATAACGAGGGCTAGGACGAGCGCCCAAACCACCGTCTCCACTGTTTCCCTCCACCAGGTTTTTTTTGCTGGCCCCGCTGGCCCCGTCCCAGTTCTGTGCCCCGGCCCTCCTGCCACGATGCGTCCTCCGTTTCCTTTTAACTCAGAACAGCTTCCTCACTTTGTCGAAGAAGCCCTCCTCGCCGGCTGCGACCGGGGACTGCATCTCCCCTGCGAGCTCGACCACAAGCGCCCTCTGTTTCTCTGTGAGCTTTTTGGGAATGTCGACGGTCACGTGAACCACGAGGTCGCCGCGTTCACTCAGCGCCCAGCTTCCGCGCAGCCTCGGCATTCCTTTGCCCTTGACCCTGAGCATGGCCCCGTGAACCGTGCCCTGAGGCACCTCCAGCATCTCGTTCCCGTCTATTAGCGTGGGAACCTCGATCGTTGCGCCCAAGACGGCCTGAGGGTACGTCAGAACCAGGCTGGTGTGGAGGTCTGCCCCCTCCCGCTCAAAGCCCTTCATATGCCCGACGTCGATCGTGATGATCAGGTCGCCGGCTGGGCCTCCGTTCAAGCCGGCCTCGCCCTCGCCGTGGAGCTGGAGCCGCGTCCCCCGGTCGACCCCCGCCGGTATCTTGACCTCTATCTTGTGGGTCTCCAGAACGCGGCCGCTTCCCTTGCAGCTGGCGCACTTTTCCTCGATGACCTTGCCCTTGCCTCCGCAGCTGGGGCATGGGCTGACCGAGAGGAACTGGCCGAACACTGTGCGCTGAGCGACCCTCACCTGCCCGCTCCCCCCGCACTGGGGGCAGACCTTGGGTGACGTGCCTGGCTTGGCGCCAGTCCCGCCGCATGTCTTGCACGTGCTCCACCGCGAGACCTCGACCAAGCGGTTGAGCCCCTTTGCAGCCTCGACGAGCGTGAGGGAGACCCGCGCCTCGATGTTGGCCCCGCGCTTGGGGGCCGATGGGTTAGCGCGCCGCGCGGAGCCGAAGAGGATGTCCCCGAAGCCGCCGAAGCCGCCGAACCCCCCGAACCCCCCGAACAGGTCGGAGAGGTCGCCGTCGAACGTGGCGCTCCCTGAGTCCGTGCCGTACTGGTCGTAGCGCGCGCGTTTGGCCGCGTCGCCCAGCACGGAGTAGGCCGCGTTGACCTTCTTGAACTTCTCCTCTGCGTCCTTGTCGTTTCGGTGCGTGTCGGGGTGGTACCGGCGCACCAGCGCGCGGTATGCCCTCTTTATGTCGTCCTGGGAAGCACCCCTATCGACGCCCAATATTTGGTAAAGGTCCTCCAAACAAGACACCTCAGCTTCTGTTTCTTTTGGCTATCATCATGCGAAGCACGCAAGGCGGCACGAACTCCTCGACGGAGCCGCCGCACTGGAAGACCTCCTTCACGCCCCTGCTGGACAGGTAGGCGTACTTGGCGTCGGTCACAATGAAGAGGGTCTCGGCGCGCGGGAAGAGCTGCTTGTTCATCTGCGCCAGCTGGAACTCGTACTCGAAGTCGGATATGGCCCTCATGCCCCGTATGGCGATGTCGGCGCCCTCCTGCTTCAAGAAGTCGACCATGAGGCCGTCGAACGTCGCGACTCGGACGTTACCTATGTCGGCCACAGCCTCCTCGATCATCTCGACGCGCTCCGACACGCTGAACGCGGCATGCTGCTTCTCGCGGTTGAACAGAACTGCCACGACGAGCTCGTCGAATATCGCGGCCCCGCGCCGCGTAACGTCGAGGTGCCCGTTCGTGAACGGATCAAACGACCCAGGGTAAACCGCCTTGCTCATGCTTCCCTCTCCCGGCTATCGAATAATAAAACAATCTGCTCCCTCCGCCCGAAATAAGGGCGGCCTGCCTGCTTACCCTCAACAAATCCGTATTCTAGCACACGACGAAATATTTCGTCCAAGTTGTCGGCGAGTTTCGGCGGTGGCGACGTTGCCGAAGCGCGAGCTTCCATTATACTAGGGCCAGGTGAGCGGCGGCTGCTCTGCGTCGACGCCGCGAAATTTTTTTAGCGGGAGTTGATTTCTTTGGATTCAACCAGCACGAAGGAACACGGGGAGTCAAGGGTTGGCCTGAAGGGCGCCGTGACGATCTTCGGCACCATCCTCGCGATCATCGTCATAGGCCGCCTCATATTCGGCTTCGACGTCGCGCTGCTGCTGATGTTCAGCGGCATGTTCACGACGCTCGTCTACACCGTGAAGTACAGGTACAAGTGGGACGACCTCTTTGACAGGGGCGTAATTCCGATGGTCGCCCGCGCGATGGGCGCGATACTGATCCTGCTGACGGTGGGGCCTCTGATCGCGGTCTGGATGCTGTCCGGCACCATACCCTACCTCATCCACCTTGGCCTGAAGCTGCTTGACCCGTCGACGTTCCTGGCCGCCGCGTTCGTGATATGCGCCCTGTCCTCGACGTTCACCGGGACGTCGTGGGGCACGGCTGCGACGTTCGGCGTGGCGTTCATAGGGATCGCGCAGGGGCTCGGGGTCTCCCTGCCCGCGGCGGCAGGCGCGGTGGTCGCGGGGGCGTACTTCGGCGACAAGCTGAGCCCGGTCTCCGACACCACGATACTCGCGGCGGCAGTGGCCAGGGTCGAGGTCGTCGACCACATACGCTCCATGCTCTGGACGACGGTTCCGGCCTTCATCATCAGCCTAGGGATTTACGCATGGGTCGGAAAGGGACAGACCGCCGCGCAGATCGACATGTCGCAGGTCGGCCTCATCCTGGACAGCATAGACAAGTCCTTCACGCTCAACCCGATCATCCTGCTGCCTCCGGTGGTCATCCTGGTTCTGGCCTACATGCGTTGGCCGACTCTGCCGGTGCTCTGGATCGCGATAGTCATCTCCATCCCTATGGCCCTCATGCAGGGCTCCGACATGAGCGCCATCTTCAAGGCCATGGCCTCCGGCCCGAAGATCGCCACTGGCCTCGAGACTCTGGACAAGCTGCTCAGCAGGGGCGGCCTGTCGTCCATGACCGGCTCCACGGTCGTGGTCTTCTTCGCGTACCTCTTCGCGGGACAGCTTGAGTGCACGGGGACGTTCCGCGTGATATGCGACGCGCTGCGCGACAGGTTCATCGGGGCCAGCCGCGGCAGGCTCGTCATGTCCACGTCCCTCACCGGCATAATGACCGGCCTCGGCACGGGCAACTCCTACCTCAGCGAGATAGTCCCAGGCACGATGTACGGCGACCTCTTCGACGAGATGGACATATCCCGCCGCGTCCTCTCGCGCACCCTGGAGGACTCCGGAACAGTCGTCGTCCCGCTTATCCCATGGTCGGCGGCAGGCATTTACATGTCCACGCTGCTCGACGTGCCGGTCATGAGCTACGCGCCCTGGGCGTTCCTCTGCTGGCTCGGCTTCGTGACGGCATGGATCTACGGCTTCACCGGCATAGCGATATGGAAGTCCGACCCATCTCAGGCAAAGGTGGGAGAGTAGTCCAATGCTGCTGATCCAAAACGGCGACGTCTACTCGCCAAAGCATTTGGGGGTCAGGGATTTGCTGATCTCCGAGGGGAAGATAATCAGCGTGCTTTTGCCCAGCGCCCATACCGCGTCGCTGGTTGAAGCGCTGCGCGCCGTCGACTCCGACCTTGAGGTGCTCGACGCCAAGGGCTGCCGCCTCACCCCCGGCATAATCGACCGGCACGTTCACTTCAACGGAGCTGGTGGCGAGGGAGGGCCGAGGTTCCGCACGCCGCCGATGCAGCTGTCCGCCTTCATACGCGCTGGCGTGACATCCGCCGTGGGGCTGCTTGGCACGGACGGGACATGCCGGTCCCTGCGCGAGCTCCTGATGAAGGCCCGCGCCTTGGACGACGAGGGCATAACGACCTGGATGCTCACCGGCAGCTACGGGGTGCCGTCCGCAACGTTGACCGGCGACGTGAAGAGCGACATATGCCTCATCGACAAGGTTATAGGGCTCAAGCTCTCCCTCTCCGACCACCGGAGCTCTCACCCGTCGGTGGAGGAGCTTCGCCGCGCCGTATCGGACGCCAGGGTCGGGGGAATTCTGGCCGGCAAGAGCGGCATAGTGTGCGTCCACATGGGGTCTGAAAAAACGTCCCTAGCCCCCCTGCTCGCCGCCATAGAGGGCACGGACGTCCCCATAGCCCAGTTCGCCCCGACCCACATCACGAGGTGCAAGCCCCTTCTGCAAGACTCGGCTGCCTTCGCCAAGCGCGGCGGCGGAGTAGACATAACCGCCGAGACTCAGAGCGTGCCCATCTTCGGCGTGTCGACGCGCGACGCCATACTGACCCTGCTAGACCAAGGCGCCCCGCCCGACAGGATCACGCTCAGCTCCGACGGCAACGGCAGCATGCCGGTCTTCGACGAGCACGGCAAGATGACCGGAATGGCAGTGGGATCAATAAAGACCGTGCTGGAGACGCTCCTGTCCCTATGGGACGACCCGGCCTTCGACCGCGAGACCGTGCTGAGCTTCGCCACGTCCAACGTCGCCGACCACCTCTCGCTCAAGGGCAAGGGCAGAGTCGAGAAAGGCGCGGACGCGGATATTCTGGCAATAGATCAGGAGAACACGCTATTCCACGTCGTGGCCAAGGGAAAGGTCATGATGCGCGCCGGAACCGTGCTTCACAAGGGGACATTCGAGTAGGAAATAGTGAAATCAGGGGGCCTATTACGGCCCCCTTTTGCTACCCAAGCAGACGGGACACCAGCGTCACCGCCCCGACTGCGTCGGATGCCCAGCCGTCGGCCCCGATCCTCTCGCAGTAGCCGTCGCTGACCGACGCCCCGCCCACTATGACGAAGACGCCGGGCAGGCTCTTCTTGAGCAGGAAGACGTCCTCCTTCATGCACTCCATCGTGCCGGTCATCAGGGCGGACAGGCCGATTACGCCGGCGCCGCTCTCCTTTGCCGCGCGCTCTATCTCCGAGCAGCGCACGTTCTTCCCGAGGTCGACCACCCTGTAGCCGTAGCTCCGGAGCATCGTCGCGACGATGTTCTTTCCGAGGTCGTGAAGGTCTCCCTCGACCGTGGCGAGCAGCACAGTCCCCTTGTCGGCGCTCTTTTCCGAGCCTGCCCCCGACGCGGATATGCGGGACAGCTCGGCGTCGCACACCCTCTGCGCTGCCTCGGCTGCGGAGAGAAGCTGGGGTAGGAAGAATTTCCCCGAATCATAGAGCCTCCCGACCTCCGCGAGGGCCGGGACGACCCCTCTGTCTATGACCTCCCTCGGCTCTACTCCGGCCTCGTCGAGCGAGCGCCCTATCGCTCCGGCCTTGTCCGGGTCGCAGCGGACTATTGCGCGCTTAAGCGCCTCCCAGGCGTCGGCTGGTTGTTCATCGGCCTTCTCCTTTTCATCAGCCGCAACGCCTGGGGAAGAGGAAAACGAGGCCGCTGAGGCCAGAAACGCCTTGGCGTTCTCGTCGTGCCCCATGAGCAGGTTGCCTGCCGCGATGGTCTCGGCTATGCCGGGCCCCAGCGGGTTTGCTATCGCCGCGTCCAGCCCGGCCGACATCGCCATGGCGAGCCACGTCCGGTTTATTACCCCCCTCGCCGGCATGCCGTGGGAGATGTTGCTTAACCCGAGCATAGTCCGGCAGCCGAGGGATTTTATCAGGCGCAGGACTTCGAGCCCTACGGACGGGGCATTGATGTCAGCACCCACGGCCATGCACAGGCCGTCGATAAAAAGCAGTGCTCTGGGGTATCCGAGGCGGTCGGCTGTCTCGGCGGCGCGGCGCGCTATGGCGCATCGCGCCTCCGCCCCGTCCGGTATGCCGTCCTCGTCCATCGGCAGGACGGCCAGTATGGCCCCGTACTTCTTTGCTAGCGCTATGCCGCGCTCGACCTCCCCGGCCTTGGCCGTGACGGAGTTCAGGAGGGGAATGCCAGCGCAGGCCTTGAGCCCGGCCTCCATCACGCTCGGCATGTCGCTGTCTATTGAGAGCGGGAGGTCGGACGCGCTCTCGACCACCGCAACGGCCCGCTTCATGGTCTCGGCCTGGTCGACCTGAGGGAGGCCGACGTTTACGTCCAGCACGCTGGCCCCTGCCTCGGTCTGAGCCCTCGCTATCTCCCTTATCTCGCCCCAGTCGCCCGCCTCGATGTGCGGCCTGACGGCGGGGCGCGACGCGTTCACCCCCTCGCCCACGAGGACGAGCCCGCGCTCCATGACGAGCCTCCCGCGCCCGGCAAACGGGGCGGGGTCAGAAGACACGTCGCGCCTCGGAAGCACCGGCATGTCCCCTATGCGTCTTTTCAACTCGGCTATGTGCTCCGGAGTGGTGCGACAGCACCCGCCGACGACCGTGGCCCCGGCCTCGACCAGCGCAGCCCCGGCCTCGGCGTAGCGCTCCGGCCCCCACTGCTCGCCCTCGCCGTCGCCTGGGAGTCCGGCGTTCGCGTATATGAACACCGGCAGGCCTGAGTGCTCGTGCAGAACCGCGACCGTATCGACGTAGGCGCCCGGCCCCATGCCGCAGTTAGCCCCCACGGCGCATGCCCCGACGATCCGAGCCCAGCGAGCCGCGACCTCCGGCGGAGTGCCGGTCACAGTCCTGCCCTTGTGCTCAAACGTGAAGCTGACCACGAACGGGAACGCGTCGTCGACCTCCTTCAGCGCCGCCACAGCCGCCTTGACCTCGCGTATGTCTATGGCGGTCTCTATGAGGATGAAGTCCGCTCCGCCCTCAATGAGCCCCTGGAACTGCGGGCGGAACGCGTCCACCGCCCCGTCGAACGAGAGCTTCCCGAACGGATCAAGAAGCTCGCCGAGTGGCCCTGCGCACCCCGCCACGAGCTTATCCGGCCCAGCGGCCTGCCTTGCTAACCTGGCTCCTGCCGCGCATATCTCGACAGCGCGGTCGGCGAGGCCTCGGTGCGCGAGCTTCACGGGGCTGCCGCCGAAGGTGTTGGTCTCTATGATGTCCGCTCCGGCCTCGATGTAGGCCCTGTGTATGCCGCGCACCACGTCGGGCCTGCTGAGGTTGAGCTCCTCCGGCAGCTCCGGCGGCGCCCAGCCGCGCTCCGCCAGCATCGTCCCCATGCCCCCGTCGAGCAGAAGCAGGGACGCCCCGCGCGTCATAACGCTCATCAAGTTCTTCATATTGATCGACCTCCGTATTTCAGCTTACCGCGCCGTAGTATAAACTCCCGATGAACGCCGCAGGCCGCTTCGTGTACAATATACCCTGTTCAGCATTTCTGCATTACTCTTTTTTGGAGGTGCTTTTATTATGGTTAGGATGAGGTATCTTCCGTCCGTTTTTGAGGGTGACCCGTCGCCGCTGCTGCCCTCGATGCTGGCGTCGATGGCCAAGCACGACATATGGCGCCAGATGCTGGGGGCAGGCGATCACGACGAGGGCGGCCTTCTGGTTCCGCGCGTCGACCTGTACCGCAAGGAAGGCAAGGTCTTCGTCGAGGCCGAGCTCCCCGGCGTGGCGCCGGACGACGTGAACATTCACATCTACCACGACCGCATCTCCCTCTCGGCCGAGAAGAAGGGCGAGGACAAGAAGGAGGACGGAGGCTATTTCCGCTCCGAGCGCTTCTACGGCAAGGTCGAGCGCGTCATGCCCTTCCCTGTGGAGGTCAACCCCGACTCCGCCAAGGCGTCATTCAAGCACGGGGTGCTTACGGTCGAGGTAGCGGAGAACACCAAGCCGTTGGATTATAAGAAGGTTCCTGTAACGTCCGCCGAGTAAAGAGCCGCAGCCCTCAAGAGGTCGTAGACCCCACGGGGTCGTAAAAGGGGGGGAGTATATATATTCCCCCCTTTCGCTTTTCATGCCCTGACGCTGGCGAAGAGATTCTTCGCCTTCTGCACCACGCGTTTGTTATTCACTTCCTCGCGGAAGAGCGCCATCCACACGTCCACTAACACGACCACTAGACGGACGTTTGGGTCTTCATAGTAGCTAACGTCCAGCTTATCGATGGGCGTGGGTGCGGGGATTTCGTCCCCGTCGCGTTCCATAGCCCAAAGGTGCAGCGACAGCGCCTCGCGCCCCATCCGCAGCGCGTCCTGCTCATCGACACCCTGCGAGGTGCACCCTGGCAGGTCTGGAAAAACGACGCCGATCTCCGCCCTGCCGCCCTCATAGGCAAAGAGGGCGGGGTAGACATACCGATCTTGCACTGTACACATCTCCTTCATGGCGGGGCTACACTCGCGAAGAGCTTCATGGCCTTCTGCACCACGCGGTAGGCGGGGTTGCTTTCCTTTATTATACCCTCCAGCACCTCCGGGTCGTCCAGCAGGTGGTAGGTGCACAGGGCTAGCTTCGGCGCGAACCGCCGCAACGTTTCTCTTGCTCCAATCAGCATGTTCCGTTCGTAGCCCTCGATGTCTGCCTTGATGAAGTCCACGCGGGTCAGGCCGTTCTCGCGGACGAAGTCGTCGATGGTCGTGATGCTGACCGTCCGCTCCTCGCCGCCGTTCACCCGCCCGGCCAGAGCCGAGTTGGTCGACGAGGCCGGGTTGTTCTTGCCCGCGAAGAAGCGGGACTCGGTCTTGACGTCGCCAAGCCCGGCCATCACCGGGTGGATGTTGGGGTTCATCGCGGCGGTCTTCAGGAGGTACTCGAAGGTCTCGGCGGTCGGCTCGAAGGCATAGATTTTACTGGCGCCCTTGACCGAGGCGTAGGCGGCGAAGTCGCCGATCCAGCTTCCGGCGTCGATGACCACGTCGCCTGGTTCGACAGTCACGTCCACCGTATCGTTCCGCAGGCAGTAGGGGCCCTCGGCGAGCTTGTCGAAGAGATCGCCGATCAGTGACTCGTCGTAGCGGTCGCCGAACTCGGAGTAGACGAGGAACGTGTCGCCCCACCCGAAGTTGAAGAGGGTCTCCTCGTTCGCCCGATCGAGCAGGGGCAGCCTGACGTCCTTTATGACGTAAGCCCCGTCCTTGACGATGCGCCTTGTTTCAAGAGGCCACGCCCGCAGGAACTTGGCCTTGCGACGGTTGCATGCCTTTTGGTAAAAGCCCGGGTTGTGCCCAACGACGTTGACGGCGGCCAGGTCGAAGATAGCCAGGAACAGCTCCCAAGGGGTAGCGCCCCTGTGCGAGAAATTCGACAGCACCTTGCGAGCAGCCGCCAGCTTGCGGCGAATGACGCAGGCGCTCATAGGCGCGCCTCTGTGAAATGTCTTAGCGGGAGATTTTCAGCAAACGAAAGGGTGCCGTGCCGTGCCGTGCCGTGCCGTGCCGTGCCGTGCCGTGCCGTGCCGTGCCGTGCCGTGCCCATTATACAAATGGCGCGGGGGAAGTCAAGGGGCAAAAGCATGATTTTTCCACTCCTTTAGAGAAATTTTCGGAGCGATGGAGCAGCGTCCGATGGGGTGATTATAGCACAGCGGGGGTGTTATGCGCCCCCGCCTTGCTGTTTTTCACGCGCCGACGCTGGCGAAGAGCTTCTTCGCCTTCTGCACCACGCGATACTCAGGGTTAGCTTCCTTTATAATGCGCTCCAGCACCTCTGGGTCGTCTGGCAGGTGGTAGGTGCATATAGCCAGCTTCGGCGCGAACCGGCGGAGCGTCTCGGCGGCGCCCATGAGCATCTGCCGCTCGGCTCCCTCGATGTCCGCCTTGATGAAGTCCACGCGAGGCAGCGCGTTTTCCCTCACGAAGTCATCTATCGTGGTGATGCTGACAGTCCGCTCCTCGCCGGCGACTCGCCCTGGCATTAGCGTATTGCTGACTGAGTTCATCTCGTGGGTCACGAAGAACGACGCCGACGCCTTTGCTTCGCCGAGCCCGGCTTTCACAGGGTGGATGTTCGGGTTGAGCGCGGCGGTCTTCAGGAGGTACTCGAACGTCTCGTCGGTAGGCTCGAAGGCGTAGATGGCAGATGCACCTTTGGCCGAGGCGTAGGCGGCGAAGTCCCCCGCCCAGCTCCCGGCATCGATCACGACGTCCCCTTGTGCGACCCTGACGTCGACCGTCCCGTTTCGCAGACCGTAGGGCCCTTCGGGCAGCTTGACGAAGAGGTCGTCGATAAGTGACTCGTCGTAGCAGTCATCGTACTTGGTGTACACGAGCAGGGTGTCTCTGAATATTCCTGTGAACAGCATCTTCTCATACGCCGCGTTCATCCGCGGGAGTTTAGCGTCTCGAAACGCCCAGCACCCATCGCGGCGAGCCTCGCGCCTCAGGCGTTCCTCGTACACCGCCTCGCTGAGCTTGCGATCGCGGCCAGTGAAATTCGCTATGGCATAGCTAACGTAGAGCAAAAGAAATTCCCAAGGGGTGTAGCGGAGGGCGATAGCGTCAGAGGTTAGGTATTTCGCTGTTTGGAGCTTGCGGGATAGCAGACGCAGGAGGCTCATCTAATGGCCTCCGTGAGAGGGGTTAGGCTATGGGTACAAGAATAGGCCGTGCCGTGCCGTGCCGTGCCGTGCCGTGCCGTGCCGTGCCGTGCCCATTATACAGGTGGCGCGGGGGAAGTCAAGGGGCAAAAGCATGATTTTTTCCACTCCTTCTATAGAAATTTTCGGAACACCTAAGGGCAGCGTCCGAACCGTGCCCATTATACAAGTGGCGCGGGGGAAGTCAAGGGGCAAAAGCATGATTTTTCCACTCCTTCTATAGAAATTTTCGGAACACCTAAGGGCAGCGTCCGACCGGAGGATTATAGCACAGGGGCCGGGCGCTGCGTTGTGGCTCCTATGGTGTTACCAGGCGGCTACTGTTCCGTCCGTCCTGGGCTCCGTGGCGCCGGCCAATGTGCCGTGCTCGGTTCGCACTATGATCTCGCCACGGCCGAACGTGATGCTGTCGGGGAGCATTTTGACGTCGTGGCCGCGCTCGGCCAGGCCAATGGCGACGTGTGCCGGGACGCTGGACTCGACCTCGACGGTCTTGCCTCCGACCCACTGCCAGCGCGGGGCGTCCAGCGCCTCCTGGGGGTTCATGCCGAGGTCAAGCATGTTCATCACCACCTGCATGTGCCCCTGAGGCTGCATAAAGCCGCCCATCACACCGAACGGGCCCACGGGCTCGCCGTTCCTCGTCAGGAACCCGGGGATGATGGTGTGATAGGGCTTCTTCCTCGGGGCCAGCGCGTTCGGGTGGCCTGGCTCAAGGCTGAAGTTGCTGCCGCGGTTGTGGAGGGCTATGCCTGTGTCCGGCACGGCTAGGCCTGAACCGAAGCCCATGTAGTTGCTCTGGATCATCGAGACCATGTTGCCGTCGCCGTCCGCCGCCGCGATGTAGACCGTGCCGCTCGGACGCGGCGTGCCGTGGGCTGGGGCTATGGCCGTCTCGCCGATGAGGGCGCGCCTCTGAGCCGCGTAGTCCTCGGAGAGCAGGTCGGCGGCGCGCACGTCCATGAAGCGCGGGTCGGCCACGTAACGCGCCGCGTCCGCGTAGGCCAGCTTCATCGCCTCGATCTGCCTGTGCCGCATCTCTACATCCCACACGCCGGAGGAGGGAACTGAAAAACCTTTCATTATATTAAGAGCCATCAGGGCGGTCACGCCGTGCCCGTTCGGGGGTATCTCCCAGACGTCGTAGCCGCGGTAGTCCGCGTGGATGGGCTCGACCCACTCCGGGTCGAACTCGGCCAGGTCGTCCGCCGAGAGCCAGGCCCCGAAGCGACGCGCGTAGGCGTCGACCTTCTCGGCCAAGGTGCCGCGGTAGAACGCCTCGGCCTCGGTCTCCGCTATGAGGGCCAGGGTCTTGGCGTGGGCGGCTGACCGCCAGGTCTCGCCAGGCAGAGGGGCGCGTCCGAGCGGGGCGAAGGTGTCGAACCATGACCGGAACTCCTCGCCTGTGCACTCGGCCTTGTACTTCGCGAAGGCAGCCGCCCAGAGCTTCGCCATCGTCGGGGAGACGGGGAAGCCGTCCTCGGCGTAGCTGATCGCCGGCTCGAACAGGGTGCGGAAGGGCAGCTTGCCGAACCACTTGGACATGGCGAACCACCCGGCAGGGGCGCCGGGCACTGTGACCGTCTTCCATCCCAGCTTGGGCATGGCCTTTTGCCCTGCCATCTCATCCAGGTTTGCGGCCATGGGGGAGAAGCCGCTGGAGTTGAGCCCGTAGAGCTTCCTCGGGCTGCCAGACCAGATGAGGGCGAAGTTGTCTCCGCCTATGCCGTTCGACGTCGGCTCGACCACGGTGAGGCATATGGCCGTGGCCACGGCTGCGTCGATGGCGTTGCCTCCCTTTTTCAGCGCGTCGAGGCCGGCCTGGGCGGCGAGAGGCTGGCCGGTCGCGACCATGCCGCGGCTCGCGAACACGACCGTCCGCCGAGACGGAAACACGTACCTTAGAGCGTCGAACTTCATCGGAATCACGGGAATCCCGCCTTTCATTGGACAACTGCGATGATGATAGCACGGGAGGAGCGCTGTGTTACGCGCTATGTTAGAATGAGGGCATCGGCGATTGCCGACATATTGTAGGGGGAATGCCGCTATGCCTATGCAGATAGGTCTGGACGAACTGCTTTCGATGCTGCTGGCCCGCGTCGACGGGCTGTCGCTCGACAGCGAGAACCAGAAGAGCCGCTTCAACATCATGTTTCGCGTGCTCTACAAGAAGGGGCTCTTGACCGACGCCGACGTCGCTGACTCGGTCAAGGAGGAGCACCGCATAATGAAGGACCTGGGGATAATCGACAAGATTCCGCCTCAGGAGGCCATCGAGGCCGCGGCGAAGGGCATCATGCTCTGGATCAAGGGCGACGCCGCCGGAATCAAGAAGATGATGGAGGACTACGAGAGGCAGGTCACCGAGCTCGCGGCGAAGCAGCAGAAGCCGAAGATCGACGTGGCCCCGGCCGCGGTGCTCTCCCAGCTCGACCGGATTGGCGGCGGGCAGCAGAACAGCGGCAAGAAGCTCATTTTTTAAGTGCGGACGCTGCTCAACTGGCTGTTCGTTTTCTGGAAGGGGCTGGCGAAGCGCTCCGCATGCGTCGCGCTGCTCGACATGATCCTGCTGCTCTTCGCCGCCTACATGGGTTACGCCATAAGGCTGACCCTGTTCATACCGCGCGTCTACGTCTCAGACCTCGTGCTCGTGAGCCTGGCCTTCTCGCTCCTTACGGTCGGGGTATTTTGTGTTGGGGGACAATACAGGGTTCTTTGGGTTCAGGCAGGGCTGGAGGATTATCTTAAATTTGCCCGGCTCTACCTGCTTTCGGCCATCATCTTCACCGTCATATCCTCTTTATGGC
Source organism: Synergistaceae bacterium (assembly GCA_031272145.1). Lineage (GTDB taxonomy): Bacteria > Synergistota > Synergistia > Synergistales > Aminobacteriaceae > JAISUL01. The sequence goes on from JAISUL010000030.1 coordinate 18,624, forward strand.
GCTGGGGCATCAGGCCCTGGGGGCTCAGGCCGTTAGCAATCCTGCCGCGCACCTCGCTCGTGATCATGCTGTTCGCCGGGGTGCTCCTGTGCGGCGGACTGCGGGTGTCCTGGAGGTTCTCGCTCATACGCGCGCGGGAGCGGCCTAACGCGCTCATAGTCGGGGCAGGGGAGGCAGGGGCGATTCTCGCGCGCGACCTCATGAGGCACGGCGGCGACCTCGTCCCGCTCGGCTTCGTCGACGATGACCCGGCCAAGCAGGGCAAGTCAGTGTCGGGCCTCACTGTGCTCGGGCACTGCTCCGACATAGCCGCCATAGCCCGCAGCCGCGGTGTGAAGGCCGTCCTGGTGGCCATCCCGTCGGCGAACCGCGGAAGGATACGTGCGCTGTACGACGTGCTGGCCCCGCTCGGCCTGAGCGTCAGAGTGCTGCCGAGCCTCAGCGAGCTTGCGAACGGAAGCGTCGGTAAAAGCCTGATCCTGAGCCTGCGCCACGTGAGCCTCGAAGACCTGCTCGGTCGCGAGCCAGTCCAGATGGACATGCGCGGAATATCGGATTATCTGCGCGGGCGGAGCGTGCTCGTGACCGGCGCGGGCGGCTCCATCGGGAGCGAGATAGTCCGGCAGGTTTTGGGGTGCGGGCCGAGGGAGGTCATAGGGCTAGGCCACGGGGAGCAGTCAATTTACCTTTTGACTGAATCCGAGTCCGGGGCAGCGGTTCGCCCTGTCATAGCTGACGTGGCCGACGAGACCGCCATGCGCTGCGTGTTCGAGGAGCGGCGCCCCGCGGTGGTGTTTCACGCCGCTGCGCACAAGCACGTCCCCCTGATGGAGGACAACCCGCGCGAGGCCCTGAGGGTGAACGCGCTAGGGACTCGGACTGTCGCGCGGCTGGCTGGCGAGTTCGGGGCCGAGCGGATGGTGCTCATATCGACGGACAAGGCCGTGAACCCCACGAGCGTGATGGGTGCCAGCAAGCGCGCAGCGGAGGTCATTCTGGGGGAGGTGCAGGAGGAGTTCCCCGGCACGGTCTACACGGCGGTGCGCTTCGGAAACGTGCTGGGCAGCCGCGGCAGCGTCGTTCCGAAGTTCGAGAGGCAGATAGCCGACGGAGGCCCTGTGACCGTGACCGACCCGGCGATGAAGCGGTACTTTATGCTCATCCCTGAAGCGGTAAGCCTGGTCATTCAGGCTGGGGCTATGGGGCGGGGCCTGTTCGTGCTGGACATGGGCGAGCCAGTGCCGATAGCGGAGATGGCCGAGCTCCTGATTCGGCTGCACGGCTACGAGCCTGGCAGGGACATCAAGATAGTCTACACGGGGCCGCGCCCTGGGGAGAAGCTCTCCGAGGAGCTGTTTTACGACCCAGCGTCCGTGCACCCGACGCCGAACCCGAAGGTCTTCGCGTCGAACCTGCTGGCCAAGGACGGAATATCAGCCGCCCTGGACGACGCCCTGAGGACGCGCGAGGGGTCGCTGGCGCTGCTGGAAAGCGTGGGACTCTTCTCAGGCTCAGGCTCAGGCTCAGGCCCATGCTCGAATGGAGATGCGGCACGTGATAGAGCGTAAAGCGTACATGAGGCGCCTGGCCGCGCTGCGGGACGCGCACATCATAAAGATAGTGACCGGCATAAGGCGCTGGACTGGCTGCTTGAGGAGTCATAATGATGTTTTTGGAGGTGCGCTTAAATGAAAATTGCCGTTGGATGTGACCACGCTGGGTTTGTTTTGAAGGACGCCGTCGTCGGGTTCCTGCGCTCGCGCGGGATTGACGTCGCCGACAAGGGCGTGTTCTCGGCGGAGAAGGCCGACTACCCTGATCAGGCCTTGGCGGTCGCTGGGGCAGTGGCCTCAGGCGAGGCGGACGCCGGCGTCCTGATGTGCGGGACAGGGATAGGCGCATCAATTGCCGCGAACAAGGTGAAGGGCGTCCGCGCCGGGACATGCAACGACCCCGAAGCCGCCCGGCTCGGCAAGACCCACAACAACCTGAACGTCCTCTGCATGGGCGGGCGAGTCATCAAACCGGACGAGGCTGGGGCTATCCTGTCGGCTTGGCTAGACTCCGAGTTCGAGGGAGGGCGGCATCTGGTCAGGATAAACAAGATAGCCGCAGCCGAGGCGTCCGACCTGTCGGGGCGCGTCGTCATCTTCAACCACCCGCTCGTCCAGCATAAGATCGGGATAATCCGCGACAAGAACACCAGCGTGAAGGAGTTCCGCGAGCTCGTTCAGGAGATCGCCGGCCTGATGGTCTACGAGGTCACGCGCAACCTGCCCCTCACGGACGCAGTAGTTGAGACGCCCGTGGCCAGCGCCGCCGTCCGGAGCATATCGGGGAAGAAGCTGGCGGTCGTGCCTGTGCTTCGCGCTGGGCTCGGCATGGTGGACGGGATACTCCAGCTGATACCCAACGCCAAGGTCGGTCACATAGGCCTTTACCGAGACCCTGCCACGCTGGCGCCCGTGGAGTACTACTGCAAGCTGCCGCCGGACATCGGTGAGAGGGATATTTTCATACTCGATCCGATGCTCGCGACGGGCGGCTCGGCGGCGGCGGCCATCTCCCTCGTGAAGCAGCGTGGCGGCAGGAAGGTGTCCCTGCTCTGCCTGATAGCCGCGCCGGAGGGCATAAAGAAGGTGCGCGAAAGCCACCCGGACGTGGAGATATTCGCCGCCGCGCTGGACGATAGGCTGAACGACCACGGCTACATCGTCCCAGGCCTCGGCGACGCCGGGGACAGGCTGTTCGGCACCAAATGAACGTCGCTCTGACTCTGACGGGGCTGTTCGGGTTCTTCTGGGGCGGGTTCGTCACGCCGCTATCCATCCGGCTGGCCGAGGCGTTCGGCATACTCGACCTGCCCGACCGGCGCAAGATCCACGCGCGCCCGATGCCGAGGGGGGCGGGCCTCACTCTGTGGAGCGGCTGCCTGCTCTGGTCGCTCTACTTCGTCTCGCACCTGAACGCCGCCTCCGTCAGGCTCTGCGCGACAGGGGCCACGCTGGTCTTCTTCTGCGGCTACATGGACGACATCAAGTCCCTGAGCCCCTTCGTCCGGCTGGCGGTTCACATGGCGGCGGCGGCCTTGATGGTTTTTCCCCTCGGCCTGCCGCCCATCCACGCCGCGATATGCTTCGTTTGGGTCACAGGCATGACCAGCGCGTACAACCTTATAGACGGAGTGAACGGGCTTTGCATCTCCGTGTTCATATCGTCGGCCTTGGCGCTCGGGCTGCTGAGCGACCCGTACTTCGGCGCGGTCGGTGCCGGGCTGGCGCTCGGAGTGTTCTGCTGGAACTTTCCTAGGGCTAGCACGTTCTTGGGCGACGGGGGCAGCACGCTTCTGGGTTTCCTGTTCGCGTCGCGCTTCGTCGCGTCGGCATCGGGCGTTTTGACCAGAGCTCGGCCTCACGAGCTCATCTTCCTGCTCTTCCTGCTCGGAGGGGTTCCGGTGCTCGACACGCTCTTTGCGTTCAGCCGAAGGGTCGCCAGGGGCAAGTCCCCCTTCTACCCCGACAAAGGGCACCTGCATCATATAATCATGGAGCGCATCGGATCGTCCTTCGCGGCTGTGGCCTGCCTGCTCACGCTGCACGTCGCGCTGCTTGTCTGCGGGTGCGCCGTGTACGCCAGGCTGAAGTAGGGATTAAGGAAGATGTCCGCTCAGTTAAAGATAGCCTGCGTCGTGGGCACCAGGCCTGAGGCGATCAAGATGGCGCCGGTCGTGTTCGCGCTCCGGGAGGCGGCGCACCACGTGTCGGTCGTCGCTAGCGGCCAGCACTCCGAGATGCTGACTCAGGCTCTGAGCGGCTTCGGCATAGAGCCGGACGTGAACCTCTCCGTGATGAGGGAGGCTCAGACGCTCGACCACGTCACGTCCGCCGTCATAGAGGGGGTCGGGCGGTTCCTAGACGAGGCCGGGCAGGACGTCCTGCTGGTTCACGGCGACACGACCACGACGCTTGGGGCGGCCATGGCCGGATTTTACCGCGGCGTGCCTGTGGGACACGTCGAGGCAGGCCTGAGGAGCGGGGACATGAGGCGGCCGTTCCCTGAGGAGGCCAACCGCGTGCTGACAGACAAGCTGTCCACGCTGTTCTTCGCTCCGACCGAGTTGGCCGCGGCGAACCTCAGAGCCGAGGGCGCGGACGAGGCGCGCATCTTCGTCACGGGCAACACGGTCATCGACGCGCTGTTCATGACGCTCAGACAGAACGCCGCCCGCTCCGGCCTCCCGAAGGGCGCGGTGCTTTTGACTGCGCACAGGCGAGAGTCGTGGGGAGCCCCGATGGAGAGGATATGCGAGGCAGTCCGCCGCGTGATGGAGGAGCGCCCCGGCCTCCGCCTCGTCGTCCCCCTGCACAAGAACCCGGCTGTGCGCAGCGTCATCAAAGCCAAGCTCGGCGGCATCGAGAGGGTGACGTTCACCGAGCCGCTTGACTACCCCTCGTTCGTCGCGGCTATGAACGACAGCCTGTTCATCTTGAGCGACAGCGGCGGGGTTCAGGAGGAGGCGTCGGCGCTTGGGAAGCCAGTGCTGATACTGCGCGAGCTCTCCGAGAGGCCTGAGGCTCTGACGGACGGAACCGGCGTCCTGGTCGGGACGGACGAGGCGCGGATAGAGGCCGCTGCCCTGCGCCTTATCGACGACGAGGCGTACAGAGGCTCGTTCGCGGCCAAGCGAGGCAAAAACCCCTTCGGCGACGGACGCGCGGCGGAGCGGATACGCAAGGCAATAGAGAATTTTTTTGGGTTAATTTGAGGTGTTCCAGATGTCGAGAGACGTTTACTCGGAGCTTGGCGTGAAGAAAATCATCAACGCCGCGGGGACATACACGATGGTCGGCGGCTCTCGCATGAGCGAGGCGACGATCGAGGCGATGGCGTCGGCGGCGCGGAGCCACGTCGTGATAAGCGAGCTTCAGTCAAAAGTTCAAGAGCGCCTGGCCGTCTTGACGCGGAACGAGGCGGCATACGTGACGACCGGCGCGGCGGCTGCGCTTCACATAACCGGGGCAGCCGCCATCGCCATGCACTGCGGACGGCCTCACGCGTCGCTTGCGCCGGAGGCCGCAGCCAAGTGCGAGTTCGTCGTCTATCGGGCGCACCGCAACCCCTACGACTGGGCGCTGCGCCTGCTCGGAGCCAAGCTGGTCGAGGTAGGGTTCCCGAACACCATACAGTCCCCCACGAAGCGCGAGCTCGACCTGGCCATAACGGACAGCACGGCGGCGGTATATTACTTTTTCATGCCTCGGGGCGGCTGGATGCCGGACGGGGCACTGGGCTTCGACGACACGGTGGAGGTGGCGTCGGCGCGCGGCGTGCCGGTGGTGGTCGACGCAGCGGCTCAGCTTCCCCCCGTAGAGAACCTCTGGCGGCTAACCGAGCGCGGGGCGTCGGCATGCGTGTTCAGCGGCGGCAAGGACCTGCGAGGGCCTCAGGCCAGCGGCCTGGTGGTCGGGCGGCGCGAATTTCTTGCGCACGTCGCGGAGACCGGCTTCCCGACCTACGGCGTCGGGCGGATGTTCAAGCTGGGGCGCGAGGAGATCGTCGGCCTGTGGGCAGCGGTCGAGCAGTACGTCTCGATGGACCACGCTAAACGGGCAGAGTGGGCTGAGGCGAGGGTTCGCGGCATGGCGGAGGCATTATCTGCGGCGGACGGGAACGTCTCGGTCGAGTACTGTTACCCAAACGAGGCAGGGCAGCCGATGCCGAGGGCGTTGGTGCGCTTCAAAAAGCACAGGGCTGAGTTCGTGCTGCGCCGCCTGATGGAGGGCGAGCCGCCCATATTCACCAACGCCGCCGGTGAGGACGGCGTTTTCGTAAACCCAATGACTCTGAGGGACGACGAGTTCGGCATGGTCGTCCGGCGCCTGTGCGAGATAGGAGGAGAAGGAGAATGATGAAGAAGGGTTCGCTAGTGCTTCGCGGCGGGCGGATAATCGACCCGGCGACGGATACGGACATGAAGACCGACCTTCACATCGAGAACGGCGAGATCTTTCCTTTCAGCTTGAGCATACACCCAACCGTCATAGACGTGTCGGGGCTCATTATCACGCCTGGGCTTGTGGACATTCACTCGCACCTGTTCGCAACCGGCGGCAACCCCGCGTCGTGGGTCGGCGACCTGAGCGTCAACCCGGACTGCTTCAGCTTTCGCTCGGGCGTGACGACGATGGTGGACGCCGGCAGCTCGGGCTGGCGCAACTACGACTTGTTTCACGCGACGGTGATCGAAAGGGCAAAGACGCGCGTCTTCGCCATGCTGAACGTATCGGCATGGGGCATGGTGAACCTCGGAGCGGAGCAGCGCCTCTCCGACATGATAGACACGAACGAGATAGAGTCGTTCTTTCGCTGGAAGCCGAACAACATCGTGGGGATAAAGACGGCGCACTACGAGGGGCATGGGTGGGAGCCGGTAGAGCGGGCGGTGCAGCTCGGAGATAAGGCGGGACTGCCGGTCATGGTGGACTTCGGCTACTTCGTGAAGGAACGCCCCTACTGGCAGCTGGTGACGGAGAAGCTTCGCAAGGGCGACATCAGCACTCACTGCTTCAGGAGCACGGTGCCGATAACCGACGAGGAAGGCAAGCTCTACCCGTACCTGACGCAGGCCAGAGAGCGAGGAGTTTTCTTCGACCTTGGACACGGGGCTGGGAGCTTCGACTTCCGCCGCGCCGCGCCGGCGATAGAGCAGGAGTTTTACCCCGACTCGATCTCGACCGACCTGCACGCGGATAGCATGAACGGCGCGATGATGGACATGCCGAACGTCATCTCGAAGCTGCTTGCCCTCGGCATGCCGCTGGACGAGGCCATACTTCGCTCAACGTACATCCCCGCCTGCATGATCGGGCACTCTGAGCTCGGCAACTTCTCGGTGGGCGCCCCGGCCGACGTGGCGGTTTGGAACATAAGGCACAGCGCCGACGAGAAATACGGGAAAAAGTTCGGCTTCAAGGACAACTACGGCGGCAGGGTCTACGGAACCGAGAGGCTGGAGTGCGAACTGACCCTGAAGGGCGGCGAGGTGGTTTGGGACCGAAACGCCCGCTCCGTCCCCGAGTCCGTCCCAACCGACGCTGGGATAAGGGAAGGGGAAGTGATCGTGAGGCCGGCTGGCTCGGGGGCCAAGGCCCCTTGACACAGCCGATAAAGATGTGTTAGGGTCAAATCAGGTGACCGTCTTCACCATCCTTGAGGGGGAGGACGATGAAAAAAAGAGGTCTGTTTTGTATTTTACTCCTGTTTTTCCTGTCGTTTCTGACTGTCGCTCTGGCGCTCTTCCTTATGAGGACGCCTTACGAGTTCTGGAACGCTTTGCTGCCGATACCTCACGACGAGATGAGGGTCGTGGTCATCAAGCCGGGGCTCTCCGCGCGCGAGTGCGCGGACGCGTTCAAGGAGCAGGACGCCCTGACCGGCTCGGCGTCATCGCTGGCTGGCTGGATGAGGTGGCTTGGCATAGACAGGAAAATCCGCCCCGGGCAGTACAGGGTGATACGGAGCTCCCCCTGGGATTTGGCGCGGCAGCTGACCACGCTGCGCCCGGTCGATTGGAGCCTGACTATTGCGCCTGGCATGGACGTGTTCTCCATCAAGACCTTGTTCGATTTCGACGACTCAGACGACGCGCCGGACGCCCTGTTTCTGGCCGTGATGAACGACGCGAACTACCCGCGGCCAATGACGAAGGTGCTTCCGTCGGACGAGGAGGGGAGGATAGCGTTTTTGCTTCCTGAGACGTACTTCGTAGTGGAGAGGACGCCGGTTGAACTGGTCAAGGTAGCGAGCCACGCGTGGTGGGACAGGTTCGGAGACCGCGCCTCTGCGATGACGTCGCGCGACCTGAGCGGGAAGGCCGCCATAGCCTCGATGATTGAGCGCGAGGCCCTGTGGGACGAGGAGCGTCCGATAATAGCCGGAGTCATAAACAACAGGCTCAAAAAAAACATGCCGCTGCAGATAGACGCGACGGTGGTCTACGCGTGGAAGCTGCTAGGCAAGAGAATAACGCGGGTTCTGTACAGTGACCTTGAGGTGGACTCGCCGTACAACACGTACGCAGCGCCAGGGCTGCCCCCGTCGCCGATATGCGTCCCGTCCGCCGAGTCGTGGGAGGCCGCGCTGAGCCCGGGCGAGAACGGGTACTATTACTACGTTGCGCGCCGCGACGGGTATCACATCTTCGCCGAGACGTACGACGACCACAGAAAGAACATCAAGAAGGCGAAGGAGAATTAGACAATTACTTCTGCTTCACGTGACGGTTCAGCGCGGCTATTTCCGGATGGGCATTAAGAAACTCCAGCACGTCGCGGAAACTGAACGTCGGATTTACAGGGTATAGGGCCTCTATTACCGACCTCGCTAACTCGAAGTCCTCTATCGTGTCAACAGTCCAGCGGCAGTCCCCAAGGCTTGCGCTGTTAAAAACGCCGCCTAGGCGGAAAACCTCCGGGTGGCCGATGATGTAGGGAGTGACGTGCTCCCGCTCCGGCTGGGACTTGGCCTCGCTGCACGCCTTGTACAGCGCGTCAGTCGTGAAGACCTCTGCGTCCAGGCCGCGCGGATAGGTGCGGCGCTCGAAGACGTCCGAGACGTAGTCGTACCCGCCGCCCTCGATCTTTCCTATGACTAGGTCGATGACCTCAGGGTCGATCAGGGGGCAGTCGGCGGTCAGACGCAGCACGAAGTCTGGGGGCTCAGGCGAAGCGCGCACAGCTCCGGCAAACCGGCCAAGCACGTCGTCCTCCGAGCCGCGGAATACTCCGAAGCCCAGAGACGACGCGTACTTAGCCACTGTATCGTCCGTTGCGTTGACCGTCGTCGCCACGGTGATGGCCGAAATTTTCCGAGACCTCGCGGCGCGCTCAAGCTCATAGCCCAGAAGCGGCTTGCCAAGCACCTCCATCATAACCTTGCCAGGCAGCCGCGTCGAGGTCATGCGGGCCTGGATTACGGCCAAAGCCCGCATCACTCAGGACTCCATTCGTGCGATGAACCAACTCCGTCTGGCAGGTTCAGGCGGATCATCTCCCTTATCTCGTCCACCGAAAGAAACCAGTAGTTCGTGCCGGAGCAGTACTCGAAGTCAGGAGAGACCGGCGTTCCGTGCTCGCCCAGGCGGTTCGTTTCGTAGCCGTCCGTTCCGAAAAATATCGCCGGCCTGATGACGTAGTGGTCGCCGAACTCCAGCACGAACCTCGCGTCGTCGGCGGGGCACATCACCTCGTGCAGCTTCTCGCCAGGCCTCACGCCCACCACGCGCAGCGGCACGTCAGGCGCAACGGCGGAGGCCATGTCGGTTATGCGCGCCGAGGGAAGCTTCGGCACGAATATCTCCCCGCCGACCATCCTCTCGAACGCCCTCAGGACGCAGTCGACCCCCTGCTTCAGCGTTATCCAGAAGCGCGTCATGCGCGGGTCCGTTATTGGAAGCTCCTTCGCACCGCCGCTGAGCAGACGCATAAAGTAGGGCACCACCGACCCGCGCGACCCAAGGACGTTGCCGTAGCGCACCACGGAGAAGCGCGTGCACCCGGAGCCGGCCAGGTTGTTTCCGGCGGTGAACAGCTTGTCGGAGCACAGCTTCGTGGCGCCGTAGAGGTTTATCGGGTTGGCGGCCTTGTCCGTCGACAGCGCCACTACGCTCTTCACGTTGTTGTTTATCGCGGCCTGCACGACGTTTTGCGCGCCCATTACGTTGGTCTTTATGCACTCCATAGGGTTGTATTCCGCCGCGGGCACCTGCTTGAGCGCCGCGGCGTGAACCACGCGGTCGACGCCCCTCATCGCCATGCGAAGCCGCGCCTCGTCCCTCACGTCGCCTATGAAGTACCTCATGCACGGAGTATGAAAGTCCTCCTGCATCTCGAACTGCTTGAGCTCGTCGCGGGAGTAGACTATCAGGCGCCTAGGCTCGTAGCGCTTCAAGACCTCCGCGACAAACGCCCTGCCAAACGACCCGGTGCCCCCAGTGACGAGAACGCTCTCGCCGTCGAACAAGCGCGCCACCTCCAAGTGTAGTTACTGTTTCTTCTTCCGCTTGCTGAGCGTCTCGCGGAGGTCGAAGCAGGCGTCGCACAGCCCAAGTGCTACCACCCATCCCCCGAACAGCGGGAAGAACAGCAAAGCCATCAACATTATCCTAATCGCTATGTGCGCGCTCTTCTTGCACAGAGCCCACCATACGAACGACATCCCCTGAATAAAGAAGAGCACGCTTATGATTATCTTGAGGTTGATGGATATTATGTCGCACAGCAACGCTAAATCCGCCGGCATGTCGCCAGCGCCAGTCTCGGACAGAAACGGCAGCACGTAGGCCAAAAGAAACGCCCACACGAGGCTCTTCGAGAAGCGCCACGAGGTGAACGGCGGAAGCGACGGAAAATTTACCCTGTTCTTGCCCCCGCCTCTGGCGGTAATCCTCTCGCATACCTTGTAGTTTACGAACGAGTCAAGCACCGACGACAGCACCAAAAGCGACGGAAGCATGCGCGGCACTATGGCGGCCATCTCCTCAATGGCTTTGGCCGCGTCTGTACCAGCCGCGCCAGTCGAGTATATGTCGATGAAGTGCTTAATCTGCTCCGTAAATGGGTTCGTACCAGTGATGTAGACCGCCGCGCCAAGAAACAGCAGCTTCGACAGCAGGGACACAGCCGTGCACACGGACAGGCAGTCCGAACCTCGGCTGAGGCTGAGCGGCTTCATGGGCGGCAGCACGAGGCCGTAGCACAGCATACCCTCGCCAAGGAAAAAGTAGACAAGCACCTCGGGGCCGAAGAGCATCAGAACAATCGCGCTTGTCGCGGCGAGGCACGCCGACATCCAGTACAGGCCGTCCTTGACGCCCACAAAGGCAAGAGGCGCCGGGCATAACATAAGCGCCACGGCACCCAGCACCGCCGAAAACGACCCCGCGCAGAAAAACAGCGCCGACAGAAGCGCACCAGCGCCGCACCTTACAAACGCCGCCCGATTGTCCATAACTCGCCGATAGCTTAGTTAGTGGAGTACGGCAGCAGGGCCATGTATCTGGCCCTCTTTATCGCCTCGGTTATGAGGCGCTGATGCTTGGCGCAGCTGCCGGTCACGCGGCGGGGGATTATCTTGCCCCGGTCGCTTATGTACTTGCGGAGCTTATCGGCGTCCCTGTAGTCGATCTTCTCCTGCTTCTCGACGCAGTAATAGCAAAACTTCGGGCGCCTCCTGGAGCCGCCCCTGCGCATCCCGTCGCGCGGGCCGTAGCCCTGCCTTACGCCTTCGTTCATCTAGATAAACCTCCAAAAGTGCCGAGATACCGCCCTAGAACGGTATCTCGTTCTCCTTGTCCTCACCCTCGCCGAAGCCAGGCATGTCGGCCATGAAGTCGCCGCCATCGCCGAAGCCCGTGTCGCGCATGCTCTTGCCAAATCCGGCGTCGCGCCCGCCGTCCGAGGGAGCACCCCCGTCGCCGTCGCGCCTCCCGCCGCCGCCGATGAACTTCACCGCGTCGGCGTAAACGTCCGTGGCGTACCTCTTGCCGCTGCCGTCCTTGGCCTCGTAACTGCGCACCTTGATCCTGCCCTCGATGAAGACGCCGCTGCCCTTCTTCAGGTAGCGCCCGCAGTTCTCGGCCAGTCTGTCCCACGCCACGACTGGTATGAAGTCACAGCCGTTCTGCACCTCGCCGTTCTTGCTCTTCCACGAGTAGTCCACGGCGACGGTGAACCGCACCCACGTCCGCTTGTCCACCGTGCTTCGGACCTCAGGGTCGCGGGCCAGGTTGCCCATAATGATCACCTTGTTGAAGCTAGCCGCCATGGTATCACTCGTCCTTCAGTATGAGCATCTGCCGGATGACGTTCGGCCTCAGGCCCAAGACGCGCTTTAGCTCGAACGTCTGGCTTGGCTCAAGGCCGAAGCGGAACAGCACGTAAATACCCTCGCTCTTCTCGGGGAACTGGTTCCCCTTGCGCACAGGATAGGCCAGCCGCCTCCTGCCAAGCACGTCGGAGTACGCGTCCTCACTGCCGCCAAGGCCGCCGATGATCTCCCTTATCTTGCCCGTTTCCTCCGCCATGTCCCCGACGTCGGGGTCCATCAGGACGAGCATCTCGTAACGCCGCATGCGCTACACCTCCCCTCGGACTATGGCCTCTCATATAAAAGCGTGAGAGGCAGGGATCAATAAAACCCCGGAGCTTTCGGCTCCGTCTGCATTATACAGCATACTTGGCTAATCTCCAGCCCAGCCTTTCGACTTTGAGACGGCCTTCTGCCAGCCGCGGTACTTCTTCTCGCGCTCCGACGGGTGGATTTGCGGGGCGAAGTCCCGCTCCTTCTTCCAGAGCAGCCTCAGGGAGTCCATCGAGTCCCAAAAGCCAACGGCCAGACCGGCGGCGTAGGCGGCACCAAGCGCGGTCGTCTCGCGCACCACCGGACGAATCACGTGGCAGCCCGCGATGTCGGCCTGCATCTGCATCAGCGCGCCGTTGCCCACGGCCCCGCCGTCCACCTTCATCGCGGAGACCGCTATGCCGGAGTCCTTCCTCATCGCCTCGAGGACGTCGCGCGTCTGGTAGCAGATGCTCTCCAGCGCGGCGTAGACGAGGTGCTCCTTGCGGGCGTAGCGCGTGAGGCCGAGCACCGCACCCCTCGCGTCCATGTCCCAGTGCGGCGCAAACAGGCCGGAGAACGCCGGCACGAAGTACACCCCGCCCGAGTCCCCGGCCTTCCCCGCGTAGTACTCGGTGTCCTCAGCCCCGTCGATGAGGCGCAGGCTGTCCCGCAGCCACTGGATGGTCGCGCCGCCCATAGCTACGGAGCCCTCCAAGGCGTAGACGCACTCGCCCCTCTTTAGGCTGTAGGCCGGCGTCGTGATGAGGCCGTTCTTCGAGGCCGCCCTGAGGCTGCCAGTGTTCAAAAGTATGAAAAGCCCCGTGCCGTAGGTGTTCTTCACCATGCCCGGGCCGAAGCACGCCTGCCCGAACAGCGCCGCCTGCTGGTCCCCAAGGTCGCCCGCAATGGGCACGCCGCCGCCGCAGGGCGCGTTCTTGGCCGTTTTTCCGTAAACAGAGCTCGACGGCTCTATGCTGGGCAGCATGCACCTCGGAACTCCCAGAAAGTCCAGCATCTCGTCGTCCCAGTCCAGGGTTTCGATGTTCATCAGAAGGGTGCGCGACGCGTTCGTGGCGTCCGTTATGTGCAGGCCGCCGTTCACGCCGCCGGTGAGGTTCCATATGAGCCATGTGTCGATGTTGCCGAAAAGCAGGTCGCCGCGGCGGGCCCGCTCCATAGCGCCTGGCACCTCGTTCAGAATCCAGCGGAGCTTCGTGCCGGAGAAGTACGTGTTTATCAGGAGCCCCGTCTTGTCCTTGACGCGGCCGCAGCCGGCTGGGGTCTGCTCCCAGCCGGGCATGCTCTGCCACCGAGCGCAAAAGTCCTGAGTGCGGGTGCACTGCCAGACAGGGGCGTTGCATATCGGCTCGCCGGTCTTCCTGTCCCACACCACGACGGTCTCGCGCTGGTTCGTTATGCCTATCGCGACGGGACGCGCGGAAGGACGTGCATCCAAGGCCGCACGCACCACGTTTTGGGCGCAGAACCATATCTCGGACGCGTCGTGCTCCACCCAGCCAGGCTTGGGGGTTATCTGGGCGTGAGCCTGCTGGTGCTGCGCGTAGGGAAGCCCGTCCTCGCCGAAGAGAATAGCCCTCGTGCTAGTCGTGCCCTGATCCAGCGCTATCACGCAGTCCATTATTTTGCTCGCTTTCGCTTCCGTGCCCACGCCTACTCGAACGGGAACCTGTACTTCAATCCGAGCTCGTCGCGCACGGCAATCAGCTCGCGCTGAACCGAGTCGTTGACCGGCACGCCCGTGGAGGCGCGCTCCTGCCGAGTCAGGTACTCCTTCTCGCCCGCCGTGTAGATGCGGTCGTGCCCAGGGGCCTTCTTGGAGGCGCGGAGCTCTCTCAGGATGTCGCCGGCGGTCTTGCGGAAGCTGCTCTCGGGGAGGAACGCCCCCACGTCGATGGCGATGAAGAAGTGCCCGAGGTGGTACGGCTGCCTCTTGCCGTCGGGGCCGACGGGGTCGTTCAGCTGCTTCAGGAACTTCCCGTTCTGGAAGGCCGCCGACATGATCTCGACCACAGTCGCGTAGCCGAAGCCCTTGTACCCGGCCAGCTCCTCGCCTATGCCGCCGAGTGGCGCCAGAGCGGCGGTGCCCTTGACCATGTCGGTCAGTATTGCGCCAGCGTCAGAGAGGGCTGACCCGTCCTCGCCTATGACCGTGCCCACGGGGACGGGCATACCGTTCCGCGCGAGGGTTTCGACCTTGCCGCGCTGGATGATGGACGTCGCGCAGTCAAGGCTGAAGTTGAACGGCTCGTCGGTCGGGATGCCGAAGGTCAGCGGGTTGGTGCCGAGCATGTTCTCGACGCCGAAGGTCGGCGCTATGGAGGGACGCGCGTTCGTGCCGCTTATGCCGACGCAGCCCTCGGCGGAGGCCATGCTTGTGTAGTACCCCGCGATGCCGTAGTGGGAGGAGTTCCGCGCCGCCACCATGCCCATGCCGAGCTTCTTGGCCTTGTCTATAGCTATGCGCATAGATCTCTTCCCGATGACCTGTCCCATGCCGTCGTGTCCGTCGACCACGGCCGTCGTGGGGCCGTCCTTGACGACCTCGACCTCCGTCACGGGGTTCAGTATCTTCGCCTTGATGCGGTCGAGGTACACCGGCTTGAGCCTGTTGAGCCCGTGGGACTCTATGCCGCGCCTGTCGGCCTCCAGAAGCACGTCAGCGCACACCTCCGCGTCCGCCTCAGGAACGCCGTAACCCTTGAAGGCGTCCACGACGAACCTCTCAGCCTGCTCCCACGGTATGGAAACGTAAGCCATAATAATACCCTCCAATAAGGGGGAGTCTTCGCCCCCCAAAAATAATAAAAAATTATACACGCCGGCGAGGGGCGCATCAGCGATATGGCCTAAGTATATTTCTCTATGGACTAACTCGGGATGCCCGCTATAATGCTTTGCGAGTGAAAACGCTCTAAATTTTTTTGGAGGTGCTATTATGCATAGAAACGCAAAGAACCTGTTCTTTCTGCTCCTGGCGGCTGCCTTTTTGCTGCCGCTGCACGCGGCGACGGCGTCGCCCGCGCCCGGCCTGAATGGGGCTGACTCTAACCCCGTGGTGCGAATCGCGCGCGATCTGGCTCCTGCGGTCGTCAACATAGACGTTGAGTCGGCACCGAGGCGCTCGCGGCTCTCCATGCCGTTTGACGACCCGTTTTTCAAGCGCTTCTTCGGCGAGGAGTTCGAGAGGTTTTCGCGCTCAGTTCCCATGAAGGGGCGCGGGTCGGGCTTCATCGTCTCCAAGGACGGGCGAATACTCACCAACAACCACGTGGTGTCCGGCGCCGAAAAGATAACCGTCACCATGTCGGACGGCAAGACCTACAAGGCCGAGGTCTTGGGCAAGGATCCGACCTTCGACCTTGCGGTCATCAAGATCAAGCCCGACCGCGAGCTCAAGGTGCTTGAACTCGGCGACTCCGACGCGGTGGAGGTTGGGGAGTGGGTCGTGGCCATCGGCAACCCGTTCGGCTTCGAGCACACGGTCACAGTGGGGGTCATCTCGGCCAAGAACCGCAGCGTCCACGCACAGAACATAGACTTCGACGGCTTCCTGCAGACCGACGCGGCGATCAACCCAGGCAACAGCGGCGGCCCTCTGCTCGACATGGAGGGGCGCGTGGTCGGCATCAACACGGCCATCATTCCCTACGCTCAGGGCATCGGCTTCGCAATCCCAGTCAACATGGCCAAGCAGATAATGAACGACCTCGTGTCATTGGGACGCGTAAAGCGCGGGTGGCTCGGCATATCCGTGCAGGACATGACCGAAGAGTTCGCCGAGACGTATGACGTCAAGGAGAAGTCCGGCGTGGTGGTGGGCTCGGTCGTGGAGGGCTCCGCCGCCGACAAGGCAGGCCTCAAGCGCGGCGACGTCATCCTCGAAGTCGGAGAAGGGGAACAGCCCCCCAAAACCGCCGAGGACGTGCGCTGGTTCGTGAACAAGATTCGCTCGATGCCACCAGGCACCAAGGCCAAGATCGTGGTCTCGCGCAAGGGCAAGAACAGCGGCCCTCGCGAGCGCGTAACTCTGACGGCCACGCTGAGCGAAATGCCCGAATCCGAGGGCACCCTAACCGAAAAGGACGTGGGCTCCTCAGAGTCGGCCGCTTCGTCCCTGAAGCACGTCGGCATAACTGTGTCTGACATCACGCCCGCCGTGGCGCGGCGCTTCAATCTGGACAAATCCGCACCGGCGGTCGTGATCGTTGACGTAGACCCGGGCTCCCCAGCGCAGGAGAGCGGCGTACGAGCCGGCGACGTCATACTCGAGGCGGGCGGCAAGAAGGTCAAGGACGTAGCATCGCTGGCGCTCGCCGTCAAAAAGGACGCAGCGGTGGTGCTGCTAATAGAGCGCGACGGGGGAGCAAGCTCCCCGAGCCGGACGTTCTTCGTCTCCCTCAAGGGGTCTTAGCCCCCGAGAGGTGCTAAACCAATAAATGCCGTTTGCTAAGGCGCTCTTTGCGCTGCTTTTGCTGGCTCTGCTTCCGTCACGTGGGCTTGGGGGGCTTGCCCCACCCCCCAAGCTTGACGTGCTGGTTACGTCTCCTTGGCTGGCCATTGTAACTAGCTTTGTCGGGGGCGTGAACGTCTCCGTTCGGTCGGTTCAGGAGTGGAACGCGGACGGAGATTTGACTAGGCGCATTCGTGCCCGCGCTCTTCAGGACATGCCGCCCGACACGCTGATAATAGCCTTTGACGATCGGGACGCCCGCTCGGTAGGGTTGCCGCTGGAAAAATACATAAACTATCACCGGCTGTACGACTTAATGCCGATAGACGAGAGCCGCGTGGACTCGTTCATGTCCGACCCGTCGGTGCTGCCGTTCATAGCGCAGCGCGTGCTTACCGCCCTTGCCGACTGGGACCCCAACGGTTATCCATATTATCAGCGCCGTTTGGCGGAGTTTCAGGCGCGGCTTTACAGCAGCACTTTGGCCGGGCGGCAGATATTGAAGGACAAGCCGGTTTACGATCTGACCGGCCACAGTTGGGCTATGCTTTGTGCCGCCGGCTGCGACGTAGTCCGCCCGTCGCCGGAGGACTGGGCTGCGTGGAGCACGTGGCACGGCCTAGACAGGCTGCTATCGGAGGTGGCCCGACTGACGGAGGCGAAGTTCACGGTGGTTATAGACTGCTCTTCTCCGAGGTCAATACGCGCATACCTAGCCGCGAAACCGGCGGTGTTTACTCTGGCAAGGCCGGTGGGGGACTACACGACGTTTCTGCACGACCAGTATTTGGCGCTATGGTCGAAGATGAGTGAACGTCCGCTCCCGCCAAGGGGTGCCCGCCGTAGCTATTGATGTGCACGTTCAGCGTCTGGACGTCGCCGAGCGCCTGCAGGTCATTAAAAAGGGCACGGGGGGCTTGTCGTCCTCCCTCAGTGCCATTTCTGCAAGCTCTCCGTAAATCAGTATTTCCCCCGCTCCGGCGTCAGCCGCGTCGTTTCGGACGTGCCAGGACTTTTCACTTGCCGTCATCACGGCACCTCCATATAAAACAGGCGGCCCCTTGCGAGGCCGCCTGTGCTTGATTTAGGTGGTAGAATGAAGGCGAGGGGGGCAGGTCTTCAACTCGCCTCGGGAACCACTCCCAGAAGGGGGGTGATACCATGATGAAAGAAGTCACGCGTTTTATCTTTGCGTGCGCCGAGCTAATTTGGGCGGTTGCTGACTTCATCCGGACTCTGAAATCATGAGAACCTTCGCTAGAGCTTAGCTTTTAGCTCGAAGTGAGGGTGACACCTCACTTTGAGCATTCTCCCGCCTGCCCCTCGTCTATATTATACCCGATTCCCCGCTCGGCAGCGCCTATACCTCATCATCCTCAGTGTCAACATCGACCATCCCCACGGGATACCCCAGCCCCGCCTCTTTCCACAGCGCGTTCTCCCTCGCAAGCTGCCGAACGTTGGTCTCGTAGTCGCCCCCGTGAGCTCCGCCGTCTCTCTGGCGCGCGTCGAGAAGCCCTCTTCCACGCGCCGAGCCGCCGCCTTGCCCTCCAAACTTTCGTGCTCATCTCGGCCATGAGGTCGGGGAGCTCGCGCAAGTCGCCCTGTGCGGTCAAGGCGGCAACACCTATCTCCTTCAGAGCAGCCGCCGCCTGCTCCATTGACATGCCGACGCCGGCTGCCACAGGCGCCACCATCTTCATGGACTCGCCGAGAGTTGCGATGCTGGTGTTCGTCGAAGCCGACATCTTCGCGAGAACGTTCGCCACTCGCCCTGACTGGTCGGCAGCTAGGTTGAACCCGCGCAGCGTAGACGCCGCAATATCAGACGCCGAGGCCAAGTCCATGCCCTAGGCTGCCGCCATGTTGAGCAGTCCCGGCATAGCCGCGATGATCTCCTCAGTCCTGAGTCCGGCGCGAGCCAGGTTCTCCTGCGCGCCAGCCGCCTGCATAGCCGTGAACTGCGTGTCGCGCCCAAGGTCGCGGGCCTGCTTCGCGAGGGCGTCGAACGACTCCCCCGTCGCCCCGCTCACAGCCGCGACCCGCGCCATGGCCTGCTCGAAGGCGGCGGCGGTCTTGACGGGCCCCGCGAGCATGGCGACTGGCCATGCCGCCGAGATGATGTCGCCGGCGGCGTTGGCGAGTACCTGCCGCGTCGCAGCCACGCGTGACTGCGCGGCGGTTAGCCTGTTCAGCGCGCCCTGCGCAGCCTCGATCTGCCTGACGTCGCCGACGATTTGCTCTCTCCCGTTGGGGAGGATGATCCTAGAGCTCGCCTGCATCTGGCTGATTCTGCTCTGCAGCTTCTCGATGGTGTCCGTCGCGCCCCTGAAGACGCTGTTGAAGCTATTCGCCAGGTCAGCTCCAATCCTTATCGACATCTCCAAAAGACGCGCCATGATTTATCTCCTCTTATGTTAAAATCTATTTCAGGAGGTCTTATGTGATATTAGACCCCCACGAAGGAGGCGAGCACAATGTTCAAAATCATGCCGCTGATAAGGTACATCGACGGCACAGAGTACCCGGACACTCCGATGAACCGCTGTCTCTGCCGTATCGCCAAGTGGCTGAAGGCACGCGAGGAGAACGCCCGCCTGCGCGTCGAGTGGCTGAAGGCGCGCGAAGATAAGGCACGCCTGCGCGTCGAGCAGTTAAAGGCGCGTCAGGAGGAACTGAATGCGCGCGCGCGGGAACACTGGCGGGAGTTCAACCGAGAGTTCCGTCCCGTCGAGGGGTGGGGCAAGTGGTCTCTCAAGTGCCTGCTCAAGTTCGGCAAGTGGACGTGCAAGGCCGCGTTCTGGGCCGGCATCGCCTTCCTTATTTTTGTACAGGTCGTCTTAATTATAGTAGGACTACCAGGAGCACTCGGTGGACTCCACGTCGGCCTCGGCTTCATGGGGTTATTCCTGTTCTAGGGCGCCACCCCCGCAGTTCAAATATACAAATCAGGCGGCCTCTTGCGGGGCCGCCTGTGCTTGATGTGCCTTTTCGCAGGCCGTCACCGCCCTGAGGGGTTTCAGCCTCTCTTGATGAAGAAGTATGACGATATGCCACTTACGCCCAAGCCTACGATGATTGACAGCGCAAGGTCTTTAGCCCGCCCTAGCTCCTCCGCGCCAAGCCAGTACCAACTCTTTGGGCCTAGAATATGGACGCCAAATACCACCAACGCGGCAACGAAAAGCAATACCATAGACCACGCTAGGAAAATTCTTGCCGTACGCATGGCGCATTCCTCAAAAGCTGAGTAGCCAGGATATGGCTTATCGCCCTCCGTCTTCTGGTCTACCTCCGTCTGCGTTTGCTGAAGAGGGGTCGGAACCTTCAGGCCTACGTCAGGCATCTTTGACAACCAGCACATTCCGCGCAAAATAGTCTGAGATTAGGTCGTCGGGGATTACGCCGTTCCGGTCATGCAGTTCGTTGATCACGTAGCTCCATGGCGACCCGTCCATGTGCGACCATTTCGACAGTGCCGACGCCGAATATGCCCCGAACACCTTGACGGTGTCGCCAATCAGCGATAGCACAGCCTCCGGGGCGGCGAGTTTGGGGCAAAGCGCAGCGATGTCTTGCCCCTTGTGAAGGTAGTTGAAGACGCGAGGAAAAACAGGGCCATACTGCCACGCGCGCGGACGCTCATCACAAAGCCGCCGCCCAAAGGCAGCGAGAGCGGCGCCATAGCAGCAGTACAGCAGTTTTTGCACCTTCGTTGGGTTGTAGACGACGCCGTCCTGCTCGCATAGATTCACGATATACGAAGCCACGTGAAGGCTTGGATACTCCAAAGCCGCGTCTATAACCGCACCCACGGTAAATCACTCCTCTCTAGAAGGACGTTAAAAACCGCCCTTCGATAGCGAGAGTATACACCAACATCATGGGTTCTTGCCCCAATTTCTCCTTTTATTGCCCAGCCCCGCTTCCCGCGCAAAGGCCGTTCAATCCCCGCGCGCAGCGCGCGCGAGGTTCAATAATCCTCACCACGAGACGCCCCTGCTTACGATCCGCCGCCGCGCCCCCGCCCCCGGCGCCTGAGTCACCGTCACGGACGGGCGCGATGGCACCTTGACCTGCGCCGTCGGCGCCTTCATCGCGGGGCCAGGTTCAGGTTCGGGGGGCCTGCTTGTTTCCGGAGGCTTGCTCGCCTTCCCAGTCCCCTGCCGGGCCAGGGCGCGCCGCACTTCCTTCTCCAAGTCGGGGTTGAATATCTCCAACGCTCCCGTCGCGTAGACCCTCGTGTCCAGGGGCTCGTTCCGAAGACCCTTGGCCCTCGGCTCCCACTCGACCCGCTCCTTCCCCCGCAGCCGCCGGACGACCATCCGCTCGCTCAGCAGCCCCTTGAAGTACGGCGCGTCATAGCCCCTGTGGTTCGTCTTGGGCTCTATGGGAAAGTGGCAGTATCCGGGGCCGGGCTTCTCGACCTTCAGGCGCGAGAACAGAGTCCCCTTCAGCGTGCTCACGCCCAGCGTGAACAGCGGCACCCTTCTCCGGTTGTTTCGCGTTGGCTTGCTCACCGACGGCCTACCGGAGTCGCCGCGCCCGATTATGGCGAAGACGTTGCGCCTTGCCCTCGGCTTGCAGAACCGGTAGACCTCGTCGGTGTAGTGGCCTGCCGCGTCCACGCATGGGCATGACAGGCCAAGCTCCTCGCCCCCCGCCTTCGCCCACGTCCTCGACAGGAATTCGTCCAGCGCCGCCCAGACCTCGGCCTGCCCCGGGTCGCCGTAGAGCACCTTGTACTCGATGCCCCAGCTTTCCTTCCCGGCTCCCCACCCCACGACCTCGGCCTCCAGCCTGTCGTCCTGCGTGTCCACCCCGCAGGTCAGCACTGTGACCCCGTCCGGAAGCTCTGCCCCGTACTCCTCGCGGTGCGTTTCTAGCGCCTCAACCTCGACTGTCCCCGTGCGGTTCTCCCACGGCAGCCCCAGCTTGGTGTTCCACCAGACTTTGAGGGTTTCCTCTCCCCCGCGGTATGCCTCGGCGAACTGGTCTATAAGCTGCGCCCAAGAAGTCCACGGCGAGGCGAAGGCGTTCATATGGAAGCTCCGGGTCTTCGTGCCGCTGGGCGCGCCGCCCAGCCACTGGCCTCGGATTTGCCCCGCCTTCCACTCAAGCTCCCCGTGGAGCGCGCCGCAGTGGATGCACTTCATGACCGGCTCCGGCTTGTCCTTGGTGCCGGCCGACACGGGGTAGCGGTCGACCTCGTCGCACATGAGAGCATGGCGACAGGCCAAGCCGCCGAGGTGATCTCGCCGCCGACGTTATGAAACGCGACATGGTTTATATCCCCTTTGTGTTAAAATCTATCTCAGGAGGTCTTATAGGCCTCCACGAAGGAGGCGAGCACAATGGTTAAGCCAGGCACCCCGATGATAAAGAGCTTTGACGGCGCCCACGAGTACCCCGACACGCCGATGAACCTCCTCATCTTCGCGCAAGTAGTCTTTCTTGATCATAGCCGGACTGCCCGGCGTGCTCAGCGGAGGCATAGGCCTCCTGTGGCTCCTTCTGCTCTATGGTACCAACTGAGGTGGTGATTTTATGGAATCGACCTTGACACTTTTTGCGGAAAACACGTCTAGCGATCCCCAAGCGGACGTGTTCCATTTTGACGAAGACCGGCCTAACTTCGAGCAGTTCGCTCAGGACAACGGCTTCCACTACTGGAAGTGCTCGGAGCTTATGCGTCTTTTGGGCTATGACGTTCCGCCTGACGTCGGCAAGATGAAGCCGGTTCAGCGTGCCATCACAGCGTGCAACACCTTGGACATCCCTATTCAGGAAAACTTCACCTTCGACGGCGGCGAGATAAGGCTGACGCGGTTTGCCTGCTATCTAGTGGCTATGAACGCCGACCCCAATAAGCCCTACGTTGCGGCGGCCCAGGCGTATTTCGCCACGCTCGCCGAGCAGTTCAGCCGCTATGCACGGGAGAACGAGGCACTCGACCAGGTGCTGACCAGAGGCAAAATATCACAGCAGGAACGGTCGCTGGCTGGCGCGGCACATCGTGCGGGCGTTGGAGACTACGCGCTGTTTCAAAACGCCGGATATCGTGGTATGTACAACATGAACATCAAAGCACTGCGCGAGCGCAAGGGTGTTCCCCCTAACAGAAGCCCTCTCGACTTTATGGGTGCCACGGAGGGGGCTGCCAACCTCCTGCGCATCCGTTTGACGGAGGACAAAATCGCCGCCGACGGAGCACATGGGCAGGACGAGCTTGAAAACACGGCTGCCAAAGTGGGCGGTGAAGTCCGCGATCTCCTGCGCCGGACGATAGGCAAAGCTCCCGAAGACCTTCCTCCAGCGCCGGACATTCGTCAGGTGCACCAAGGCTTGAAGGCCACCAGCAAAGGCTTCAAGGGCATAGACGCCCCCAAAAAGAAACGCAAGCGATAGCCCGCTTCCCCGCGACTTGGGAAATACTCACCACGAGACGCCCCTGCTGATGATCCGCCGCCGCGTCCCGCCCGCCGGCGCCTTCGGCATAGGGGCGGCTGCTTCTTCGGGGGCGGGTGGCCTGCTTGCTTCAGGGGGCTTGCTCACGGACGGCCTGCCGGAGTCGCCGCGCCCCATACCCCACGACCTCGGCCGCCAGCCTGTCGTCCTGCGTGTCTACCCAGCAGGTCAGCACTGCGACCCCGTGCGAAGAGTAGTTTTAGCCCGTCATGTAGGCGAGGCCGAGCCGTCCTAAGGCGATCTGCCGCGAGTGCTGATACACGACGGAATATAAGGCTTGAATTCATAGCTCAGGTATGTTATACTTCAATCATGCACGCTAGCGCGGGACGTGACATACCTCCTTTCTGTCCCCATGTGTGTGGGTCTGTCTCTCACTATTTCAGCCCATACGCCCGCGCGGGGCGTGCCCCCACAAGCATTTCAACCCACGTGCGCGCACTCCCCCCTTATATAATAGGAAGATAACACACCCTCCCTTTTTCTATGCCTCCCCTTCGTCCGGCAGGGCGAGCCCGTGGTCTTAAGTGATGGCGGCCTCGCCCTGCTTCGTGCGGGGCTTACGCCCTGCCGACAACGAAGCCTGTAGGCACCCGGCCGTAGTATGATCTCCTTTAATCCAGCGTCGGTGGAGCAGGCAGGGCGGCCTGACCCTTCAGCTGCTCGATCCTGTCCGCTGCCTGGCCGGCCCAGCGCGACTCCGGGCATCGCTTCAGGAATATCTCCAGCACCCTCACGGCGTCTGCCTCGCGCGGCTCGCTGAAGCCGTCTAGGTAGAGGTTCGACAGAGCCCAGTACGCCTCCGCCGCCTCCTCGGTGCCGGGGGCAGCGTCGATGAGCATCATGTAGAGCGCCTCCTTAGCGTCCGCGGTCGGCGCGCGGGACGCCATTATCCCCAGGTCCATAACGTCCTGCGACACCAAAGCGCCGTGGGCCGCCACAGCCGCGGCCAGCATGAAAACCGCTAACGCCGAGCATCGGCCACTCATTTTTATCCTCCCGTTTTTTTGAAGTCTTGCGCCGCCATATCTCTCATTTTAACAGCGTCGGCACCCGAATATAAAAGGTAGGATAACGCTCCGATTTGTATTCAAGGAGGATGTAAGAAAACATGCACCGCAAAACGAAGATGACGCTATGCCCGCTGCTCGCGCTGGCCGCGTGTGCACTGCTGTTCTTCGCTCAGGGGGCACTGGGCGCGGAGTATGATGCCTACCACCTCATGGACGTCAGTGGGGCGCGCGACGGACACACGATCGCCGGGCCTCAGTGGTTCGTCACGTACTGGGATGTGAACGGGCTGCTGCGAACCCGCGGCGCTCCGCTCACCACGGCGATGGACGCCTATGCCCACCTGCCGGACAGGTTCAGCTCCATCCGCATCTTCCCCGCCAGCCTCAACAGAGACCACAACAAAATCCAGTCCATCTTCCTCGTGAACAAGGCCGATCAGAAGGCCGCGATGGACATCGACTTCTACAACTGGAGCACCCTGATCGACCCTACCTCCGACCCTACCCCGTCGGTCATGGCCGACATCGAGGCCGACGTCGCCGAGCACGCGACGCAGGTGACACCGTCCACGCCGCAGTCCGTCGAGTCTGAAGCGGCCCTGTCGGTGGACGTGACGTTCCGCGCCGAGCTCGCGGACTACCGGAGCACGATGGGGTACCTCACGTTCCGCCAGTCGCTGAACGGCAGCAGGCAGTCGATCCTGATACCCATCGTGGTGGCCGACGTGTACGACGGCACGGCCGCGGACGAGAGCCTGATCTTCGACATGACGGTGGTGGACAGCGGCGGGGGCCTCGTCACGCGCAAAAAGTTCACATGGGGCGCCGAGCCGGACAACCCGAAGACCCAGGC
The DNA here is from genome assembly GCA_031272145.1 of Synergistaceae bacterium. Taxonomy (GTDB): domain Bacteria; phylum Synergistota; class Synergistia; order Synergistales; family Aminobacteriaceae; genus JAISUL01. The sequence continues at coordinate 43,549 of JAISUL010000030.1, forward strand.
GCTTGGGAACTTCTTCGCGATCTTCCCTGCCGACGCAGCCATCGGCTACAACCTGAGGACGCGCGTCACCAACAGAACCGGCACGAGCTACCGCGTCCAGCGCTATGACGAGGTCATCAGCCCGGACTCATGGGCATACGACCTCGGAGCGGAGGAGATAAGCGAGAACCTGCCGGCGAGCTTCCAGCTCGACCCTCTGAGCCAGATAGCGCCAGGCCTGGTCACGAACTACAACATCCCCATAGCCGATAAACTGCGGCTGTACTCGTTCGGCGACACGCGGCCAGCCGACCTCACGCTTACCTACCGGGTCATCGGCGGTATGACGCCCTACGGGGAGACGCTTACGAACGGGACGATTGAAAATCCGTACACTTGGAACGTAACGGCATTCCAGATGAAGTTCGCTGACCAGGCCGGGCGCACAACTCAGGCAGAGGCTGCGGCGGCGGACGATGGGAACACCGAGGACGAGATCGCGGCGGAGATAGGCGGGACGCCCGTCATGCCCGACATAACCTACGCGTTCACGGCGGATAACATCGATATGGATTACTACTTCGGGGCCGACAGGTACAGCGCGTTCATGATCTCGGCGGACACGGCGCCGGCTTACGCCGCACCGCTCGCCGCTGACGAGGTGCCCCTGCTGCCGCTGCGCGTGCGCATAAGGCTCTCGAAAAATAACCCGCTCATCTCCGCCAAGTGGAACGACGCGGCGGCGGCATCGGACATCCTGAACTGGTTCACGAAGTACGGGGCGCTCTGGCTCCGCTCGCCCAACACGCGGGAGCTCGACCTGAACCTCTTCGAGGCCGTCGTCGAGCGCGACTACAGCGTCGGCCAGTGCGTCCAGGCGTTCGTAGACGACAGCTACCTGTATCTTGACGTCAACGTCCTGCTCGCCGACGCCAAGAGCGGCGACAGCGGCAAGACAGCCCAGTTCAGGGTGGTCGAGGACGACAGCGTGCCGTACATACTGGTCAGCGACGGCAAGGCGGACGGGGCGTGGACGCTCGGCTTCTTCGCGGCCAAGAACACGTCGAGCCTCCCCGACAACAACAGTAATAATAATACCAACAACTCCTCCGGCAAGAAGGGCGGCGGCGGCTGCCAGACGGAGTTGTTCTCTCTGCTCCTCCTTGTCCCAGCGCTGGCTATGCTTAGGAAGAGGCCCTAATCTTCGACCTCGACAGACTCGATGACCATGTCCATGTCCGACCGGGCTGGGAGGATCGATAATACTGCGCCTTCGGATGGCGTTCCCCTCGACGCCACTCCGAAGGCGAATTCCAGCAGCTCCGGGTCGACCTGCCTCATACGCCCGACCGACAGCACGACGCGCCTCACCCGCCGTCCATCGAGCGGCAGCTCCGCCAATGTCGACTGGATGGCCTCCGCAAACGACAGTTCGTGCATCATCTCACCTCGCGTAGCAGTAGACGCACCCGGCCCTGCACGTGCCGTAAGCGCTTATGTCCACGCTTTGGGCGCAGCCGCATAGGGGGCGCTGCCCTTTGTCCTTCGCGCAGGGCACGGGGCGCCCCGAGAGCTTTTGCACGAGCTTCGGGTCGACGCAGCGGGCGCTGGTGATTCCGTACTCGGATAGGTCAACCTCCTCGGCGCAGGCCGCGACGGCGTGACTGGCGTCGGAAAAAACACTCGATATTTCCCTGGCGACGCGGCGCTGCTCCTCCAAGCTCATCGGCTCGATGGAAAAGCGCTCGACCGCGCCGCGCGTCTTAGCGTAGAAGTCCATGAAACTTATAATCACCTTTCCCGTGAACGCGCTCAGGCTGCGTGCGAGGCGGGCGAACCTCTCGACGTGGTACTCCACGCCGCGGCCAGGGCGCGACAGAATCGGGTCATAGCGCCATATGACTCGCTCATGGCCTACCGCGCCGGAGAGCCTTTTGAACGTCTCGATCCGCTCGGCCAGGGGCGGGACGTTCGGCTCGATCTCGGGCTCGTAGTCGTTCAGCGTGAAGTGGAAGTAGAACGGCCGCGGCGCTAAGAGGCAGAGCTTGCCGAGCATGGGCGCCGGGTTTTTGCTCCAGAGGACGAGGCAGTCGACGTCGTCCGGCGCAAGGGAGACGGTGCGCACGACGCGGGGATTTCGCGGGCTGCTCACGGCGACGGAGCCGACGCGCAGCTTCTCGAAGAGCCACTCCGAATGGAAGGCCGGTATGTCCGACCTCCTCCCGGCGCTTATGATCACGCGAAGCACTCCGCCAAGAACTTGGGCAGGACGAACGCCGCCCTGTGGACTGCCTCGGTGTAGTACCGGGCGTCGTGCACAGTCCTCAGGGGAACGGACGGGTCTGCTGAGTCCGACGCGGCGCAGTACGTCCACATGCCGGACGGGTAGGTCGGCACAGCGCCCCAGTAGACCCGCGCATTTCGGAAGACGCTCCGCATCTCCGACACGGCCTGACGCATCAGAGCCCCGTCGCAGAACGGAGACTCGGTGAGCGTAGCGACTATTCCTCCCTCGTTCAGAACCCCCTTCACGTCGGAGTAGAACGGCGCCTGAAAGAACCCCGCCGCAAAGTCAACGGGGTCGGTGCTGTCGATTATGGCCGCGTCGAAGCGCTCGTCGGTGCGGCGGATGAACTCCATGGCGTCGACGTTCTTGACGTCAGCGCGTGGGTCTTCGAGGCGGGCGGACGCCCAGGGCATATAAAGTTTCGACGCCTCGACGACCTCGCGGTCGATGTCGAGCAGGACGCACCTCTCGACCTCAGGGTGCTTCAGCACCTCGCGAAGTATGGCCCCGTCGCCTCCGCCAGCTATGAGCACTCTGCGCGGACAAGGGTGGGCGCAGAGCGGCACGTGCGCCATCATCTCGGAGTAGCAGAACTCGTCCCTCTCGGTTATCTGAACAGCCCCGTCGAGCACAAGCACCCGCCCGTACTCCGGCGTGTCGACGATGAGTATCTCCTGGTACTCCGACCTCCTCCGAAAGACGACGTCATCGACCTTGAGGGACAAGCGCAGCCCCTCGGTCTGCTCCTCGGTGAGCCAAAGGCTGTTCTCGCGCTTCTCACGAACGACGGGCATGGGTTAGGCTCCGCTGGCGGCCAATTCGCGGCGCGGAATTTCCAAGCGCGAAGCCAAGTCGGCGCTAACGAACTCAACGAACTCGCCTTCGCCGACCGGCACAAGGCGCGACGGCGAAGGGATGTGCCGCCCCTTGTCCATAAGGTAGCCCAGCCACTGCGTCAAGGCCGAGTGAGCCATGAGCATGGCGCTGCTCTTTGATTTGCCCTCGCTTACGCAGCCTGGCAGGTCAGGGTAGGTGATGGTGAAGCTGCCGTCGTCATTGGCGTGAAAAACCGCTGGATACGAGTATTCCATGGCATAGCCTCCTTTATAAAATGCCTGCCGTTTTGAGAATCGCCCTAGCAGTGTTCTCGTTAATCTCTTTGTGATTTGGCACTTGCACGGCGCGAAACCCGTCCTTCTCAAAGATAGCGTGCCCTCCGTCGTTTCTATCCTCTACGTAGCCCGCTGCCCTCAGTCTTCGGAGGAGCTCTATCCGTTTCATCGCTCGCTCGCAAGCAGCCCGTCCACTACTTTCAGCGTCCTCTCGCCGCAGTGGACGAACGAGCCGCGTATGCGCTCCAGTATCCCGCTCTCATAGAGCATCCTCCTTGACGGGGCGAAGTTCAGGTCCTCTATCCACGTCAGCTGGATCAGCAGGAAGTCCAAAAGCGTGTGGGCGTTTCGGTACGAGCCGCTTCCGCAGGCCTCGATCTCGTCTAGGAGGGCAGGCGTCACCTCGGCCCGGGCCGCGTGGCCGGGCAACATGGCGTCCAGCGTGCCGGCGTCCATGCGGCGGCGGGTCAGGGCGAAGATGTCCAGCTTGTCGGCGTCGCGCACCAGCCGGCAGAAGGGAAGAACCGCCGGGGGCAGCGAGTCGGGGCTAGGGAGATCCTTCTTATTATGGTGCCGGACGGCCTGAAGGACTGCCTCCATCGCCTCGGCGTCGGCCAAAGCGCTGGGAAACTCCGTCGAGAGAACGTCGTACCCGCGCTCCCCATGGTCAACCGACGCCCTGTCGTAGTACGTGCCGAAGTCCCGGTACTGAGTGAAGCGCCCCACGTCGTGCAGCAGGCATGCGGCGCTGCCCACCTCCGCCTCGGGCCTGGGCCATGACATCGCCTCGACCAGCCTGCCGCCGACGCGCCAGACGTCGATGCTGTGGACGCGCTTCATCTCAATCATTGGGTCGCCGAGGTCGAACCCCCCGACGTATCCGTCAAACCATCGCCTGATTCCCTCAAGGTCAACGAACATGCTCCATCTTGGGGTCCCATGACCCCCACCTCCGAGAGAAATATATCACTTATCCGGCCAGAATGCCCCGTATTGACGCTGGCATAAAGAGCATGCTCTATCGGGCGGGCTGTTGTGGTATCCTATTCCCCCATGAGAAAGCCCAAGGAAAAGCGCTCCATCATGGACGCGCTGTGGAAGGAAATCCTAACTTCGCTGACCTTCCCGGCGGTGGAGGTCTTTTACCCCGCCCTCTACGCCGAGCTGGACACCGCCGG
>JAISUL010000072.1 GCA_031272145.1 Synergistaceae bacterium
CGTAAAGCCCTTCGAGGACGCCATAGCCAGCGTTGAAGGCATCAAGACCATGAGGGGCTTCGCGCGCAGCGGCAGCGCCTTCGTCGTGGTCGAGCTCGAGAACGACGTCGACAACACTCAGGCCGCCATGGACATCGCCACTCAGGTGCGCGCCCTCACGCTCCCGGACGGGGTGAAGGACCCCTCCGTCGTCAAGTTCGACATCAACGCGCGAGCCTTCATGACGATCGTTGTGGTCTCTGACCTCTCGACGACGCGCGCGCGCGACGTGGCCGACGAGCAGGTGGCCAAGCGCTTGACTCAGATATACGGCATGGCCACGGCGGAGGTCATCGGCGGGCTCGACAGGCAGATACACATAGAAGTAGACCCGCTGTCGCTCGCCGCGCACGACCTGAGCGTGACTCGCATCGGCGAGCTCGTGAAGAAGTCAAACCTAAACGAGCCCGCCGGCCAGATAGCCATGGGAGACAAGGACATATCCCTGCGCTTCACGGGCGAGGTCGCGTCCCCGGCCGCCTTCGGGGAGATACCCCTGACCCTCGCGAACGGCGCGAGCCTCAAGCTCGGCGACATCGCCACCATAAAGGACACGGTCGAGGAGGCGCGCCGCCTCTCGCGCTTCAACGGCACCCCATCGGTCACGCTCGACCTAGTTGCGCGCCCCAACGCCAACGTGGTGGAGCTGGCGCGCCGCGTCTACGAGGAGCTGGCGATTATCGAGCCGTCCCTGCCTGGCGGGATGCAGCTTCAGGTCATATTCGACAACAGCGCATACATAAACGAGTCCATCGAAAACGTCAAGGCCGACATGATCTCGGCGACGCTGCTGACTGCCGTCGTGCTCTTTATGTCGCTTCAGCGCGTCGGCGCCACCCTTGCCGCAGTGCTGACTCTGCCCACGTCCCTCATCGCGACGTTCATAGTCCAGTTCCTGTTCGGCTTCACTATAAACATGATGAGCAGCATCGGCCTCGCAATATCCGTGGGAGTCCTCGTCGACAACGCGATATTGGTGCTCGAGAACATCTACCGCTACCGCGAGCGCGGATACGACAACCTGACCGCCTCCGAGAAGGGAGCGGGGGAGATAGCCGTCGCAGTCCTCGCCTCTGTCGGAACAAACTTAGGCGTCTTCATTCCAATAGCGTTTATGGGCGGCATGGTCGGGCAGATGTTCAACCAGTTCGCCCTGACCGTTACGTTCACGACGCTGGTCTCGCTCTACTCGGCCTTTTCGCTGACCCCGATGGTCGCGGCGTATTTAGGGGGGGACAGCACGAAGGAACTCCCCAAATTGACTCAGCTCGCGACGGGCTGGTGGCGGACGGCCTTTGATGAGATAAGGCGCACGCACATCACTGTGAGCAAGGCGTGCATCAGGCACCCGCTTATCGTGTTCGCCGCCGTGGTGCTGTGCGGGGTTGCGGCGTTCAAGGGTCTGTCGTTCATAGGCTTCAACTTCATGCCGCGCGAGGACGAGGGGCGAATCAACGTCGAGGTCGAGCTCTCGAGCACGTCGTCCTTAAAGAACACCGACGAGGTGCTGAGGTCTGTCGAGGAGTACGTCAGCCGCTTCCCCTACGTGCGCTTCTACCGCGCCCGCGTCGGCGGCGGCAGGCTCAGCGGAACCAGTTCCGGCACGGTCTACGTCTATCTCACCGAGGACACCAAAACTCGTCCCTCGGCCTTCGACATAGTGGCGGAGTGGCGCGAGCACTTCGCACCCCTGCCCGACGCCGACGTCTCCATCGCGTCCGTCTCATCGATGGGCGGCGGCGGCAACAACAAGCCCATCTCCGTTTCTGTGATAGGCCCCGACATAGGCGAGCTTGGCCGCATAGCCGATAGCGTCATAGCCACCATGAGGAGCATACGCGGCGTGATGGACGTTCAGTCGGACTGGAAGATTGGCAAGGAGGAGGTGCGCTTCTACCCGAACTACAGCAGGCTTGGGCGGCTCGGGCTCTCGTTCGGCGAGGTCGCGGTCGAGGTGAACGGATACCTGACCGGCTACGACGCCGGGGAGTACCGCGAGGGCGGCAAGGAGTACGACATCTTGGTGAAGCTGACGCCAGAGTGGCGGGAGAGCGTGCAGAGGATGGAGGGCGTGCCGGTGAGGACGCCGGCTGGCTTCCTTCCGCTGGACGACCTGATGGAGGTCAGGCAGGGCACAGGCCCGACGTCTATTAACCGCGAGGACAGGCAGAGGAAGATAACCATCGAGGCGAACACAGGCCGCGGCGTGTCGGTCGGCGAGATAATGAGGGAGCTCGGCCCCAAGCTCGAAGCGGTGTCACTGCCGTCGGGCTACCGGTTCAAGTACGGCGGCGACATCAGGGAAATCAACGAGAACTACTCCAAGCTGGGCACGGTGCTGGTTCTGGCCGTCGGGATAACGTTCCTGATGGTGGCTGGGCTGCTGGAGTCATGGGTGTTCGCGTTCATCGTGATGGCGACTCTGCCTCTGTCGGCGATAGGCATAGTGCCTATGATGCTCGTCACGAACAACAGCTTTTCGGTCTTCGCGCTTTTGGGCATAGTGATGATGGTCGGCATAGCCGTGAACAACGCGATCGTCATTCTGGACTACGCCGAGATGCGGCGGCGCGGCGGCGTGCAGCCGAGGCGCGCGATAATGGAGGCATGCGTGACGCGCTTCCGCCCGATATTCCTGGCGACCCTGACAACGCTGGTGGCCCTTGTGCCGATGATGGTGTCGACCGGCGCCGGCTCGCAGCTCAAGGCCCCCATGGCGGTAGTCATGACCGGCGGCCTGCTCGGCGGCGGAGTATTGGCGCTCTATCTTATCCCGATGATCTACAACGTCGTGTGGCGACTACGGCGTCGTTAATGACGCCGCGGCTCATCTAAATCATCCATGCTCAGCCCCATCTCTGCGGCTAGCCGCATGACCTCCCTGTACGCCTCCTCGCCGGTCGCGCAGTTCCGCAGGCTGCGCGCCAGCGAGACCAGAAAGACCTTAAGCTGCATATCGGACATAGTGTCCATCACCTCTCCTCCCTTCCATATATCCCCTGAACGTCCAGCGTGTCCGTGACCGTGAGCTTCCTGTTGCGGGCTGTCATTATGAATACCCTGCGCCTGCCCGGCCTGTGGGTCTCCTTTGAGATGTTCAGCGCCTGATCCCCCAAGGGTATCGAGCTGACCTTCTCCAGACAGGAGATCAGCTGCGCCGCAGAAAATTTCCCCTCCGGCAGGTTTGACAATGCGCTGGTCAGCCATATTGCTAACGCGTTTGCCCGTCCCGCCGCCGCCCAGTCGCGGATGAACATGGCGCCCTTGTTTGCCATCTCGCGCCTGAGGATGCCGAAGCCGCCCAGCTCGTTCAGGTGCATGTTCTGGTCGGCGAACATCATGCCCCTCAGGGAGGCGAACGACTTATCCGGCTGCCCGACGTACCATATCATGTACGGGGACTCGTGCTTCATGATGCCGTTCCACACCTGTTTGGCGCCCATGCTCCCGACGCTGCTCACGATGACGCCGTCCGATGCGCTTTTGAGCTCCTGCTCCACGAGGTCGAAGACGTCGTTGACCGAGGCGTCCGTCCAGTACGGTATCGGGTCGAAGCTGGCCTCGCGCAGCAGGTCCGCGCACAGCTTGGCCTCGCGTTCCTCGTTGAACGTGAACCGCGCCCCGAACACGGCTATGCGGGCTCCCTCTCCGAGCATCTTCGACGCGAGCACAGTGAACGCCGCGCATCGGTAGTCCCGATAGAGGTCGAGCGCGAAGGCGAACGAAACGGGCCTGTCCTCGGAGTCGTGAAAGTAGACGTTCTCCCCGCGAGCCATAAGCAGCGGCCTTCCACCAGTCCCCCTGTCGACCAGCGCGCGGTTCACCACGTCGGACGCGAAGCTCATCACGGCGACGGCGCGGGGGTTAAGCGGCAGCGCGGGCGGACGGTTGTCCGCGGGCGGACGGTTGTCCGCGAGCGGACGGTCGTCCGCGAGCGGCGCACCCTGGCTGGCGGGCGGGAGGAGCACGAAGCGCAGGTCATGCCCGTTCACTCCGTCGCCACTGTCCGATATTTCGGCCTCGTGCAGCGCGAGCATCCGGCTGATGGCCTTGCCCTCGTCCGTCTCCCACCCGTCGTCCGGCGGCACGACGAGGACGTCCCAAGTCCACAGATCCGACTCCGCAGCAGGAGCGGAGGACGCAAACGCAACCGCGAGCGCGAGCAAAAAAAGCAAAAACGCCCCTTTATGCCTCATGAAGAGACCCCCTTTAGTGTTAGTATACGCGATAGTTCTTATTTTTTTGGAGGTCTTCAGAAAAATGATTCACGGTCTTACGGACGCGCAGGTCAGCGAGTCGCGCGCCAAGTTTGGAGCGAACCGCCTGACCGAGGTCGAGGGCGAGAGCTTCTGGAGCAAGCTTTGGGACAACTTCGGCGATCCCATGATCCGCATACTCTGCGTCGCCCTGGTGATAAACGTCGCGCTGGTCTTCTTAGGCCAGACCGAGTGGTACGAGCCGGTGGGCATAGCGATAGCCGTCCTGCTGGCGACGTTCGTCTCGACGTACTCGGAGTACAGCAACGAGAACGCCTTCCAGAAGCTCCAGGAGGAGGCGTCGAAGATACGCTGCAAGGTCTACCGCGGCGGCGCAATAGACGACCTGCCGATAGATGACATCGTGACCGGCGACTGCGTCCTGCTTCAGACGGGCGACAAGGTCCCGGCGGACGGGGTGCTGGTGGACGGAGAAATAAAGACCGACCAGTCCGCCCTGAACGGCGAGAGCAAGGAGGCCAGTAAGCGCCCAGAGCCCGGCGCCTCACCCGACTGGGACGGGTCAGAGGGATCAGACGACGGGGCGCTGGATTTTCTCAATCCGCACAAGGTTTTCCGCGGCTCGGTGGTGTGCGGCGGCAGCGCCGTGATGCGCGTGACGACCGTCGGGGACAAGTCAGTTTACGGCTCGATAGCGTCGGAGCTCCAGAAGGAGGACGACCGCGAGTCCCCCCTGAAGGTCAAGCTGTCGAAGCTGGCGCAGCAGATAAGCGTCTTTGGATACATCGGCGGCGTCACCATCGCGCTTGCCCTGCTCTTTCAGCGCGTGGTCATTCACAACGGCTACGACGCAGCTAAGATAGCCGAGTACTGCAGCATGGCAAACGCAAGCGTGCTTCTCAGCAACGTGGTCCACGCCGTCATGCTTGCCGTGATAATCATCGTCATGGCCGTGCCGGAGGGCTTGCCCCTGATGATCGCGCTTGTCTCCGCGCTGAACATGGGCAAGATGCTCCGCGACAACGTGCTGGTGCGCAAGATCGTCGGGATAGAGACGGCCGGCAGCCTGAACATCCTGTTCAGCGACAAGACCGGAACCATAACCAAGGGACGCCTGGAGGTGGTGACGTTCCTAGACGGAAATATTCACCCCTACGAGCCCGATGAGCTAAGCCGAAGCAAGATATTCCGTCTGCTGTCTGACTGCATGAAATGGAGCACCGACGCCGTCCTGACGAGGTCGGAGGCCGGAGTTAGAGTGGTCGGAGGCAACGCCACGGAGCGTGCCGTCATGGAGTACTGCATTAGTACGGGCGCGTTCAGGGACGGCGGCGATGAGCAGAATAATATTAAGCGCGTGTCGTTCACCCCGTTCAACAGCGCGGACAAGTACTCTGCGGGAACGGTTTTGCTTGACGGCAAAGAGGTCACGTTCATAAAGGGCGCGCCTGAGAAGGTGCTGCCCAAGTGCTCCTCCTGCTACGGCGCGGACGGGGCAATAGCGCCGCTCGACGCGGCCAGCGTCGACGACAAGATAAACGAGCTCGCCGGTCGCGCCATCCGAGTCCTGGCCTTCGCTGCCAGCCACGGGGACGCCTGCTCGCTTATCGGCATAGTCGGCATCCGCGACGAGGTGAGGCCGGAGTCCATCGGTTCGATAGCAGAGGTTCAGAACGCCGGCGTAAGAGTGGTCATGATAACCGGCGACCGCAAGGACACGGCCGTGGCGATAGCCAAGGAAGCCGGAATATTAAAGGACATCGCTCCCCAAGGCGGCTCAGTCCTGACCAGCGACGAGCTGGCGGCGATAAGCGACGCCGACGTCGACATGGACAAACTCTGCGTCGTTGCTAGGGCTCTGCCTAGCGACAAGAGCCGCTTGGTTCGTCTGGCTCAGGAGCGCGGCCTCGTGGTCGGCATGACGGGCGACGGGGTGAACGACTCGCCCGCCCTGAAGAAGGCCGACGTTGGCTTCGCGATGGGCGGCGGCACCGAGGTCGCCAAGGAGGCAAGCGACATCGTCATACTGGACAACAACTTCGCCTCGATAGACAAGGCCATACTTTACGGGCGCACCATATTCAACAGCATAAGGAAGTTCATAGTCTTCCAGCTCACGATCAACGTCAGCGCCGTGCTCTTGTCGTTCGTGGCGCCTCTGCTTGGCATGGAGAACCCCCTGACAATAACGCAGATACTGTGGGTGAACCTCGTGATGGACACGCTGGCCGCTCTTGCCTTCGGCGGGGAGCCGGCACTGGCGCGCTTCATGCGCGAGCGCCCCAAGAGGCGCGACGAGAACATCGTGAGCGGCGCCATGTGGAGCGCGATAATGGTCGGCGCCCTGTGGACGTTCGCCGTCGGCATGTTCATCCTGCTGTCGCCGACCGCGGCGGAGTGGTTCCGTCCTGACGGGCAGGCGCGCTACCTTATGACGGGCTTCTTCGCGTTCTACATACTTACCGCGGCGTTCAACGCGTTCAACGCTCGCACCGACCGCGTGAACCTCTTCGACCACATCGGGGAGAACCGCGGCTTCTGGAAGATAATCGCGCTGATAGTGGTAGTTCAGGTCGTTATGACGTACTGGGGCGGGCCTGTGCTGAGCTGCTACGGCCTGACGGCATGTGAGTGGGCGGCGGTTACTCTTTGCGCGTTCTCGATAGTGCCGGTTGATCTCCTTCGGAAGGTGCTTACTAGAAAGGACGGTGTTTCAGTATGAAAAAAGTTCTAAGTATCGCAGGGTCTGACTGCAGCGGCGGGGCCGGGATTCAGGCCGACCTCAAGACCTTTGCGGCGCACGGCGTCTTCGGCATGAGCGTCGTGGTGTCAGTCGTTGCCGAGAACACCAGCAGGGTGATAGACATTCAGGACGTCACCCCCGACATGATCCTGAAGCAGATAGAGGCGGTCTTCGAGGACATCGAGGTCGACGCCGTGAAGGTCGGCATGCTGTCGAACCCTGGCTGCATGCAGGCCGTTGCCGACGGACTTCTCAAGTGGAATTCCCCGTCCACGCCGGTCGTGGTTGACCCGGTCATGTACGCGAAAAACGGTTCTCCCCTGATGGCCGAGGGCTCCATCGACGCGCTCATCAAGACCATGCTTCCTCTGGCCGACGTCCTGACGCCTAACGTGCCCGAGGCCGAGAAAATATCCGGCATGAAGATAAACAGCTTGTCGGACATGGAGGCGGCGGCCAAGCGGATATGCGAGCTCGGCTGCCGCGGGGCCGTGCTTGTCAAGGGCGGCCACAGCGTCGGAGGCACGGATCAAAGCAGGGCGATAGACGTCCTTTATGATGGTATAGTTGGTGTGTTCAGCCGCTTTGACGCGCCGCGCGTTGACACGAAGAACACCCACGGCACAGGCTGCACCTACTCGTCCGCGATAGCCTCGAACCTGGCCCTCGACATGGACCTGAGGAGCGCCACTCTGAGGGCAAAGGCCTACGTTACGACTGCGATAGAGCACGCCTTGCCAATAGGAAAGGGCTGCGGCCCTACACACCACTTCTATGAGCTATACAGACATGGGCTCAATTAAAGGAAAGCTCGCCCCCCAGGGAGAACTGCTTCCTCTGGGCTGGGCTGATGTCAAGGCTGCGTGTCCGCTGGTGTTCCACATCACGAACATTCCGGCCTCTCCGCTCCAGGCGAACGTGTGCCTCGCGGTTGGGGCCGAGCCGGTCATGTCGCGCCACCCTGGCGAGGCTTCGGACATAGCGGCGCAGGCCGACGCGTTTTTGCTGAACCTAGGCACCCCGACGCGGTCGTCGATCGAGGCGGCCAAGGCGGCGGCGGACGTAGCCGAGGCACTGGGCACGTTTACCGTGTTCGACCCGGTGGGATGCGGCCTGACGAAGCTTCGCCGCAGAGCGGTGGAGTATTTTTTGGAGCGGCACAGGTTTTCCGTCATAAAGGGAAACGCCGACGAGATATGCACTCTTGCCGGAGTATCCAAAGGCAGGGCCGCGGCGCGCGGGGCTAACTCGGAGATCAAAGCAAAACACGTGGAGCGCGCCGTGACGCTGCTGGCCGAGCAATGCCACTGCGTTGTCTACGCCACCGGCCAGACTGACGTCATGAGCGTAAACGGCGGCGGAGTTAAGCGAATCGAGGGCGGCAGCGCGCTGCTGCCCCTTGTGTCGGGCAGCGGCTGCGCCGTCGGAACCCTGATAGCCGCAGCCGGAGCAGCCCTGCAGGACGCCGAGCAAGCCGCGCTGCTGGGAGGAACCCTGATGAAGCGCGCGTCCGAGCGTGCGGAGCAGGCGGAGAAAAAGACGCACGTCCCATTTGCCGCGGCACTTGTTGCCGAGATAGGGAGGGCTGCTGTATAATCGAGCCATGGGTTGGCCACCCTAGCAGTTTCTTCGCCGAGAAAGGGGGAAGTGAACATGGAATCGACAGTAGCGCTGTTGAAGGAGCTCGGCATGCCCATCCTGCAGATCGTGGTGGTCATCGCGATGGGCATATATCTGCACGCGTCGCTGAGCGCCCGTATGGACGCCGGACTTGCCGAGGTCAACCACCGCATCGACATGCTCATAGCCAACGACATAGAGCACCTTAAGAACCAGAACAAGGCGATCGTGTTCCTCCTCATGAAGAACGAGAAGCTCTCAGAGGACGACGCCGAGTACGTCAATAGCCTTATGGAGTAGGAATCAGCGGCTGGAGGTCACGGTTTGTCTTTTGCCCAGGTTTTCGACATCGCGGCGGCGTTTGTGGCGGCGTTCTTCGTGGCGCGTGGGGCCGTCAGGGGGCTCACAGGCGAGCTGGTCTCGCTCGTCGGGCTCGTCGCCGCCGTCTTTTGCGGATGGACGTTCGCGGGCCAGGCCGCCGACTTTGTTGCCCGCTATCTCCCCTCCCTAGACCCGACCATCCTCCGAATGGTGTGCGCGGCTGCGTTGTTCTTCGGCGTCTCCATAGCCTTCTCGATGCTTGGCCGGCTGATGAAGGCTGCCGTCTCCGCCGCGGGCCTCTCCCTCACAAACCACGTTCTCGGCGCAGCGGTCGGCGCTGCCCGCGCCTTCGTCATAGTGCTCTTCATATACGGGCTGCTCTCGGTCTCCTTGCGCATGTCCCTGTTCCCCCTCTCGGCGTCGGCCACTGCGTGGATGCAGGATAGCGTCGTGATGCGCTTCACCTCCGCGGCGTGGCCGCCGGTGATGAAAATCCTCACGGAGAGCGGCCTAGACCTAGAAAACCTCGCGCGCCGCGGCGCGTCAGGGCTCACGCCGCAATGACGGTATCCGATCAGGTTCTATCCCTGCTGGAGTTCCGGCGCTCCCTTTACCCCTTCGCCGAGGCAGTCAGGAGCGGCCTCGGCGCCGCCGCCATAGAGGCGCTCGTCCCATGCGACACGGCGGAGCGTCTGGAGGAGAGGCGCAAGCTCTTGACCTCGTTCGCCGACCGAACCGCCACGCTGGGCGAGGCGTGGATGCCGTGGGATTCGGGCGTCTCGCCAGTGTCGGAACTGATGCAGGCGGCACATGAGTCCGGAGTGATGTCCGGCCTTGAGCTCCTGAAGGTTCGCTCCCTGCTCAAACTCGCCGCGCGGGTGGCCGACGCTCTGGCCGAGGCGTCTAACCGAGCGTTCGATCCACTTTCTCGGCGCATAAGGGACTTTGGGCAGGAGGTCGATTCTCTCTCCGTCGTCGAGGACAGCGGCAGGCTATCGGACGGAGCCTCGCCCGCGCTTGCCGAGATACGCCGGACGCTTGATGGCCTGAAGCGCGCCGGGCGCAAGACCGCCGCCCGACTGCTGGAGGACAGCTCCGTCCTCAACATGCTTCAGGAGCGCTCGCTAATCTGGCGCGACGGCCGGTTCCTGCTTCTGGTCAGGCAGGAGTACGTGAACCGCTTCCCCGGCTTCCCGATTGACAGGTCGGCCTCGGGCAACTCGATATACATGGAGCCCCGCATGCTGGCTCAGATCAACAGCCGCCTCGCCATCCTGACGCGGGACGAGCAGGACGAGGAGCACAAAATCCTGGCCGCCCTGACCCAAAAAATACTCTCCCGCGAACGCGCGGTCACCGACGCCGAACGGGTGCTCGGCGATATCGACCTGCTCTTCGCCTCGTGCGAGGTGATGCGGAAGCTAAGGTGGACTCTGCCGGAGCTCCGCAAAGACGCCTGCTTCGGCTTCGTCTCCGCGCGGCACCCGCTTTTGCGTGAGCACGCCGTCCCGATAGACATAAGCTGCGGCGCGTCGGTCGGCGCCAAAGACTTCCGAACGCTCGTCATAACTGGGCCTAACACCGGCGGGAAGACCGTCGCGCTCAAGACCGCCGGGCTTTGTGCTGCTCTGGCCTGGTCTGGGCTGCCGGTGCCGGCGCGGGACGGGTCGTTCGTCGGCCGCCTTGACGCGGTCTTCGCCGACATAGGCGACGAGCAGAGCATCGAGCAGAACCTATCCACGTTCAGCGCCCACATGAAAAACATAATTGCGATCCTGAAGTCCGCCACTCCAAGGTCGTTAGTGCTCCTGGACGAGCTTGGCGCTGGCACCGACCCGCAGGAGGGAGCAGCGCTCGGCGTCGCGATACTGGAGGCGCTGCGCGAGCTGGGCGCTCTGACCGTCGCCTCCACACACCACAACCACATAAAGCAGTACGCGATGACGACCCCCTCTGTTGAGGCAGCGAGCATGGAGTTCGACGCCGCTAAGCTGACCCCGACGTACCGGCTCCTGATGGGCGTGCCGGGCAAGAGCTGCGCGCTCCTAATAGCCGAGCGCCTCGGCATGCCGGAGCAGGTGCTTGCCATGGCCGGTGCCGCCCTGAAGGAGCGAGGCGTCGACGCGGAGGCCATGATCGCGGAGCTGAACGAACGTGGCGCCGCGCTTTTGCGCAGGGAACGCGAGCTTGGCACGGCGCGAGCCGAGGCCGAGTCCGCGCGCCGGCGCTGCGAAGACCGCGCCCGCGAGCTCGAGCTCCGCGCGGACAAGATAATCGAGGAGGCAGATGAGCGCGCGTCCGCTATAATATCCGAGGCCGAGTCCGCAGTCAGGGCAGGTAAAAACGGCGGCAAAAGGCGGAGCGTTCACGACCTGAAAAAGGCCATAGACGCGCGGCACGAGAAGCGAACGGAGCGCGAGGCGGCTGTTGCGTTCGAGCCAAAGGAGGGTATGTCCGTGCGGGTCGCGGGCAGCGGGTTCGTCGGCGTAGTCGAGTCCCTGAAGAACGGCCATGCCGAGGTGACGTCCGGCCCGATGCGCGTCTCGGTTCCGGTCGGGCGTCTGGTTGCCGCCGGAGGGACAGCGCGTCCTCCGTCCCCGCGCCCAGCGGACGTCGCTGTTATAATGAAGCGCGAGACCGTGCCGTCTTCCCTGATGATTCGGGGGATGACGGTGGACGAGGCGATGCCGCTGACCGCGTCGTACATCGACAGGGCGTTCAGATCGGGGCATTCTAGCGTTATGATCATACACGGCAGGGGCGAGGGTATCCTGAGGCGCGAGGTTCACGCCCTGTGTGCTAGACTGAAGTACGTCGCGTCCTACCGGCTCGGCGAGATCGGCGAGGGCGGATATGGGGTCACGGTTGTAGAATTCAAATGAAGAGGTCGGAGAGGAGGGGCCAGTTCCCATTCCCGACCCAAAATAGGGGCAGCGGTTATTAAATGTGGAAACTTCCCGCCGATTTTAAGGACAGGGCGGCCGCTAAGCTGAAGGAAATCTTTCACGTGGAGCTCGTGTGGGTCGAGAAGGGCCGAGGAAACTGGGTGAGGCGCAAAAAGTTTCACCCGATTCTGAGGGTCGGTTTCGGCCTGTTGCTGTTTTGTGCGCTGGCGGGCGGCGCCGGCGTCTTCTTCAACACGCGCACTGCTCCCTCCGGCTGGGACGTGGGCGGCGCGGAGGACGTCGTGGACGCTGAGGATGCCGACGCAGTCGTGCTGTTCGAGTCCGGCGACGTCCGCCCATTTGACGACGGCCCGTTCCCGGATCCTGGGCCTCTGCCTCCCGCCCTCGCCTCGGTTAAGCAGAACGAGCGCTGGATAAGGATAAAGAAGGGGCTTTTCCGGCTCTACCTCTATCAGGGCGACGGCATAGACCACGTCTACGAGATAGCGATCGGGAAGAACAAGGGCAACAAGGAGCGGGCCGGGGACAACCGGACGCCGGACGGGGTGTTCACGGTCGAGTCGATCGAGGACTCGCGCGCGTGGACTCACGACTTTCAGGACGGGAGGGGCGAGATAGCCGGAGCCTACGGACCGTGGTTCATAAGGCTGAAGACAGGCTGGCAGGGCATAGGCATCCACGGCACCCACGACCCGGACTCGCGCGGAGCGATGGTCTCCGAGGGGTGCGTGAGAATGCTGAACGGCGAGCTCGAGGAGCTGCGGGCGTTCGTGCGCCCAAATATGAAGGTGGTGATAGAAGAATGAGCGATAACATTATCAACAGGACGCCGCTTCCGCCAGGGCTGTCCCTGATCGATCTGCCCTCCCCAAGGGCGGGCTTTGAGCGCTTCATAACTTCGTGGTACTTCAAGGACGCACTGGGACAACGGGTGCTGGTGGACGTGGGGCCTGCGTGCACCGTGCCGCTGCTCTTCGACAGGCTGGCGGAGCTCACGGACGGCGTGGACTTGATTTTGCTGACTCACATACACCTCGACCACTCGGGTGGGCTTGGGCAGGTCTGCGATCGCTACAAGGACGCCCGCGTGCTCGTGCATCCCAAAGGCGTAAAGCACCTCGTCAGCCCCGAAAAGCTTTGGAAGGCCTCGCTGGAGACGCTGGGCGACGTCGCGGAGATGTACGGCAAGCCCGAACCAGTGGCGCCCGACAGGTTTGTCGACGCTGCCTCAGTTCAGGGAACGAGTTCCCCCATCGACGTCATAGAGACGCCGGGGCATGCGCCGCATCACCTGTGCTTCGCCATGCCGCTAAACGGCGAGAAGCTTTTCTTCATAGGAGAGGCCGCCGGCTTCTACCTGCCAGTAGACGGGAAAACGCCCTACTTGCGCCCAACCACGCCTCAGCGCTTCGACGGGGCTGCGGCGATGGCGTCCATCCGCAGGATCGAGCTCGCTCTGACGGGGGACGAGCTTCTGTGCTACGCGCACTGGGGCGCGGCGCGGCAGGCCAAGGATATGGTCGAGACGGCATCCCGCCAGATACGTCTGTGGCTGGATGCGGTCTCGGACAACCCCAAGGCCGCCGGCGTGGTCGACATGATGATAGCCGCCGACCCAAATCTGGCGTCCTTCCCGTCTCTGCCGGACGACCTGAAAAAACGCGAACGCTTCTTCATGCTCAACAGCGTCAAAGGCATGGCCGATTACCTGACACGAGCAGGGGAGCAGGCCCCAGAGGGGTCTCGTACCCCAGAGGGGTCTCAAACCCAGGAGGGGTCTCAGACCCCGGGGGCCGGGAAATGAAGCGCGTCATCACGATAAGCCGAGAGTTCGGCAGCGGCGGGCGCCTAGTCGGCGAGCGTCTGGCCGCTAAGCTGGGGATGAGGTTCTATGACAAGGCGCTCATATACCTGGCTGTGATCGAGACCGGCCTAGACCCGGCCACGATCGAGAAGGTCGAGGAGGAGGCAACGAGCAAGTTCCTGTTTCATCTGGCGATAGGCGAGTACGTCTCGAGCGGGATTTTCTCGAAGCTGAACGCGCCGATAAGCGACCAGGTGTTCTTCGCGCAGTCGAAGGTGATAGAGGACTTGGGTGAGCGCGGGGACTGCGTGATAATAGGCCGCTGCGCGAGCCACGTCTTGAGGCGCCGCGCGGACTGCGTGAGGGCGTTCGTCTACGCGTCGGAGCAGGACAAGCTGAAGCGCATCGTCGAGGACTACGGCGTGCCGGCAAAGGACGCCCCGGCCCTGATGGCGAAGATGGACAAGGGCAGGGCGAACTACTGGGAGTACTACACGGACAGCCAATGGGGATCGGTGAAAAATTACGACCTGTGCGTGAACACGAGCACCATCGGCATCGACGGCGCAGTAGACGTGATAGCGGCGGCAACAAGGTCAGAAGAGAAACACGACGCGTAATATTAAATAGCCTCGCGGTCTGCTCCGCGGGGCTATTTTCGTATTTGCTAAGCTATTTTTTGGATATTCTGACGCGGTTGTTCCTGTCCTTGATGGCGCGCAGCAGCGACGTGCATTCAGCAGCAACCTGCGTTCCAACGGCCTCTTTCAGGCGTGCGATGCCGCTTCTGATCTCCTCGCCGACGTCGCCCACCGGGTCGCTGTAGCGCAGCGCCTCGGCCACGGCTCGGATGTCCGCGGCGTACTCCGGCGCTTTCTCGGCCATGGCAGCCACGTCAGCGGTGAGAGTCCTAAGTTCCAATAGGCTTTTGCCTGCCGCTGCTTCGCGCCGCCCCTCTATGTACTCCTTGCCGCCCTTCAGCACCAGCAGCCGGACTGAGAAGAACGCCGCGATGACCCCGTGGATCAGCAAGAACCACAGGATCGGAGTTATAAACAGCGAAAACTGCTCCGCCGCCACGCAAATGGCCGAAAACACGAGCTCGGTTACGAGATACCTCATGATGGTCTCAAACAGGACGGCGACCCACGGGGCTCGCGTCACGCCCTCGACGACGTAGGCGTTGGCGCCAAGCCAGAGCGCCGCTATGCCTAGCAGCGCGAAGCCGTAAGCGGTCAAGAACAGCGGCGTGACTCTGACGACCAAAAACGACAGGCTGACCACGCCCGCCACTATAAGCGCTATTAGAGTGTTGTAAGCTCTGTTGCTCATGTATCAATACCCCCGCTCAGATTTTGTGTCCGCACTGTGTGCAGAACTTCCCGTTAGGCGCAACGTCAGCCCCGCACTCAGGGCACTTTGTGACGATGGGACGGTCGTCCCCGAGAGATACTCCGCACTCGGGGCAGAACTTCGCCGCGATGGGCACGACGGCGCCGCAGTTGGCGCACTGCTTGCCGACCGGAGCGGGGCCGGCTTGACCTACTGGTGCTCCTACGATCGGCTTCATGGCGTTTTGCACGGCTCCGCCGACTGCGCCGCCTATCGCTCCGCCCACGCCGCCTATCATGCCGAGCCCGACTCCCACGTTGGTCATCTGCCCGACGGCCTCGTTCGACGCCACCTTCTCGGCCACGTCGAGGCCGCGCTCCTCCTGGTACGTGTAGCCCTCGGTCGCCCGCTTCTCCGCTCTGGCCTGCGCGTCTATGACGGTCACGCGGCGGCGAATCTCGGCGTCGGCCACGTCGGCGTACTGGCGGAAGTGGAGCTCCTTGAACTTCTTGTACGCCGCGTCCTCCTCTGGCTTGACCACTCCAATAACGAAGAAGCGCTCCAGAGCAAGGCCGTAGTCCGCGAAGTCCGACCTCAGCATTCCGTGAAGCGCCTCGGACATCGCCGTCAGGTGCTCGTCTATCTCGAAGATGTTTATCTTCTCGCTCTTGATAAGCCGAACGAGGTACGGCTTGATGCGCGCGTTGAGGAACATTCGGAGCTTCTTTACGAGCATATCCTGCGTCAGATCGGCCTCCGTGCCGACGAGCTTGACCAGCAGTTTGCGCGAGTCCTCAGCGCGCAGGCTCATCTCGCCGCGGGCGCCGATTTGCAGCGGAAACCCGTAGCGCGGCTCGACGTACTCGACGCGCGAATCCGTCCCCCAAGTGATGGCGGGCTGCTCGGCTTTGTTGACAAAGTACACCTCGCAGTGAAACGGCGTCTTATCGCCCGTGACCCGGTTGAACAGCCGGCTCAAGAACGGCAGGTTCTCCGTCTCAAGCGCATATCGCCCCGGCCCGAACAGGTCAAGCGCCTGCCCGTTCAGAAAGAAGACCGCCTCCTGGCTCTCGTGGACTATCAGCTGAGAGCCGGTGTTGAAGTCCTCGGTTGGATGCTTCCAGACGAATGTTGCGTTGTCGCCCTCGTATTTGATGACGTTGGCGTTAATCATGGACTCAGATCCTTTCCTAATGGCAGCTTCCCATCAGCGCCAGCAAAAACGCCAGCGCAATCCAAGTGCCGCAGCCTATGCCGCCACGCTTGGGTGCCGGGGGTGCCGGAGGCGGCACTGGCGCCGCCTTTTGCCTTGCTGGCTTTGCTACCGCGTCTGCCTCCGCGTTCGTCCTGCCGCCGCGGCTGCGAAAATAGTGCGAGTCGCTTAGCGCGAGCTGTATTACGCCTATCAGCACCAATCCTAGCCCCAGCCATCCCAATCCGGCTTCGTTATTGACAAACCCGAGCGATGCTAGGACTGCACCGGCCACGCCGAATATCCACGCACGCCTGTTCCTCTTTTTACGGTGCTGCTCGATTCCAGCCGCTATCGCCGCCGCTATCCTGTCGGCCTGCTCTGTCCATGCGCTTGCCTGAGCGCGGTTCGCGAAACGCAGGGCGTTCTTGTAGTTTTTGCTGTCGCCGGGCAGCACGCAGCTCCTATTGCTGTCGTTTATGCGCTCGATAACGCCGTCAGCGATGCCATCCTCAGAGCGGAGCTCGTTCTCCACCAGATACTTCCCCATGTACGCAGCCGCGCACTCGGGGTCGGCGTCCAAAACGCGCTCGAAGTACTCCTCTGCCCTTGCGAAATCACCTTCCTCCAAGAAAAGATGCCCGCGCTTCAGCAGAGGGGCGATGTTAGGGTTCGCCTCTCGCGGCTGGGAAACAAGTTCCCCTTGTTGGCTCCCCTCCGATGCCTCATGCTCTGGCTTGTCGGCGTCGAGCACCTTCTTCACGCCGTGGAGCAGGTCTTGCATGAACCCAATCTTGCCCATGTCCTGCGACTGGAGCGCGGCCAGGGCGTCGGGGAGGTCGTAGGGGTTCATGTCCTTGTAACATGGTATGACCAGCCGCCCGTCCCTCTTGGCTATGTCCAGGTAGCGGCTCCACTCGTTCTTGACCCAGACGGAGTTGAAGTACTCCGGCTTCGTCCCGACTACCAGCATCACGCGGGCGCTGTTTAGGGCGCTGAAGATGTAGGGCTCGTACTCGGTGCCCAGCTTGCTCTCCAGCGTCACGCGCGAGAAGAACACCTTGTAGCCGGCCTTGGTAAGCTGGTAGTAGATGTCCTGTGCAATGACGCTGTCCTTTGTGCGGCCACCCGCGTCGTCGGCTTCCTTGTAGCATATGAACACGTCAAACGGCGCCTCGCTGCGCGCCAGCGCCAGGATGCCCTTTTGAACGTCGTCGATGGCCTTTGCATCGGCTTCGTAGAGCGAGCGGGTGTAGCCGTCGGCGGCGTGTTCCAGCGCGGCGAGGTAGTCGGCGTCGGACAGGATGGACTGGGCGATGGCCCTGTGGCATGTCGGGACGCGCCTCTGCGTGGCTGGGTCCTCAACGTACTCGACGCCGTAGCGGCACAGGGCGACGCGCCAGTGCGCCTCGGCGTCTGTTCCGTCCTCGTCGAGAATTCGGTCGTAGGCCTCTATCGCCTTGTCGAACTCAAACTGGCGGCGAAAGTGGTCGGCGCGGTTGAAGAGGTTCGCGCGGCGTCCGTCGAGTGCGCCGGGCACGGTCGTCCTGCTGCCGCAGAACGAGCACTCGCCGTACTTCTGGCCGGCCTCGACCTTGATGTCGCCGCCGCACATCTTGCATTTGAGAGTGAACACTAAAAACTCCTCCTTGCCCACCGGGGGACTAGGCCCCACGCGTGCTTAAGCTCGGCGGCCATAGCCGGGGCCTCGGGCTCAATCGACGCCATCAGCGCGTAGAACGCCGGGGAGTGGTTCATCTCCCTGAGATGGCAGAGCTCGTGAAGCATGACGTACCTCACCAGCCGCGGCGGCAAAAACAGCAGGTGGCTGTTCAGATTGACGCGGCCACGAGCAGAGCAGCTTCCCCACTGCCTTTTTTGTGCCTCCTTCACGACTACGCCGGATAACTTGTTGTCCTTGAGTATCTCGGCCTCGCGCCTAAGCATGTCCGGCAGGCACGCCGCCGCACGCTCCTTCACCCAGCGCCTCAGCGCGGCCAGCGCCTCTTTCTCGCTGTACTCCGCCGTCATAGTTATAGTCCCGCCCCTCCCATCGGGTTGCACCGCGAGGCGCTCGCGCATCAGGGGAGCGACGTCGATCTTCCACGTCTCGCCGAGGGCGCGCAGGTTGACGACGCTTGGAAAGGAACCGTCGTCTTGGGGCTCGCCTTGGGGTTGAAGAACCCCTTGGGGTTGCAGGGCCCCCTGGGGTTGCAGAACCCCTTGTGCTGCCCGAGCCCGCATCTTGGCCAATGCCGCTGCTATCCAGTCCTTTTTGGACTCCAGGATGGGCGGCAGGTCTCTCGATACGCAGAACCTCTTTGGGACGGTCACGACGACCCCCTCAGGGAAGACGGTCAGCGTGACCCTCTTGGCGCGTGCCGAGCGCCTCACTGTGTAGGGTAGGAGCGTTCCCATTCGAGCATGGGTGATATGAGGGTTCCCTGACGGCCCTCCGGAAACATCGGCGAGCGGCTGAAGAACCCCTCGACGGTCATGGACACGCGCGGGGGCTCGGGGCCGACGGTGATGCTCTCCTGACCGTAGAGGCCGCAGTAGAGGTCGAGGTAGTAGTCTCCGTTGTTCAGGAGCGACACGGGCAGCTTCGAGCGGAGGCGCAGGCGGCCGGTTTTTTTCAGGACGCCGAGGTCGTGCCCGCTGTTGATCCAGTCGGTGAATGACGTGGCGTAAATCGGCTTTGGGTCGTCGCCCCAGATGGCGTACTGGATGTACAGGAGGGGGTTTTCCTGCTCTATCGTCCCCTCTATCTCGATCCATACGTCGTCGTGGCGGTCGACGGGGCCAGCGACTGCGGCGCCGTCCGAGCCGCAGATGGCGAACCGAAGCGGGACGAACCACCGATTGGCGAACATTTCTCCGTCTCCGAGCCACTCCGAGACGTTCTTTTCTCCTCCGCGGCCTGAATCGAGGTACTGTCTTATGGCCTTCGGCACGTCGGTGGTGTCCGAGACGATCCTGCCCTTTTCCAAGCGCAGCACGCGTCCGCAGAACTGCTCGACGGCCAGCATGTTGTGGCTGACGAAGAGCACGGTGCGTCCGTCCTTGCCGCTGACGTCGCGCATCTTGCCGAGGCATTTTTTCTGGAACTCAGCGTCGCCCACCGCCAGTACCTCGTCCATTAGGAGCACGTCCGTGTCGAGGTGCGCCGCGACGGCGAAGGCCAGGCGGACGGACATCCCGCTCGAATAGCGCTTGACCGGCGTGTCCAGGAACTTCTCAACGCCGGCGAAGTCCACGATGTCGTCGAAGTTTCGGGCTATCTCGGCGCGCGACATGCCAAGGATGGCTCCGTTGAGGTAGATGTTCTCGCGTCCCGTGAGCTCCGGGTGGAAGCCTGTGCCGACCTCGAGCAGGCTGGCCACGCGCCCCTTCATCAGGACGCGGCCAACGGTCGGCTCGGTTATTCGGGAGAGTATCTTGAGGAGCGTGGACTTGCCCGCGCCGTTGCGCCCGATTATGCCGACCCTTTCGCCCCGCGCGACGTCGAAGGACACGCCGCCCAGCGCCCAAAACTCCTCATGCGACGCCCTCGCCCTCTCGCCCCCCGCGTCGGGTCTGCCCAGCATCCGAATGAACGGAGTGGCCAGCTTCCGCGCCGCACTGGCCGCCTTGTCCGTCAGGACGTCGCGCAGGGCGATGTACCGCCGCGGCTGGGTGTGCGCCAGCATGTAGCTCTTGGCGAGGCTCTCGACTTTTATGACCGTGTCGGACATCAGGGCTTCATCAACGAGAGAACCGTGTCTCTGTCGAGGCCGCTGCTCTTGATGACTATGTCGGGGGGAACGCCGTTGGCCAAGAAGTTCCTCGCGGCCTCAAGGCGCCCCTCGGCGCGACCCTCGAGACGGCCCTCAAGACGGCCCTCCGTTCGGCCTTCAGCGCGACCCTCAAGGCGGCCCTCCGTTCGGCCTTCGGCGCGGCCTCTATCCCTGTACACATCCTCAAGCACTGACTTGTACATTTTCTTGTCCTCCTTCTTCATGAACTTCTTGAGCTTCGCCATGTAGTCGGCGTAAAGCCCCTTGTAGTCGCCCTTGGGGCGGAGCAGGTACTCGGCCGCCCTCGAAATGAACTCCTTGTCCTCGAACGACCAGCTCCTCCGTTTCACCCAGATTTCCTCGGCGACCTCGCACAAGGATTGGAACCTAGCCTCCTCGTTCTTGCCGCTTTTTAGCGCTAGCTTCGCGGCGTATAACACGCGCGCCACGCGGTTCTCCCCCTGAAGGAGAAGCGCATCCGGCATAAGGCTCACGTCGGCGTTGATATACCTATAGACCACCTCCGTGCCGAAGCGCTTGGAGTGGTAGAACGTCCCCTCGCCCTTGGGACGCCGTCCGACTATCAGGGCTATCCCCACAGGCTCTTGCCCGAACAGGCCCTCCGCCGCGTTTTTATAGCGGTTCATCCGCATCGGCAGGGCGCCGCCGCCCATGTCGAACGCACCCTTGGGAAGCTCCTGCTCCAGCCAGACCGGCTCCATGTCCGTGCCGGCGGCCTCGTAAAGCTCCGGAGCCAGCAGCGCCAGAGCGTCCCAAAAATATCGCCGCAAAACCTCTTTATAAAGGTTGTCGTAGTCCGCTCGAATCGGTCTCCCTCCCCTCGAATTTATTTTAGCGGACTTGTGCTATAATCTCAATGATTTCCATTCGGGCGTCTAAGACACCCAGGCGTCTGCCACGCCTCGGTGTCTACGACATCCCAAGGGGGGAGGCTTGCACGTGATGGCATCTAAAGTATGGTTCGCTTCGTTTCGCACGCAAAACGCTGAGGGCAACAAAATAAATCGGCTGAGGCGCGTGATGGACGCCATGAACATGACGGGAGTGCTTCGCGATGGCGACCTCACGGCGGTGAAGGTGCACTTCGGGGAGCGGGGCAACGACACCTATCTCAGCCCGGTCTTCGTCCGTCAGGTCGTCGACAGGGTCAAGGCGGCCGGGGCGAAGCCGTTCGTCACCGACAGCAACACGCTCTACAGGGGCAGCCGCAAAAACTCCGTCGACCACCTCGAGACAGCCCTGGAGCACGGGTACTCCTACGCCACGGTCGGAGCGCCCATCATCATAGCCGACGGCCTGAGGAGCGGGAACTACGTCGATGTTCAGGTCGACGGGAAGTACTTCAGGAAGGTCAAGATCGCCGCGGACATAGCGGCAGCGGACAGCATGGTCGTCCTGAGCCACTTCAAGGGGCACGGAATGGCCGGCTTCGGCGGCGCAATAAAGAACCTCGCGATGGGCTGCGCCCCCTCCAAGGGCAAGGAAGACCAGCACGCCTACATACACCCTCACGTGAACGCCGACTGCTGCCAAGGCTGCGGGCGGTGCGTCGCCCAATGTCCGGAGTACGCCATCAGGCTCGATGCCAAGCGCAAGGCCACCGTGAACACGCAGATGTGCATAGGCTGCGGGGAGTGCGCCGCGACCTGCGCCTCCAACTGCATAGACATGAAGGGCGGGGACGCCTCCGACCTGTCGGAGTTCATCGCGCGGATGACCGAGTACGCCTACGGGGCGGTGCTGCAGAAAAAAGACAGGGTGGCGTTCATCAGCTTCGTCATGAACGTCACGCCCGACTGCGACTGCTGCGGGTGGAGCGACAGCGCTTTGGTGCCGGACGTGGGCATAATGGCATCCTTCGACCCGGTCGCCCTCGACAAGGCCTGTCTGGACAGAGTGAACGCGCAGTCCGGCAACCCGGACAGCCAGCTCTCCGAGGACGCCATAGCCAGGGGCGCGGACAAATTCAAGGGCGTTTACCCAAACGTGCACGGGGAGATACAGATCGACTACGGCGCGGCCCTCGGCATGGGCACGCAGAGTTACGAAACTGTGGAGGTCTGATATGCGGTTTTCATGGCTTTTGCGGTACATATGGCCGCCATCGGTCATAGCGGGCGTGCTGTCCCTTTTCGCGACGTGGCGCAGCAGCGGCATGCGCGACAAGCTGCTGCTCGGAGTGTTTTTCTTCCCAGCCCTGCTATGCCTCGGCGGACTGCTGTTTCACGTGGCCTACTTCGTGCTGTTCAAGCTGCCGTCGTTCGTCCTGACCGTGCTTGGGTGGCTCCTGCTGACGTCGCTCTTCAGCGGCGGCGGGCTCTACTGCTACGAGCGGCTCAGCGGCACGCGCGACGCTCCGGACACCTCGTTTGACTCGTCGGCGTCGTTTGACTCGTCGGCGTCGGCCGTCAAAGACTGGATTAGGAGGGTTAGGGGACGCTGATGGTTCGTTTCAGCGTGGCCGTGCCGGAGGACGTCGTCCGCGAGTTCGACGCCAAGGTGCCGCCGGGGCAGAGATCCGCCGTCCTGCGCCGCCTCATGCTGGCATACATCACGGAGGAACGATGGCGCAAAGACGCCGCCGACGTCTTCGGCTCAGTCACGCTGATGTACGACCATAACCACGACTCGCCGGACGTGACGGCGCTTCAGCACGACTTCCGCGAGGTCATAGTGTGCTCCACCCACGTCCACGTAGACCACGACACGTGCCTGGAGTGCGTCGTCCTGCGCGGCCCTGCCCAAGCAATAAAATCGCTGATAGACCGCCTGAGCAGCATCAAGGGCATCAAGAGCATAGCCACGTCGATCACGTCAAAATGCAGCTGATAGCGATCGAAGGACATGAGAGCCAGCGGCGCAAGCTGGAGGAGCTTCTGGCGGAGCTGGCACGCTCCGGGCTTGTCCTGAGGGCCAGGATGTCGGAGCGCCTCCCGTCGGGCTGGCCTGAGGCCTTGGCTCTGGCAAAGGGCAGAGGGCTCTTCGACGCAAAGAGCGTGACGGTCATAGAGGGAGCGGAGCAGCTCGGCCCCTTCCCCCCAGCCCTCATCGGCCTGCTGGATCAGAAGGGCGACTCCAACGTCCTCGTCACGGTCTTCACTGGCGACGCGAAGAAGACCTTCCCCAAAGAGCTAGATAAGGCCGTCACGTTCATCCGCGCCGACCAGTCAGTCCCGCCGTGGAAGCGCAAGGACTGGATTATCGGCCTGGCGAGGGAACGGGGAGCATCGATCGAGCCCGCCGCCGCGGCGCTTCTGGCCGAGACGATCGAGTCACAGGAGGAACTCCGCTCCGAGATCGACAAGCTGATAGCCTGTTCCGATGACAAAGCCATAACTGCGGCGCTGGTGCGGGCGCTGTCCTTCGACGAGGGCGGCGGAGTTATGCTGCGGTTTCTCGACGGAGTGTGCATGGCGCGAGGCGCGGACGTCGTCTCGGCCATGCGGAGGCTATCCTCTGACCCATCGCCGCTGCTCGCCTTGACGTCGCTCTACAACAGGCTGCGTCCAGCGCTTTACGCCTCGGCATTCAAAGATCAGGCCTCGGAACAGCTCCCCCGAGCCGGGGCATACGCCGAGCGGATGGCAAAGAGCGCGCTGGCCAACTACGGCGCGGAGCACGTTAAGGAGTTTATGCTGAGGCTCATCGGCCTGTCCTACACGGAGAAGACATCGGCAAGCGGCGGCTGGCCGGCGTTCGAGGCGGCTGTGTGGAAGTTAATGTCATAAGGGGAGAGGGAGAACCTCGACCCCGGGGAGGTGTTTTTTTTATGGTGCATAAGGTATTCAACGTCGCGGGCATGTCCTGCGAGCACTGCGTGAAGGCCGTGACGGGCGCGGCGCAGAAGGCCGGTGCCTCGAGCGTCAGCGTCGATCTGGCCAAGGGAACGGCGGCAGTGGACTTCGACCCAACGGCCACATCGGAGGCGGCCATCCGCGAGGCAATCGAGGACCAGGGCTACGAGGTAAACTAGTGGCATGAAGGTGGCTTATACCCCGAGAGGTTAGTCAACCCCTTGGGGTTAGCCAATCCCCCAAGGGGTTAGCCATACTCAGAGGGAGGTATAGCGCATGGAAAAGCTGTCCACGAGTGACTTCCTCAGGCTATGCTGGAGCGGGACGCCTCAGAAGATCAAGGAGGCCATCGCAGCAGGCGCCGACGTGGGCGCGGAGGACGAATACGGCATGACGCCCTTGTTGTACGCCGCAGGCAGATGCAGCCCCGAGGTTATCTCGGCTTTGCTGAAAGCCGGGGCAAACATCAACGCAAAGGACATTGGCGGCTTTACGCCCTTGATGCACGCCGCAGGCTTTAACAACTCTGAGATTGTCGCAACCCTGCTTAGAGCAGGGGCAAAGCTCGAAGCTAATGACAAATACGGTATGACGCCATTGATGTACGTCACGCGCTACAACAGCGACTCCGAGGTGCTGTCCACTATGCTGGACGCCGGGGCAGACGTCAACGCGAAGGACAAGGACGGCGTGACGGTCTTGATGTACGCCGCACGTTACTGCAACCTTGAGAAGATATTCCTCCTGCTGAAAGCCGGCGCCGACGCAGTAGACGCCGACGGCAGGACGGCCTTGGATTACGCCGTTGAGCACAACCGCAACCCCAAGGTAATCTCCGTCCTTAGAACCAAGCGGTACTCGGTGCCATCGTAGACAATCCTGTCACAAAACTGCGCCGACACAGCGATCATCTCCTTAACTCAGCAAACTCAGCACCGACTGCGGCAGCTGGTTAGCCTGGGCAAGCATGGCGGTGCCGCTCTGCATCAGAATCTGCATGCGCGTCAGGTTCATCATCTCCATGGCCATGTCCGCGTCCCGTATCCGGCTCTCGGCGGCGGTGAGGTTGGTGGCGGAGTTCGTTACATTGGAAACCGTGTGCTCAAGGGCGTTCTGCTGGGCGCCCAGCGCAGCGCGCTGGGTCGAGACCCTTGATATGGCGCGGTCGAGCGTAGTTATCGCCTTGGCGGAGTGCTCCCGGTCAACAACCAGCAGCCCGTCCAGCCCAAGCGCCGTCGCCCCCATGTCGCCGAAGAGAACCCACAGGGTCTCGCGTTCGTTGGCACCTATCTGCAGCGCCGCCGACTTGTCCGCTATGTGCACCGTGGTGGTGTAGACGCCTGAACTTGAGAACATGAAGTTCTTGGTGGCGTCGTTCCAAGTGACGCGAGTTCCGGCCATAGTGTCGAAGCGCACGTCCACGTTCTCTCCAATCGCCGCGTATATGACGTTACCTGAGATCGTCTGAGTGCCGATTATCTCGCCGGTGTGAGCGTTGAAGACCTTGGTGCTGTAGGTGCTTTCGGTCGCCTGCTGGATGGTGTTGAGCCCAAGCGCGCGAAGCAGTTCATCGTCGCCCGTGAAGACAAGCTCGCCCGCCGCGCCGGTGACGGCGGACCGCACCAGCATGGTTGAGTAGTAAGCGCTATAACCGACGATATATGGGGCACCGATCTTGTTGCCCTCGTCGTCAGTGGCCTGAAACCAAATAGCCTCGTCCTTGCCGACGACCGACTCCGTCCCTGGCGTGCCATCCGCGATGGTACAGAACTTAGGCATCCCGTCGATGTAAGCGATCTGCCCCAGCCCATAGGCGATGGCGTCGTTGATCCTTTTCGCGACGTCGTACATGGTGTCGGAGGCGTAAATGTTCACGGAAGTCTTCTTCCCGTCCCCCTGATATATCTGTATAGTCTGAGTATCGGCAAGGAGGAACGTCCCGTTTGCGTCATAAAACTCCGCTATATGCGCAAGGTCGTAAACGTCGCGAGTATACTCCGGCGGTTCAAGAGTAACGTGCTCAGCGTTAATATACGGTGCACCACCAGTTGGGTGGAGATTAAACGTGCCGGTTCCTGTGACAAACTGGCTGTCTCCTTTGTGGTAGCTGCCGGTTAAAAATACATCGACCTTCGCGTTTCCCTCACCGCCACCAATAGCCGCATTTTTTCCACTTCCACCGTATATATCGCCGCCCCCGCCGTTGATATAGACTTTGCCGACCGCATTGCCATGCGCACCCCCAATGCCGGAGCCGTGCCCGCCACCATAGGCGTTGACCGTGCCGCCGTTGATTGTGACGGTATATCCGTTTCCGAAGTGCCCCGCGCCTATGCCAGCGCCGCCAAAGACGCTGGTGCCACCCTTTGCCGTAATCGTACCGCCGTTGATTGTGATGGTGCCGCCGCTGGTGGTAAGCTTGGCATCGTCCGTTGCGCCGTAGAGCGTAAGTGACGCCCCACTCGCCACTCGAAGACCTGCGTAGTCACTGCCGCTTTTGAGCGTGTTGGTGCCCTGCAGCACCATGACGACATTGGCAGTCCCAGTGTCGAACGCGCAGGCAGCGCTCGTGATGTTTATGTTAGCGTTGCTCAAGATGACGTTGACGTCAGACGCGCTGATGACGACACGGTTGGTTTATGTAGAGCCAGTGATCTCGTAGCTCCCGTCGCCTGTGATACTAAGCACACCGCCTGAAAAGTTCCATCCAGTGCCGCTTCTGTCAGTGCCGTCGCTAATATCAATGGTGTCGCTTGGG
>JAISUL010000077.1 GCA_031272145.1 Synergistaceae bacterium
CTACGGGGGAGTTTTTATCTCATTAAGGAGGTTTTTTTTGTGAGGAAGTTTTTGTTTTGCGCGGTTGTTTTGCTGTTCGCGGCCTTCACGGCGCAGGGAGCGGACGCGGCGGCGGCTCCGATCAAGATCGGCGTCGTTGCGACCATAACTGGCCAGAACGCATTCGGCGGCCAGTTGGAGCTTGAGGGAATGCAGCTGGCCAACAAGCTGCACAACGAGGCCCTGGGGCGTCCGATCGAGCTCGTCATAGTCGACATGAAGTCCGACAAGGTGGAGTCCGCTACGGCGGCTACGCGCCTTATCGAGAACGACAAGGTCAGCGCGATGATCGGGCCATATGGCTCTGGGCCGACCATGGCCGCCGGCGAGGTCGCGGAGGCGTCTGGCGTGCCGCTGATGGGCACGGCTTGCACGAACCCGCTCGTCACTCAGGGGAAGAAGTGGGTCTTCCGCGCATGCTTCATCGACCCGTTCCAGGGAGAGGCAGCCGCGAACTACTGCTTCAACACCCTCGGCTACAAGAAGGCCGCGATCCTGACCGACCTGGCGAGCGACTACGCGGTAGGCCTGGCGGCGTTCTTCCGTCAGAGCTTCCTTAAGCTCGGCGGGACTATCGTGGCCGACCTGAAGTACCAGTCGGGCGACACGGACTTCACTGCCCAGCTCCAGGAGATCATCTCCAAGGGGCCGGACGTGCTGTTCATACCGGCGTACTTCGCCGAGGGCGCGGTCATCCTTAAGCAGGGCAGCGAGCTTGGGGCGAAGTTCCGCTTCATGGGCGGCGACGCTATGGACAACCCCGACATCGTCACGCTGGGCGGCAGCGCCGTGAACGGCTTCATGCACACGACGTTCGCCTACGACCCGACGATGCCCGAGATGAACGACGAGGCGAAGGCATTCACCGAGGCTTGGAGCAAGGAGTACAAGGACAAGGCGCCGAACGCGAACGCCGCCATGGGCTACGACGCCTACGTCCTTCTGTACAACGCGATCGTGAAGGCCAAGTCGGCAGAGCCCAAGGCCATCCGCGACGCGCTGGAGACCCTGAAGGACGTCCCGACCGTGACGGGGCTTACGAGCTTCACCGCCGACTCCCACGACCCGGTGAAGGACGCCGGCGTGGTTGAGATTCGCGACGGCAAGAAGGTCTACATCGACACCATCAAGCCCTAGGGCTTAGCCAACAGACCAGTCGCCGGCCCCGATTCGGAGCCGGCGACACCTTTATTAGGCATTTCCATCATCGGCCCCCAGGACGGTAAGCTTGTCCTCTGGGCTCCGCACCGCATACGGGTCAAGAGTCATAGCAAGAGGCCTCCCAGAGGAGGCCTCATTATTATTATTCTACTACTCGCCCAGCGTCTCTGATATGCGGTTGCCGACCTCCAGCAGGCGGGGCAGCAGGCTCTTGGACGGGGGGACGTCGGTCAGGGAGAAGTCAACGAACTTCATGTACGTGCCGTCGGCCAGCACCGTCACCCATGACCTTACGAAGTTCACTCTGAGCGACGCGTCAAGGACGTAATTAACCAACGGGACAGTGGTGCTGTCATCATCCACTAACGCCATCGCGGTGCGGAGCAGCGAGCCGCTGTCCTTCATCTGCTCCCTCAGATACTCCCACGCGCCGGCTGTGTCGACAAACGATACTATGTGCGTCTTTTTGTCCAGCAGCTCCGCCGCCTTCGGGGGCATTGCGGGCGCGGCGCCCAGGGCGTCCGTGTCGAGTATGCCCAAGAAAAGCGTGTCGCCGCCGTCAGCCGCCCCAACAAGGAACGGCACCGACACCAGCGCGGGGTCGAGGCCGTAAAGGGCAACCCAGCTGCTCTTGGGGTTGGCTAACCCCTTGGAGCTGTCTGACCCCTTGGGGTTGGCTGACCCCTTGGGGCTGGCTAGTCCCTTGGGGATGCTCAGTGACTTCAGCGGGAGGGCGCCGCCGGTCTTCTCGTCGGCCAGCAGCAGAGAGAGTATCTTTCCGGCGGCCCCGTTCTTCCCCGTCACGGCCACGTACATGCCGGGGGCTGGCTGCCCCATGATGGTTGCCCTGCCTCCCAGAAAGAACGTCATGCTGCCTGTGAACAGGGACGCCAGGTCTTTGTCCGTTATCCCAATTCTAACGGCCTCGGCCTTTAGCTTGCCCCACGTCTCGGGGTCAAACTGCGGATTGGCTATGGAAAAGTCCTCCGCGCTCATGGCGGTCACTCCGGCTATCAAAGCCAGCGCCTTGCCGCCTCCGGTCAAAAACGCGCCGGCTCCCTTAACGCTCTTCGGCACGGCGTGATCTTCCTGATCCATGCCCAGCGCCGCGCCGACGTTTGCTGCGCTGGCCACCAGGAAGGAGTCAGAGTTGAGTTTGAAGTTCGTCTCAACTTCGAGGGGTTCCTTTATGATGCCGATGTTGTCCCTCAAGTTCGTGAGGGCGTCGCGAAGTTCGTTGGGGGCGCTTTTCCCAGCGCTTTTGCTGAGGGCCGCGATCGTGCTGGGGTCGATGTGCATGAGCGCGTAGCTCGCTCCGCTGAAACGCCGCTTGAACGCCAGCCTGGTTTCCTTGTCCTTCAGCGCGGCGACCGAGGCGCCTAGGTCTTTGGAGGAAAGAGCGGCGAGGAGCAGGCCGTCCCGTGCCGCTATGGAGACGCCGTTGCGTATCGTGTAGTACGGCCCAAAGTCGCCCTTGGCCGGCTCAAGCGGAAAGGCTGCTGCGAGGAGCAAGGCGCCGTCGCCCAGCAGCAGCGTCACGACGTCCTCCGGCCTCGCCTTGCCGGACTCGATGATTTTCAGCTTCTCAGCGGTACGCGCGTTGTCCTTGGGGAAGGCCATGGCCGCCTGGAGAAACCCCTTCGGCGTCCCCTTGGAGTTGAGCCCTGTGCCGGCGATGAATGCCACGGCCTCGACCGGCGTGTTTGCCACGAGGTTCGCTATCAGGCGGAAGGCCTGGGCGTCCTCCGAATCGGCGTAGGAGGCCAGCATCTCTATGTACTGAGGGGTCAGGACGTCCTTAAGCAGAACCCCGAGGTTGTTCACCCGCGCGGCCAGGTATATGGATCTGTCCGGCTTCGCGCTGAGCGCGTCCGCCGGATTGGCCGCCCAGTTTGGCGAACAGGCGACAGTAAGAAGAAGGGCGGCAAGCAGCAAGCCCGCCGCTATTTTCTTGACTACTGTGACAGTCATCAGCACGCCTCCTAATTGGGATCGCTGATCCCTGCGTATGCCTTATAGATCTGAAGGAACGAGTCGGCCTTCAGAGACGCGCCTCCGACGAGGGCGCCGTCCACGGACTCCATCGACAGGATTTCGCGGGCGTTGTCGGCCTTGACGCTGCCGCCGTAGAGCACG
>JAISUL010000002.1 GCA_031272145.1 Synergistaceae bacterium
CACGGAGATGCGCGCCGGGTTCGCTGGGTTTAAGCGGCAAAACGAGGCGTTGCTCTACTACCTTGAGAATAACAAGATGCTCACCTCGAAGGACGTCGACTACATCCGGAGCACCTCGACGGACGGCAAGGACGGCGGGGGAGAGTAGCCCGGCGGCGGAGAGCCGCATCCGGGATGGCCTCACCTTTCTGGAATGTGGAAGGTGTTCGTGTTTTTATGATTTTGGCCTTCGCCGAGCTTGCAAAAAGTGTTTTTGAGTGGTATAATAATTATGGTGGAGAAGTGGCCGAGCGGTCGAAGGCGGTTGACTCGAAATCAACTGAGCGGCTTGCCTGCTCCGTGAGTTCGAATCTCACCTTCTCCGCCATAGTTATATTTCCCCTTGTTTTTTACCGTCAGACGACCCCAGAGAATAGCGAATTTTAGGGCGATCTCGTGTTTCGGGTTGTTCCATTTTGTGCTATAGTATCTCGCGGGCGGGGGTACAAATTTTGGTACAAAACATCGCGCCGTATTTTTTTGTCCCCCCTACGCGTCGCAGTCGCCGTCATGGTGAAGGCTGGCGCGTAAATCCAAGGCGAGGGGGTCGGGCTGCATATGCTAACGGACGCGGAAATTAAGGGGCTGAAGCCGAAGGCCAAACGCTACCGGCTGGCCGACGGCGACGGGTTAGGGCTTGTGATCTGCCCTGAGCGCGAGGGCGGGGGGAAGTACTGGCAGCTTCGCGATAGGCGCGACGGCAAGGACAAGGCCTACAGTTTGGGCGTCTATCCCGAGGCCGGGCTGGCGGCTGCTCGTCGGCTACGCGACGAGTACAAGTCGAAGCTGGCCGCGGGCGTCGATCCGAGGGAGGCACCGGCCAAGGCGCCGACGTTCCGGGACGTCGCGGAGGACTGGTTCGCGACGCGCATGCTGCCGGTGAGGTCGGTAGGCCACACCGACACTATCCGCTATCGGCTGAACACGTTCCTCTATCCGGCGCTGGGGGAGCGCCCGATCGCCGAGATTAGTTCTGATGAGGTGCTCTCCCTCTTAAAGGCCATAGAGGCACGACCGGCGAGGGGGCGCGCAACAACTCTGGCCGACACCGCGCACCGCGTCTGCAACATCGCGTCGCAAGTCTTTAGGTACGGCGTCGCTACGGAGCGCTGCCAAAACGATCCGACGAGAGCGTTGAGGGGGGCGCTGAAGCCCACCGTCCGCGCCCATCACGCGGCGCTGACCAAGCGTGAGGACATCGCCGAGCTTATGCGCAAGATCAGCGCCTATACGGGGAGCTTGGTGGTTCGCTCTGCGCTGCTGTTTTCGGCTTACACGTTCCAAAGGCCGGGCGAGATACGGCACGCCGAGTGGGGAGAGTTCGACATGTCCGCACCCGACGGGCCGCTTTGGAAAATCCTGGCCGAGAAGATGAAGATGAGGCGCGACCATCTGGTGCCACTGTCCCGGCAAGCTGTCGAGGTTATCGAAGGGCTGCGTCCCCTGACGGGGGAGGGGCGATATGTTTTTACATCGGGCTACGGGAAGGCCGAGTGTCTGAGCGAGAACGCCATTCGAGCCGTGCTTAGGCGCATGGGGTACACGAACGAACAGATGACTGCCCACGGCTTCCGAAGCATGGCGTCGACCAACCTCAACGAAATGGGCTGGCCGCCCGACGTCATCGAGCGCCAGCTTGCCCACGTCGAGGGCAACGCGGTGAGGGCTGCCTACAATTTCGCCGAGCACCTGCCGGAGCGCCGCCGCATGATGCAAGCCTTGGCTGACTGGCTGGACGCGCTGCGCGACGGTCAGGAGTCGCCTACGAGAGGCGAGGACGCGAAGGAGTAGGGCAGCAGATCAGGGCGGAGGCAGGGGAGGGGGGCTCGAGCGGGCCGGAGTCCCATGCGGGGGCTCCATGGGGTATCCCTACCCGTCTATCTAGACCGACCCCCATGCTATAATCCCCTCAGCGTCTGGTGGAGTGTGGAGCGGGCGGTTCTTCAGGGGGCAGTCCGTTCTGTTTTTATGTCTTCGCGGCGGAAACAAGCCCTCACTAGGACGCGCCAGGACGCACGCGCACGGCGTCCACCTACATCTATTCCCTAAAACGCGACTGCGTGCAACATTGGCGATCCTGGTGAAGGTTCGTGTTTGTATCCAGACCGGTATGTATGAGTTGTATCCACAACCCCCCTTGCAAAACTCTCTGAGATGTGCTATAATATCCGTGTTCTACGAGAGGAGGTGAGGCAGTGGACATCTTGGACGTGAGCCGTGTACGGAAGGTACGCCGTGGGCATTACCTAACCCTACAGGAGCTCGGCCAGCAGATCGGAGTTAGGCAGTCTCTGCTGACCATGATCGAACGCCGCGATAGGCGTGCGAGGCCGGATGTTCAGGCGGCGTTGAGTTCGTTCTTTGGAATCCCGGCGACAGTGCTATTCGACAGCGCCAGTTTTGCGCGGTAGTTGGGCGTCCCCGCTGGGGACAAGAAAACCCCGTACCTAGGCGAGGGCTTTGGTGCGGGGCGAAAGTGAAAAGGAGGTTAATCTTTATGTTCGTGAAGCATTATAGTACGGCCATGTCTTTTTCGCAAGTCTTGGTCAGGCTGGTTTTGTCGTTTTTGCGCGCTTTTCTGAGCGTAAGTCCCACGCCCGAAACTGCGGCGGAGGAAAATGCACGTTTCTGGGCTGAGCGCGATGCCGAGGACGAGCGCGAATTTTTCCCTGAGAATTTTGCGCGAGGGAGAGTGCGAATTTTCGGGCACGTGCGGAATAGACGGCTGAGACGAAGGCTCGAACAGACGTTCCGAGCGGAGTGGGAGCGAGGTCGCCGGGCAGCGAAACCGGAGTCTTGGTATGGGCGCCCTTCAGTGTCTGCACGAAGTACCAGCACACCGATAACACCAAGGACTCACCGCATCGCCCGGCATGCTGTTCGTGTCGGGGCAGAGAGCAGTGGAGGCGGTTCTGGCGACGATGGGGGTTCATCTGACCCTGCACCTAAACTAACTTGTCACTCTTTCACGGCCACATGCTGCACCCCCCCAAGGAGGCGAGCGAAATGAAGGCCAAGCTATCCAAGGATACGGCCAACGAGGCCGCCGTCACCGTTGTTACTCAGGATCATTCCGTAAAGACCGATCGCTACATCAGCGTTAGGGCCGTCGCCGAGCTTTGTTCTGTTTCCGTTCCTACCATTTGGCGCTGGACATCGGCGGGCACGTTTCCACGTGGCCGTCTTCTGGGAGCGCGCTGCTGCCGTTGGTCTGCGGCTGAGGTCGAAGCATGGTTGGCATCCCGCCCTCTGAGCAAGATCGGCACTACGGCGCCAGAGGCCAGGTCATGAGCGCCGCGCAAATGAAAATCGGCCCCGTTATCGCCGAGCGTGAAAACGCCATCGCCTAGGTCAAGTCGGGCGTCGTGAGAGAGTTTTCCAAGTCCACATCGGCGGGCGCTGGTGCACCGGCGGTTCCTGTGCCCGCACTCGCGAGTTCGTCGCCGGACGTCGCCGACGCCAGAGCGCTGCCTATCGCTATGAGGCACCCTCCCTGAAGCGCGAGAGCAAGCATGTGGACGATCGCGATAAGGACGAGGCGAATAGCCAGCTGGCGCGTTACCTGCTGAGCGTTCACGGCATCGACGTGGGGCGTCAAAAGACATTCCTCTGCCCGATTTGCGGGAAGTGTAAAAACACCCCCTGCTGCAGCTACTTCGTCGACGATAAGGGCACGCCGCGGCTTAAATGCCACTCGTGCTCGTTCTTTGGTGATCTTTTTGCGGTTGTAGGGCATGACATCGGAGCGGAGGGGCCGTCGAGATTCCCAGAGCAGGCAGCGGAGCTTCGGCGCATGGGCATCTTGAGGGACTCTTCCTCTTCCTTGACCCCTGCCCCGCCGTCCCCCCAGTCCACCCCGAAGGTCGAGAGCGAGCCCAAGGAGATCGAGAAGCCTGCGCCGGAGTATCTCGCGTTGTGTGAGCGTCGGCTGTTCGGGGCTGCTGACTACATCGCACGACGAGGGCTAACGTTGGAAACCTGCCGTCGATTCGGGGTTGGGTTCAATCCTGGCTACCGGTATGCACCGCGGCTGGTGGTACCTAATGACGCGGGCGGAGCCCTCATGCGCGACGTTCGCGGGGTTGTACCAGAGGCGGGCAAAGACTTCACGAAGCTGAAGTACGGCCCCGCGGGGCTGTTCAATCTCTCGGCGCTGGAGTGGGGGCAACCCGTGTTCACCGTCGAGGGCGAGGTCGACGCCATGAGCATCGAGTAGCTCGAAGCGCTTCTCGACGGCGAAAAAAAGGACGCCTCGACGGGCGCCCTTTGCCTTGCTTGCCTTGCTGGCTAGAAGTAGTCGTAGGGGGATGGGGGCAGATAGACGGCGTAGCAGTAATACATCGGAACCACCGGCACCGGCACCGGCGCAGCGTAACCGCGCCTTTTCACCCTCGCCGCAGGCCGAGCCGCCGCAACAGGCGCGGCAACCCGCGGAGCAAGAGCGGCAACCCGCACTACCGGAACCACCGGAACCACCTGCACAACTGGCACCACCGGGACAACTGGGACGACTGGCGCGGCAACGTAGTACGCCCCATAGTAGGCATAAGGAGCGTAAGGGGTGTAAGAGGCATAATACGGGTATGGCCACGGCCACGCGTGGGCAAGCGACGCCGACGCCGCCAAAACCGCAACGCACAGAGCAAAAACGATCGAAAGACGCACTCGCAAAAACACTTTCTTCACTTCTTTTCCCTCCATAGAAAATATAGAAAACATCTAATAAAAGAAGACCGACGCGCCAACTCACTCAGCGAATCGGTATCTCTCCCATCCAGTAGTACCCAAACTGCCCAGTCTGGATTATCAAGTACGTGATGTCGATAGGCTCAAGGCCGTCGGCGACGGCGATGCGCGTCAGGGCGTAGTTCTGGTTCCTGAGCACGTCGCCAGGGCGCTCGCCGGCGCGCACCTCCATGCCGTACCACATAGCCCCTGACCACGCGTATATCACGCTCGGATGCTCGCCCTTCCACGCGACGGGCATGGCAGGCTCGTTCAGGATTCCGATGCGGTCGACGTTGTCCTTCCACATCCCGACGGCAAGAAAAACCTGATTGGTGTACAGAGGCACGCCCCAGCCATTTCCAGCACCTGAGCCTGTTCCTACTCCTGCCTCGCCTCCCTCAGGGTGCGCGTAAACCGCTCTCTCAGGCTGAGCAGCCGGGGCGGGCTGAGCGTAAACCGGGGGCTGCGCTTGGGCTGGGTAGGACGGGACTACCGGCGCTGGGGAATAGCCATCACCAAGCTGCGCGTAGACAGGCGTCGCCTGCTGCTGCGGCGCCACGGCGACCGGCGCCCTCAGGAGCTTGCGCTTCTTGCCGGGCGTGGGGGACTGAACCGGGACGGACGCCAAAATGGGCTTAGGGGCCGGCGCGGCCTCGATCTTCGGCGCAGGCGCGGTCTTCACCACGGCGACAGGCACCTGCTCGTACTGATACGGCGGCTGCATCGGAAGTATAGCCGGAGGATTCTGCGCAACCGGCACGGCGTAGGGCAGAATCCCCAGAGCCGACGGAGGGACAGCGCCAACGGCGTAGTTCGTCGGCAGGAAGTCCCCGTTGTAGTACGTCCCGTAACGCCACGAGTTCGCGCTGTCCAAATAGACAGGGTATCCCTCGCCCGTAATGTACCAGTTCGCCGGAATCCCCACCGGCCGATAAAGCTGTACGTCCGCATCGCCCCGCCCAGCAAGCCCCACGGCCATCAAGAACACGAACACGAACGCCGCACGCCTAACGTGCGAAAATCTCCACACTCCCATTTCAGAAAAAACCTCCTTGTAGAGTTGCTGGCGAGTTTCAGGGGTGATACGGGCAAGTATAAGACGGAACGTAGCGCACCTCCGGCTCCCGGCGCCGCTTTCTAACGGGCCGCGGCGACAGGTAGTACACCGAGTAAGGGGAGACGGAGTAGGCCGGCGGGGCAGCGACGTAGGATGGCGCCATCACCTGACCCACGGGCTGATAGTACACAGGCCCGGCGTAGGGCGCGGCATACTGCCCAGCGTAGGGCGCGGCGTAAGGCCCAACAGCATACGGCACGGGGTTGGCGGAAGCCGGCGCGCACAGGATTAAAGCGATCCCAACTGCGATCCCGACGGCGAGCCCGGCGGGAATAAGCGAAAGCATTTTTCTCATTTTAGGCTGATCTCTCCCATCCAATAGTACCCGAACTGCCCGGCTTGAGCCACAAGATACGCCTTGTAGGGGGATGAATC
This sequence comes from Synergistaceae bacterium, assembly GCA_031272145.1. Classification (GTDB taxonomy): domain Bacteria; phylum Synergistota; class Synergistia; order Synergistales; family Aminobacteriaceae; genus JAISUL01. The sequence continues at coordinate 6,260 of JAISUL010000002.1, forward strand.
CCTCGCCGTGAGAAGCGCTATGTTCGCGGCTTGGCTCCTCAGGACGTCCCGCGGGTGCTCGCCGGGGGCTGCGTCGATGCTGTACCACACGGCGCCAGACCAGACGTACAGCACGCTCGGAGCAACGCCCTTCCACGCGACCGGTACGGACAGGTCCTTCAGTATCCCCATGCGGTCGACCGTCTCCCTCCACGTTCCCACGGCCATGAAGGCCTGGTTGGCGTATAGGGGCACGTCGTTTTGCGCACCGGCAGCGGGGTCGGGCGCAGTCATGGCCTGAGGCGGCGCAGCGTACACCGCGACGCTCGGCACTGGCTTGGGCTGCCGCGCACGCCTGCGAAACAATCCCCCTCCGGCCTCGACCGGAGCGGAAACGCACAAGGCCACCGCCAAAGCGATCGCCACCAACTTGAGCAACTTACCGAAAACCGGCAAAGATCTCCCTGCCGCCGAATTCATCCTTCTTAAGACCTCCGGAATAATTTAGGCCGCGACGCCGTTAGATTTACACTATTTTCGCCGTTTTGTCAAGTGGTTTTTCCCTCTTTTGGGATATAATGCCGGGGAAGGGGTGGTGCGTATGCTCATCGTGGTGAAGGTCGGCACGAGTTCGATAACGTACCCGAACGGCAATGTGAACCTCGGCAGGATGGAGCTCCTCACGCGCGAGCTCGCCGACGTTCACAGCGCCGGGAAGGAGATAATCCTGACCAGCTCGGGCGCAGTCGGGGCCGGGGTGGGGAGGCTCGGCTGCCAGCCGCCGTCGAGCCTGCCGGACAAGCAGGCGATGGCCGCCGTCGGGCAGGGGATACTCATGCACATGTACGAGAAGTTCTTCTCCGAGTACTCGAAGACCGTGGCTCAGGTGCTCCTGACGCGCGACTGCTTCTCCGACCCGGAGCGCTACCTGCACTCGCGCGACACGCTGTTCTCGCTCCTGCGCTTCGGCGTGATCCCGATAATCAACGAGAACGACACGGTGGCGGTCGACGAGCTCAAGTTCGGGGACAACGACACCCTGTCCGCCATGGTGGCCTGCTGCGCCGAGGCAGACCTGCTGATCATCCTCTCGGACATCGACGGCCTGTACGACTCCGACCCGCGGGGGAACGCGTCGGCGCGGCTCATACCGGAGGTCTCGGAGATCACGGCGGAGATGGTGGAGAACTCGAAGAGCAAGGGCGGGGCCCTGTCGAGCGGGGGGATGTTCACCAAGCTGGCGGCAGCCCGCATGACTATGGCGGCGGGGATACCGATGGTCATAGCGTCGAGCGCCGAGGCAAACGTCGTGCGCCGCGCTTCGGACGGCGAGCTGGTGGGGACGAGGTTCATCCCGTCCGCGCGCAGGCACGGCATGAGGCGCCGCTGGCTCGCAGCGGGAAGCGCCCCGGCCGGCTTCGCGACGGTCGACGCTGGCGCGGCAGATGCGCTGCTCCACCGCGGCAAGAGCCTCCTGCCGTCCGGCGTGACGAGGATCGACGGGAAGTTCGGCGTCGGGGACGTGATAGGCGTGCGCGACCTCAAAGGCACGGAGATAGCGCGTGGCATAAGCAACTACGACAGCGCGGACGCCGCGAAAATAGCCGGCAAACGCTCCGACGGCATCGAGGCGGTTCTGGGCAGACGGGACTACGATGAACTCATACACAGAAACAACATGGCGCTGCTCTAGGCAGGCCAAGCAGCGCCAGCGTTCTGTGCGCGCCTCGCTACGCGCTTCTCGCGGCAAGCTCCCGGTCTATCGCGTCCGTCAGGACTGCCGCCTCGGGGATGCCGTCGAAGATCTTCGTCTTCCCCAGCACCCAAGTCGGGCGCGCCGGACGCACTCCGTAGCGTATGTTGTCCCAAAGCGCGATGAGGTTGCGCGGGTCAACCATCGCTATCTCCAGGCTGCTCCCGTAGCGCTCCTTCAGCAAGACCGCGAGAGCGCCGACAGCCTCCATGTTCTTCCTTTGTTCTGGAAAAGAATCCTTCTCTTCCCGGCCGTAGAGGCCGCACCCTCACCCGGATGCGAACGCTCCACGCTCGATCAGCACCTTCAGCCTGAGAGCACCCATTCGGCGTTCCTCCTTAACTCGACTCGGGCACGGAGTTTTCTCCGCTCCGCTCGGCTGAGCTCTGCTCCGCTCGGCTCGGCTCCGCTCCCTGAGAGCAAATATAGCAGTAAACTAAGGATGGGGGACAAAAAATGTTAGAAACCCTGCGAACCGCCGTCTCGTCGCTGATGGCCAACAAGGCGCGCTCGCTCCTGACGATGCTAGGGGTGATAATCGGGGTGTCCGCCGTCATCGCGATGGTGGCGATAGGAGGCGGGGCGTCGTCTCAGATGGAGGGGCTCATCTCCGGAATGGGGAGCAACATGATAATCCTGACGTCCGGCGCGCGGCGGCAGGGCGGCGTGAGGACGGCCGGAAGCTCGGCGCCTCTCACCCTGAGCGACGCCGCCGCCATAACCGACGAGTGCTGGTCGGTCAAGGACGTCGCACCCCAGGTGAGCGTGGGGGCACAGCTGATATACGAGAACCGCAACTGGCCGACCCAGGTCGTGGGCACGACGGAGCCGTTTTTCCGCATAAGGGACTTCACGGCGCGCTTCGGCAGGCTGCTCGACGACGAGGACTCGCGCTCGGCTGCGAAGGTCTGCGTGATAGGCCAGACCGTCGCGACGGAGCTCTTCGGCGCGAACGCCAACCCCGTCGGCGACGTCATCAGGATAAACAGGATTCCCTTCGAGGTGGTCGGGGTTCTCGCGTCGAAGGGGCAGTCGTCGATGGGGCAGGACCAGGACAACACCGTCATAACCCCCATAGAGACCGCCCAGAGGCGCCTGGTGCGCAGCGCCATATCGGGGTCTGTGAGCATGATATACATTCAGGCGAAGGACGCGTCCGCGATGGACGCCACGATGTCCGAGGTGCGCGCCCTGATGCGCCAGAGGCACAGGCTTGACCAAGACCGCGAGGACGACTTCGAGCTCCGCAACATGACCCAGATGCTGGAGTCCCTAGCCCAGTCCACGCGCGTGATGTCGCTGCTGCTGGGCTGCGTCGCGTCCATCTCTCTGCTGGTCGGCGGCATAGGCATAATGAACATCATGCTGGTGTCGGTGACGGAGCGCACAAGGGAGATAGGCATCCGCATGGCGATAGGCGCGCGGGCGTGGGACATAAGGCTGCAGTTTCTCCTAGAGGCGCTCCTGCTGTCTCTGACCGGCGGCGTGCTTGGCATAGCGCTAGGCTTCGCCGCGTCGAGCGGGATGAGCATATTCCTAAAATGGCCAACCTACGTATCCCCCGCCGCAGTGATGCTAGCCGCCGGCTTCTCGGCCTTCGTGGGGGTGTTCTTCGGCTTCTACCCAGCGTGGAAGGCGTCGCTGCTGAGGCCGATAGAGGCGCTGAGGTTTGAGTAGATGGGGCGGAGGGCTACGGCCTGTCTCATCTGCTTGTTTGACACAGAGAAAAAAAAGGGGGCTTTACTTATGGCTTCGGAGCCTTGGGATTCATACGCTTACACCGCCTTGATCGTCTTCTGCTTCCTGTTCAAGGACGGGAAGGTTCTCCTTATCAAGCGCGCTAACGAGCCTTACAAGGGGGAGATAACCGTCCCGGGCGGGCGCAAGAAGCGCGGCGAGAGCCTGCGCGACGCCTGCGCTAGAGAGATGCTGGAGGAAACCGGCTACGTGCTCGACCGCGGCAGAATGGAGTTCGTCGGCGTGCTCCACGCCTACAGGCCGGGCGACAAGATGGAGTACCTGTCGAACTACTTCATCTGCGACAGCTTCACGGGCGAGATGAGGGCGTCGGACGAGGGCGAGCTCCTCTGGGTCGACGCGGAGGAGAGCATGACCCTGCCAGGCGTGCACCCGTTCTACAAGCGCCTGCTGCCGGAAATTTTCTCCGGAAACCTGCCAGTGGAGATATTCGTCAATACAGAGCAGTAATTATGAATATCGACGGCGTCAGAGTCAACTTCATCGACACTGGGGAGGTGAACAACTCCCCCACGATAATCCTGCTTCACGGGTGGGGGGCGGACTCGGCCTCGTTCGGCGACCTTCCGGCCAGGCTGGCGCCACACTGCCGAGTCTGCGCGCCTGACCTGCCGGGCTTCGGCAAAAGCGGGCCGCCGCCGCGAGGCTGGTCGGTGGACGACTACGCCGGATTCACCCTGTCATTTATCAAGGCGCTCGGCGTCACCGGAGACGTCATACTGCTCGGGCACTCCTTCGGGGGGAGGATCGTGATCAAGCTGGCCTCGTCGCCGGCCTGGGGGGAGCCCAATCTGGCCAAGGCCGTGCTGATAGACAGCGCCGGAATACGCCGCAGACGCACGCTCAGACAGGCCGCGTCCCTGCTCCTCTACAAGGCGGCCAGAATTGCACTGCCGGAGCGTTTGACAGCCCAGTGGCGCGAGCGCCGCTCCTCGCCGGACTACCGCGCCGCGTCGCCCGTAATGCGCGAGTGCCTCGTCAAGGCCGTCAACGAGGACCTGACCCACTGCCTGCCCCTGATCCGCTGCCCAACATTGATATTCTGGGGCGAAAACGACGACGCGACGCCGCTTGCGGACGGCAGGCTCATGGAGCGCCTGATACCGGACTCAGGCCTCGTCGTCCTCAAGGGCGCAGGACACTACTCCTACCTTGAACAAAAGGCCGTCTTCGGAAGGGTTCACTTCTCCTTCCTGAACATCGAAACATGACGGCGGCGGCGTTCCTGCTCTGCGCGGCAGTCCTCGCCCTACGCGAGCACCATATGCACCAGCTTAACTCCTACAGGGCCGACTCGCATATAAGGTGGCTTAAACGCACGCTGCGCGGGTATTTGAAGCACCGCATACTCCTTATCCCGCTCCTAGCCGCGCCTTTTTTGCCCCTGCCGAGCGGCGTCTTTGCCGCCCTGTGCGTCGCCCAGGCTTTGCTCGAGCTCGACTGGCCGCGCAGGGAGGCGGCAAAGAAGCCCCTGGTGTTCACCCCAAGGGTCAAGCGGATGCTGGCGACGCACTGCCTCCTGTGCCTGCTATGCGTGGCGGCGGCGTGCCGGGGCGGGGCGCTCGTGATGGCTGTCGCTCTGTTCCTCACGCCGGCGCTCGTCCTGCTGAGCGACCTCATCAACTCGCCCATCGAGCGCGCGATTAACCGCCGCTACATAGGCGAGGCTGCGCGGCTGCTGCGCTCTGCCGCGCCGCGCCTGACGGTCATCGGCGTCACGGGGAGCTACGGCAAGACGAGCGTCAAGTACTTTCTAAGCTCAATGCTCTCGGCGAAGTTCAACACACTGATGACGCCGGCCAGCTTCAACACCACGCTCGGGGTGGTCAAAACCGTGCGCTCCGACCTCAGGCCGGTGCACGAGGTCTTCATATGCGAGATGGGGGCGCGGCGCCCAGGGGACGTAAGGGAGATATGCGAGCTAGTCCACCCGAAGCTCGGAGTGATAACGTCGATAGGCAAACAGCACCTAGAGACCTTCCGCACGCTCGGAAACGTGGCGAGAACAAAGCTGGAGCTGGCCGACGCCCTGCCCGACGACGGGGTGCTGTTCATAAGCAAAGAGGCGCTGTTGACCGCCAAACGCGAGGAAATCAGTAATAATAATAACAACACCGTCACGTTTTCCGCCTCGGACCCGGACTGCGACTACGCGGCGCTCGACGTCAGGACGTCGCCTGAGGGGTCGTCGTTCCGCGCGCGGCTCCCATCAGGAAGCTTATTTCCTTTTAATACCAGGCTCATCGGCAGGCACAACGTCGCGAACATCTTGGCCGCGATCGCCGTGGCCGACTCGCTGGGGGTTCCCGTGGACGAGATAACTGCCGCGGTTCGGCGTCTCGCGCCGGTTCCGCACCGGCTGGAGGTGAGGCGCGCCGGCGGCCTGACCATAATCGACGACGCCTTCAACTCGAACGAGATGGGCGCGGCGGCGGCGCTTGAGACTCTGGCGCTGTTCCACGGGGTGAAGGTCATCATGACCCCCGGCATAGTCGAGATGGGAGAGGCCGAGGACGAGGCAAACCGCCGCCTAGGAGCAGCCGCCGCGCAGGTGTGCGACTTCGTGTTCACCATCGGCAAACAGATCAGGGGAGGCGGAGTAGGAAAATCCTCCGCTGCGAGCGTCAGGGCCGGGGCGTTGGACGCCGGCATGCCGAAGGACAGGGTCGTGGCTGCCGAAAGCCTGGCCTCGGCGTTCGAGCGCGTCAGGGAGATGGACGCGGTTGTGCTGATTGAGAACGACCTGCCGGATAACTATTGAGGCCGATTTTCCAAAAGTGCGCGTTTAGGCATCACACCTGGTAACACCGTCACTAACCCCCGCAAACCCGCGCGGCGACTGGGCTGAAGGCCGTGACGGTGTTACCAGGTGTGATGCCTAAACGCAAAAATTAAGGTATCTCGCAGTCGACCGGCTCGTTCACGCGCTCTATCCCCACCGCGCGGCCTGTGGACTCGTCTATCTCTATCACGACGGCGTTGATCCTCGGCTCCGAGGCGCAGACGTCGAACTTCGCGGGCATGCCGGTCAGGTAGCGGGGAATGACCACCTCTGGCGAGACGCCGATCACCCCGCCGTGCCCTCCCGTCATGCCGACGTCGGTTATGTAGGCCATCCCCTCGGGAAACACGCGCTCGTCCGCCGTCTGGACGTGGGTGTGGGTGCCGACCAGGGCCGACACTCGGTTTGGGGACGTCTGTCCCCTCGGGGACGTCTGTCCCCCCTTGAGGTAGAACGCAAGGGCGAGCTTCTCCGAGGTGGCCTCCGCGTGGAAGTCGATCAGGACGGGAGTGCTGTCATCCTGGAGGCGGCTAAGATTAAGACTAAGAAAGCTCTCCGCGGCCTTGAAGGGGCAGTCTATCGGCGGCATGAACACCCGGCCCTGGAGGTTCAGCACCCACAGGCGCAGCGGCATCTCCGATCCCCTCGCGTTGCGTTCGAGGAGGACGCTGCCGGAGCCAGGGCAGGACGGCGGGTAGTTCGCTGGGCGCAGCACGCGTGGCTCGGCGTCGAGGTCTGGGTAGAAGATGTTTTTGTCCCAGATGTGGTTGCCGGAGGTCATGGCGTGGACGCCTGAGGCGAACATGGCCCTCATCACGTTGCCGGTCATGCCCTTGCCGCCGGCGGCGTTCTCGCAGTTTGCCACGACGAAGTCGAAGCCGTCGAAGCGCCGCGCCAGGTTCGGCAGTGCCGCGGCCAGGGCAGCCCGGCCTGGACGGCCCACCACGTCGCCGACGAACAGGACCCTCATTTGGCGTATTCCGTCGATCTGGTCTCCCGCGAGACCGTAACCTTTATCTGGCCTGGGTACTTCATCTCGTCCTCGATCCTGCGCGCGATGTCGTAGGCCAGCTTTTGGACTGAGCCGTCGTTGGTGTCCTTGGGCGAGATGACGACCCGCACCTCGCGTCCGGCCTGGATGGCGTAGGCGCTCGTCACGCCGGGGAAGGCCTTAGCCAGCTCCTCTAGCTGCTCCAGGCGCTTGATGTACGCCTCCAGGGACTCGCGCCGAGCCCCGGGCCGCGAGCCGCTTATCGCGTCGGCGCATGCCACTATCACGTCGTAGATGCTGCTGGCCTCAGGCATGTCGTGGTGCGAGGCTATGGCGCTGACGACCTCTGGCCTCTCGCCGAAGCGCCGCGCGAGGTCGGCCCCTATCGCCGCGTGGGTGCCCTCCACCTGGTGGTCGACGGCCTTGCCGAGGTCGTGCAGAAGCCCGGCCCTCCGCGCAAGCCCCTCGTCTATGCCGAGCTCGCCCGCCATCATGCCGGATATGTACGCGACCTCCATGCTGTGGAGAAGCGCGTTCTGCCCGTAGCTGTAGCGGAACTTCAGCTGCCCGAGCGTCCGCGACAGCTCCGCGTGCATGTTCTTCACCCCGAGCTCGAGCAGCGCCGACTCGCCGGCCTCGATGACCTGCTCCTCGATCTCGTACCTCGCCTTCTCGATCAGGGTCTCGATGCGGGCCGGGTGGATGCGCCCGTCCACTATGAGCCTCTCAAGCGTGCGGCGCGCTATCTCGCGGCGAACCGGGTCGAAGCTGCTGAGCGTGACGGCCTCAGGCGTGTCGTCCACTATGAGGTCGACGCCGGTCAGAGTCTCGAACGTCCGGATGTTCCGCCCCTCGCGGCCTATGATGCGCCCCTTCATGTCGTCGTTGGGCAGGGGGACGACGCTGACCGACGCGTCCGAAGTGTGCTCGACCGCGCAGCGCTGAACCGCCATGATGACTATGTCCCTAGCGCGTCGCTCGGACTCGCGCTTGGCCTTCTCCTCCAGCTCCTTGATCCTCAGGCCGAGGACGTGCTGGGCGTCCTCCTCGGTCTTGCGGAGGAGCTGCTCCTGCGCCTCGTCCCGCGTCATGCCGGCCATCTCCTCAAGCCGCTCCATCTGGCGCCGAAGCACGTCCTCCACCTCGGAGACCCTGCGCTCGACGTCCTCGTGCCTCCGCTTGAGGTCATCCTCCTTGTGCGCGACGCGCTCCAGCTTGCGGTCGAGGTTCTCCTCCTTCTGCTCGAGCTTGCGCTCGGTCTTCTGTATCTCCAGCCGGCGGTCCTTGATGTCGCGCTCGGCTGTCTCGCGGAGCTTGAATATCTCGTCCCTGGCCTCGGCAAGCCGCTCCTTCTTGATGCGCTCGGCCGTCTCGGTGCTCTCGCGGATAAGTATCACGGCCTGGTTCCGGACGCCCGCTACGCGCGCGTTATCAACGATCCTTAAGATCAAAAAACCTACCCCAGCCCCGGCCAAAAGGGCTAGTATAATAGAAATGGAATACAATCGCCGTCACTTCCCATGTGAAAATAGCAAACGCTACAACAGGGGCGATTATACACCATGCGCGGGCATATCAAAAAGGAGCGTGCACTGTGAACGCAGAAGTCAATCTGGATTTTGGCCGAGCTGCCCGCACGGGCTTCTCGGAGGTCATCTACTGCCCAGGCAAGAGCGACGGCCAGCTGAGCCTCATAGCGCAGGAGATCGCCCGTAGGAGAGAGGAAGAGAGCGAAAATGAAAGCACCCTCTTCTCGCGGGTCACGCCTGAGCAGCACGAGATCATAACCCGCCACCTGCCGGACGCGGTGTTCCACGAGAGGGCGAGAATCACGGGGGTGGGGACGCGCGGGGGGCGTCACTACCGGGGCGTCGCGGTCGTCACCGCCGGCAGCGGGGACGTGCCAGTGGCCGAGGAGGCGGCGGTCACGGCGGAGTACATGGGCTGCGAGGTCAAGCGGCTCTACGACGTCGGCGTCGCGGGGATACACAGGCTTCTCGCGCGACTGCCCGACCTCCGCGAGGCGAGGGCTATAGTCGCGGTCGCGGGCATGGAGGGCGCGCTGCCGACCGTGCTGGGCGGCCTCGTGTCCTGCCCCGTCATAGCCGTGCCAACCAGCGTCGGCTACGGCGTGAACTTCGGCGGCGTCGCGCCCCTGCTGACCATGCTGAACTCATGCGCCCTCGGAGTCACGGTCGTGAACATAGACAACGGAATAGGCGGAGGCTACGCAGCCGCGACCATCGTCAGGCAGATATACGAGAGGCAGGGGTAGCAATAAAAAATGATCACCGGCTCGCTTATAGATCGGATATTCTCCGCCGCAAGCATAGAGAGGTGGAACGAGTACCCGCGCCCCGCCGTCTTCACCGAGCTCGGCAAGCAGGCCCATAAGATGGCCATAGCGTGGGTTCTGGCCCGCAGCCGCGAGGGTCAGGGGGAGGCCGTCGACTGGACGGCGCTGGTCGAGTGCGGGATACTGGAGTTCCTCCACAGGGTCGTCGTGACGGACATCCGGCTGCCGGTCTTCGACTGGCTGATGGAGGACGCGGAGGTCAAGGCGAGGCTAGACGACTGGGTCTGCAAGGCCCTTGAGCGCGACCTCTCCGCCCTTGCCGCCCCATTGTGCCCCCGCCAGCCGGAGCGTGAGAAAAATACTCTGAGGACGGCGCACTACCTCGCGACGAGGTGGGAGTTCGGCTTCATATATAAATGGGCAGGCGGCGTGGTGTACGGGATAGAGGACACGAAGCGCGACATCGAGGCGGCGGGAGTTGAAAAGACGCAGGGCATAGCGCGCGAGATGCTGTCGCCGTCCCCTGGCTCCGAGGCGGCGGGACTTTGGGGGTTCATCTCGATGTTCGGGCAGCTGGCCTTTCAGAAGCGCTGGGCTCAGACGCCGCGCGTGCCTCCGACGTCCGTTCTGGGGCACGCGATGTTCGTGGCGGTCGTGTCGTACCTTCTGGCCCTTGAGGTGGAGGCTGGCGCAGGCGTGGCGGTGGACGCCTTCTTCGGGGGGCTGTTCCACGACCTGCCGGAGGTCTTGACGAGGGACATAGCCTCGCCCATCAAGACGTCGGTGGACGGGCTGGACAGCCTCATACACCGCTACGAGAGGGACGGCATGGAGCGGAACGTCCTCCCGCTGCTGCCCGAGGCGTGGAGGGGTCAGCTTCGCAAGTACACCGAGTCCTTTCGCTGGCCGGGCGGCGAGATAGTCGAATTCTGCGACAAGCTGGCCGCGTACGTCGAGGCGTCGGAGTCCATACGTATGGGCCTGCACCCCCGCGTTCTGGAGGACGCCCGCCGCGGCCTCT
>JAISUL010000051.1 GCA_031272145.1 Synergistaceae bacterium
AGTAGTACCCGTCGCCGTAGTTGAGCCTAGCCTCGCCTCGGAGCGCTTTCAAAAGATAACGGTGATAACTCTTGACGCGGTCGGCGTCGAGCGTGAAGATCAGGTGTCCGACGTTGTCGAACACGGCGAACGCGCCAAAGCCCATCTCCTCCAGGTAGTCCAGCATCTCGGAGTAGCCCTCGTGCTGTTCGGGGGTCTCGCACCAGTGCTCCCAATATATGAGAGGCGACGCGGTTCGCAAGGCATCGCCGAGGGACATCACGCAGTCCCAGTCCCACCCGTCCGTGTCAACCTTGACCAGCGTCAGCAAACGCGAAGCAATGGCGTGCTTCTCCATAAGCTCCGGCAGAGTCAGACATAGGGTGTAAAATTCTCTCTCTCTCTCTCTCTCAATAGTAGAGACTTTGACGGACGTGGCTGTGCCGGCGTGCTTCACGGTTATTCTATCGTCTTTGGAGCGCGAGATGAAGGCGTTTTCTAGGATGATCTGGTAGCCCTCGGCCATGGGCTGGGCGGCGTTCTCCTTCATAAGGGCGAAGTAGTCCGGGTCGGGTTCGGCGCACACGAAGAGCGTTTCGTCAGCAGGCGTTCTCTCGTTCAGCATGAGCAGCAGGGTGTCGCCGACGTTGGCGCCCACGTCGATGATTGCGCCGCGGCCTGGCAAGCGCCCAGCTAGGAACGGGAGGAACCTGTCGTATAGTGGGTATCTTGCTCGGATTCTCGGCAGGGCGTGGTCTCTGTTTAGCTTGGCGTCGAATCTGCCGATGGCGTAGTGGCGGTACGGGGAGGAGAGCGTCTTTGATGCTTGGGTGCGGAGCGATCTGGCTGCGTCCAGGAGTATAGGAGGGGTTAGGGATTTTATTAGCGACTTGACGGACATGGGGTAAGAATCCTCCTTAAGGACTTAAGGGAAAAGGAAAGTTCAAGGGGGCACAATGGCCCCCTCGAACTCACGCCTTCTTTCTGAGGGCGGCAAGAGCCTGCTGGAGCATCAGCAGGGCTAGAATCGTCAGCGCAATCGCTAGTCCGCCGAGCAGGTAGTTCGGCAGCTTCGCTACGAACAGCTGGTCGTAGATCATCAGGCAAAGCGCGGCGATCGTCGTGATGAGCATGAACCACATCGGGTACAGGAGCCACTTGTTGTCCTTCTTCAGGGCGCGGGCGACCCATACCGCGAGGGAGAGGAGCACCAGTCCGCCGACTAGCTGGTTGGCCGAGCCGAACATCGGCCACAGGGCCGACCAGACGGGGATCTCGGCTCCGGCGGGGTTGTGAGTCTTCATCATGAGCATGCCGACCGCGCAGACGACGACGACGCCGGTCGCGGTGTAGCGGTCAACGGCCATGTTGAACAGCTCCTGAATCAGGTAGCGGCCAAGGCGCGTGGCGGTGTCGAGCGACGTGATAAGGAAGGTGTTTAGCGCCAGAAGGCCCAGGGACTTGCCGATGCTCGGTTCGATGCCGATGAGCCCTGCGAAGCGCCCGAAGCCCGTCGCGTAGGTCTCCATCGGGTCGCCGATCATTTTGCCGGAGATCATTATCGTGGCCGTCGCTATGACCGCGACGACTCCCTCTATGAGCATGGCGCCGTAGCCTATCAGGCGGGCGTCCTTCTCGGTGCGTATCTGCTTGGAGGTCGTGCCGCTGCCGACCAGCGAGTGGAAGCCGGAGAGCGCCCCGCAGGCCACGGTGATGAACAGCATCGGCCACAGGTACTGGCCGGTCGTGGGGGCGAACGAGGTGAACATGGGCAGCTTGACCTCAAGCTTGTCGGCGCCGAGGAACATCCCTAGGCAGCCGACGATGACTGCGAAGTACAGGAAGTACGAGGCTAGGTAGTCCCTTGGCTGCAGCAGCAGCCACACAGGGAGCACGGAGGCGAAGCAGATGTAGGCGACCAGTATCCAGCGCCACACCGACATGTTCTTGTTGAACAGGTCCTTCTTGGCGGCGGCGTACTGATCGTAGGTCTCGAAGTCCTTTATGGTGTCGTCGAAGGTCTTCTTCTCCTCGAAGTTGTCCTTGGTCACGCCCTGGTGGTACTCCAGCGCCGGGTTGCCGGAGAAGGAGAACAGGTTGGACACGGACGGGTTGGTCTTGCCGAGCCAGCACGCGTAGACGATGAGCGGCACCATGATGATCGTCATGAGCCACAGGGGGAAGTTCATGCGGTAGACGAGGAAGCCGAAGACAACAGCCAGCAGAACGTAGAGCGAGGAGGAGAAGGCGACGGCCGGGTCGGCGGCGCAGGAGTTCGCTGAGAGCTGCAGGAAGACCGCGACGACCAGGACGATGGTGATTATGGTGAACAGGAGGAACAGTATCTTTCCCCTGCGGCCGATCCAGCGGTCGACGACCTCGCCCATGGACTTGCCCTCATGCCTCATCGAGGCGACGAGCGCGCCCATGTCGTGGGGGCCGCCGAGGAACGCCGAGCCGATCACGCACCACAGATAGGTGGGGAGCCAGCCAAAGACGCTTGCCGCCGCGATGGGACCCGTGACGGGGCCGGCACCGGCGATGGACGAGAAGTGGTGCCCCAGCAGAACGGCAGGATGGGCGGGACAGTAGTCCACGCCGTCGTACATCGCCTCCGCTGGTGTCTTATTCTTCTCGCTGAGTTCGTAAACTCCGGCCATAAACTTTCCGTAGGTGAAGAAACATATAACGAAGAACACTATGGCTCCTGCCAAAAGGTACGTCAACAATTGAAAAACTCTCCTTTCCGAAAGTTCCGGTTCCGTACCGAATGAATCCCGACGCCCAAAAACGAGGACGCCACCGCGCGCACCAACCCTCCTTTCATGTAAAGCACGATATTTGCGATATTATAAACCACATTGCGCTCCGGCGAGCGCAATAAAAATAGAAGCGGCTACCTTTTTCTGTTCACAAGGGCCATGCGGCCCTCGTTCTGTCGGAAGCGCGTCTTGAGCTTGGTCAGGTCCTGGTAGATGCGGGCGCGGTCTCTGCTGCTCACGGGCAGCTCGTCGAAGATGGCGGAGATCTGGTCCTCAAGCGAGTCGAGCTCGGCCTGAGTGCAGGGCAGTGTCCGGCCTATGTTCTTGGCGCCGTTCATGGCCTCGTCAGCGGAGAAGACAGCCAGGGCTGTCACGGCCTTGGCCAGCTGTCCGGCGTCGGACCTGCTGGCGCTGACCTTGCTGACGCCGCGCGAGTACCGCAGCCCGAAGAACAGGAACACGACGGTCAAAAACAGCATCGCGCCCCCGGCCGGCAGGCGATCCAGATAGAACAGGTGCCCCGCGACCGCGCCGCAGGCCATCCCCGCTACAAACAGCGCGCCGCCGAACACGACGCTCATCTCAGACCACCCATACCGCTCACTCCCGTCATTCTGAGGACGCACAGAACCCAGAGGCACACGTTGAACGCGACCATGAGGAAGACCGCTCCGGACAGCATGTCCTTGCCCGTCCCCACGCGCCGGTCACGCTCGGCCGTGATCATGTCGAAGGCCCGCTCGACCGCGCCGTTGACCAGCTCCAGCGCCATCACCACGAGCCAGCAGCCGACAAGCACGGCGGACATCGCAAACCCGGCCTTGGCTGACACGAGCACCCCGATGAGGACGGCCAGCACGACGACTTCGTACTCGAAGGCCTGCTCCTCCTTGAAGGCCTTCCTTAGCCCGTTAAGCGAGTAGCGAGTCGCCTGCCGCAGCCTGTCGATCGGGTTTTTGTACCTCAAAACGGCTCGACCCTGTAGCGCGTCCCGCCGACCACGAGATCGAGGAACTCCGGCTCGGCTGTCCGGACGTCCCCGCTCAGCTTGGCCGCGTCCAGCCTGCCCTTGACGGCTCCGAGCCAGTTCGCGTCTTCGTCGAGCACGAGGCTTCCCTCCGGCCTGACGAGGATTATATCATCACTCGCACCACCTGCGCGCAGCTTCTCAAATATGAAGGAGATGTCGGCGCTCCGCCTCACGCCCCGGAGCACCGAGAACTCCGGCGTGCTCCACAGCTTGGTCAGGCGCTCGACGAACCGGCGCGGCAGTGTCCGGCCCTTAGGGAAGACCTCCGCCCCGGCGATTATCTCCGCGCGCCGCTTCTCCGAGACGAGGCCGCCCCTAGCCCGGTACTCGTCCGCGTCCGCCGCTATAGCCGCCAGCGCGTCGGCCCGTATTTCCTCTGAGTCCGACTCGGCGAGGCGCGCGATGGCCTGGCTCCCGTAGCGTCCGAGGCTGAAGCGCAGGTAGAGGAAGTCGAAGCTCTCGGGGTCGGACTGGCCGTTGAGCAGGCGGTCCACCTGGTTGTCCGCGACGAGCCGGTAGGGGTCGAGCAGGGGGGAGTTCATCGCGAGGACGAGCACGGCCATGATCAGGGCCGCAGCCGTGTTGACCGGGCGGATGACCGATGGCCACTGCTTGAGCAGCACTCCGACCGCGTACCCAAGCCCCCACACCCCGACGACCGCCGCTATGAAGGCGGCGTGGATTCTGTCAACGCTCCAGCCGTACTGCTGAACCCTCAGGCCGAGCGAGTAGAGGCAGAGGAAGGTGTAAATGGGCAGGCACACGAGGGGGAAGCGGGCGCACGCCGCGACGATGCGGTTGGGGAAGGGGTTGCGGGTGCCGTCGAGCCAAGCGGCGTTGACGAGCAGGATGGCCGCGAACTGCAGCAGGAGCATCAGGGAGCTGGCCTGGCCCGTGTCCCAAAGGGTCTTCAGCCCCGAAAAGGGCAGGGCTGCGACGAACACGGCGAACAAAACCGAGAACGGCGGCAGCAGCCAGGCAAGTATGGCGAGTATCCACCTGCCCAGGGAGTCGATGCCGGGGTGGCGCAGCGCCAGGGTTATCGAGAAGGCGATGGTCAGGCTCGTGAGGGGGAAGAAGATCATCTGGTGGAAGACCACCAAGGGCACGACCTCCAGCCCTATGATCTCGAACAGCAGCGACGCCGTGAGCAGCAGGCACCAGAACACGACGGTCACGATCGCGGCCTGGAAGAGCAAAAACACGTTGCGGCACAGCTGGAAGAACACCTCGGAGTACGATACGCGGCGGTTCCACGTCGCCATGCGGCACTGGAAGAACGGGAGGAACAGGAAGACGGCGGCGCAGAGCCGGACGACGCTCATGTGCTGAGTCGGAAGGGGCGAGAGGATGTCAGCTCCCTCCGGCATGGCCGACCAGAGCCAGTACGCGTGGAGCACGGCGAGCCCGGCGGTCAGGGCAGCTAAGAAGCGCTTCAGCCGGCCACCCCAGCTCTCCTGAGCGAGCCAAAGGGCGAACGGCACGATCACGATGATGGAGACTGGCAGGGCCTGCCACAGGCCTGAGACGGCGCCGTGGCCCGACAGGCCTAGCAAACCCAGCAAAAGCCCCTGAAGCAGGGCCGACGCCCCGACCCAGAAGTAGCGCTTGCGGTCGATGCCGTACATGTCTATTCTTTCGTGTAGTGATACGATATGCCGCCCGCGAGCGGCTCCGGCTCGGGACGAGTGTATAGTACCGCTGCTCCGTCCATGAACCTGACGCCGTTCAGCCTCAGGGGAAGCGGGAAGTCGTCAAGGCTCAGGATGGGCTGTATCTGCTCGACCGCCTTCCTCGCCACGTAGTCCGGTATGCCGACGGTGTTAACCCTGAACGCGTAGTCGCTCAGGTAGAGCTCCTTGCCCGCGACTATCTCAAGGCCGCTGTTCACCTCGATAAGGATGTCCAGGGTGATGAACCACAGCGACGCCGTGTAGATTCCACGTGCGTAGAGGCCGTTCGGGGATATTTTCATGGAGATGTTGCGCCAGCGGTTGTCGTCGCCGAACGTCCTAGCTGCGAGGGCGGCGTTGACGTCCGAGTCCCTCAGCACGCACTTGGCGCGAACCCGCAGGGCGCCCTTGCACTCCACGTTCCCGGACGCCCACTCGGACGGGTCGTTGAACTCAGCGTCCACCATGGAGAACGTCAGGCTCTCGACCCGCACCCCGTCTATGACGACTCCGATGATGTCCATGTATATCTCGCGGAAGCGCCCGGTGTCGTCGGGCTGCTCGTCTATCACGAGCGTGAGCTCCTCCGGCGAGAACTTGTCCACGTAGTAATTGAGCAGTCGCGACGTCCTGTCCTGCGCGAATATGTCCTTCCTGAACTCGAAGTCAGCGGCAGGGCAGGCGAAGGCGAAACAAACGCAAAAGGCTAAGCATAAGATTAAGATTAAGATTAAGAAAATACTGCGCACGGTGGTCTTCATATAATATGGGCCTCCTCAGTACGCTTTGGCGAATATGGTCTTCTTTCCCTCTTTGCCGGTAATGACGCAGCGTCCGCGCGAGTCGTCCCCCAGCGGGATGCACCGCGGCGTAGCGCCGGTCTCCTCGCGTATCTTGACCTCGTCCTCCGGCGTCCCTCCGAAGAACGCCTCCACGAAGCCGCCGTTTTCCTCTATGACGGACTTCAGCCCGTCGTAAGTCGAGACGAAGAACGTGTTGTCCTCGCGGAAGGTCTTGGCCCGCTCGTAAAGCGACCTCTGAACGTCCTCCAGAATCTCCGGCACCTTGGCCGCGACCGCGTCCGACTCTATGTTCAGCTTGTCGCCGTTGTCGCGCCGCACCGCCCTCACAGTCCCGGCCTTGAGGTCGCGTTCGCCTATCTCCAGCCTGAGCGGGACGCCGCGCTGGAGGTGGTAGAAGAACCTGTCCGTCGGCCTCATGTGGAACCTGGTGTCAAGCTCGCAGAAGAGCCCTCCGAGGGCGGAGTTCAGCTGCTCCGTCACGCTGCGCGCAGCCTGCATCAAGGAGTCGCCGTCCTGCCCTATGGGAATCACGGCCACCTTGGTCGGTGCCACGCGCGGCGGCAGTATGAGCCCGTCCTCGTCCGAGTGCGTCATTATCAGGGCTCCTATAAGCCGCGTGGACACGCCCCAGCTCGTGGTCCAGCACTCCTCCATCACTCCGTCCTTGTTCTGGAAGCGAATCTCGAAGGCGCGCGCGAAGTTCTGGCCAAGGAAGTGGCTTGTTCCGGCCTGGAGCGCGCGGCGGTCGCTCATCATGGCCTCGCACGAGTAGGTGTTCACGGCGCCGGGGAACCTCTCCCCCTCGGTCTTCTCTCCGACAACGACTGGCAGGGCCAGCACGTCCTCCATGACCTGGCGGTAGACCTCCAGCATGCGCAGGGTCTCCTCCCGCGCCTCGGCCTCGGTCGCGTGGGCAGTGTGCCCCTCCTGCCAGAGGAACTCCGACGTGCGAAGGAACAGGCGCGGGCGCTTCTCCCAGCGCATCACGTTGCACCACTGGTTGATGAGGACGGGCAGGTCGCGCCAGGACTGTATCCACTTCCCGTACATGTGGCCTATGACCGTCTCGGAGGTCGGGCGGATGATGAGGGGCTCGTCCAGCTTCTCCCCGCCCGCGTGAGTCACGGTTGCGCACTCCGGCGCGAAGCCCTCCACGTGCTCGGCCTCCTTCTCGAGGAACGAGCTCGGGATGAGCAGCGGGAAGTAGGCGTTCTGGTGCCCGGTGCGCTTGAAGGCGTCGTCGAAATGCCTTTGCACCGACTCCCATATGGCGTAGCCGGTCGGGCGAATCACCATGCAGCCCCGGACCGGCGCATGGTCAGCCAGCTCCGCGGCCCTTATGACGTCTAGGTACCATTTAGAGTAGTCGTCGGCGCGGGGGGTTATGTTGCGTGCCACTTCGCTTTCACCTTTCTTCCTTTTCTTAAGGCAGTTCTTTACTTAGCTTACCTTACCTTAGGGCAGCGGGTAGTGCTCCCATATCGGGACGCCTATGAAGAAGCCGAAGCGGAACTCCTCGCTGCCGTACATCGCGGCCAGCCTGAGGTTCACGATGTCGTTGGGGACTGTGAAGGCCACGCCGACCTCCCAGGGGGACGCTATCTTCGCGTAGCTGGCGTCCATCGCGTATCCATAGCCAGCGAAGGCCTCGGCTGCGACTATGCCGAGGAAGCTCCGCCTCAGCACGCGCCGGAACGTCAGGTTGACCCATGCAGTGCGCTCGGCCTCGATTGGCCGGTCGGCTATGGAGTAGAGCTCCTCCGCCGCGCCGAGGTAGGCGGCGTGTCCGTCCTTCTCTCCGCCCTCGACGTAGCCTATGCGCAGGTAAGTCCTCCACATGTGGCCAGCGCTGACCGGCCTGAAGTACGTGAAGCGGTACAGGAGCTCCTCCCCGTCCGGCCACCACGCGTTGAGACGCCACGCCACCCCGTCCCTGGGGTCGCTCGTCGAGTCCAGTGTGTTGCGCGCCACGAAGAACGTCGGGCCGAAGGAGTAGGCGTCGTCCACGCCGTTGATGCGCTCGGCAGCCGCTCCGACTCCCATGTCGAGGACGCCGGCGCGGAAGAGGTAACGAGCCCCCAGCGAGCCCCGCTCCCAGTTGCGGTTGCCCATGTTCGAGTCCAGCTCCCACTTCTGCATGTCGAACAGTATCTCCCACGAGTTCACTGCCTCGGCCGCCGTGAGGTAGGAGAGCCCCACCTCCCACTGCTCGCCCGCGCGGAGCATCCAGCGCAGGGAGTCGTTCTTGGACGCGGCGCCGCGCCATGTCCCCTTCAGGTACAGCCAGCGGTACGGGTCAAGGTTCGTTGCGTAGCCGGAGATGCCGGCCTCAAACGTCGCGTTAGGCTTCACGTTCACGACCAGCACGCCGGAGTCCCTGTTGTCCCGCCGGAAGGAGTAGTCCGCGCCGGCGACGTCCATGGTGCGGGCTATGCGCTCGACCTCCTCCGTGACCTCGTCGGCGTCGAACGGCTTGCCGACCCAGCGCATAAAGCCCTTGCGCACCTTCGACGCAACTGCCGGAGTGAGGCCCAGCACCTCCACGTCCGAAACAACAGGAGTAGGGGCACTGCGCGGCTCATGTCGGAGAGGCTGAGCATCATGGGCCGAAAGCCGCTTGATGTCGTCCATGCGGGCCTCCGCCGCCTCCCGCCCGCGCCCTATTACCGCTTCTGCGACGCTGGCGTCGAGGAAGGGGAACTCGCGCACGTCCGGGACCAGAAGGACGTCGGCGTGCTGGGCCTCCTCCTCGGTGTGTTTGCGCATGACTATGGTCAGGGACTGGTCGACCACGTCTATGAAGCTGTTTATTGGGCGGCTTTGGGATGGGATGTCGGAGACGTCCACGGCGATCACGGGATGTCCGGGGAAAATCTCCTTTGCCGTGTCGACCGGCAGGTTGGACACTATGCCCCCGTCCACGAGGAGGTGGCCGTTTATCTCCCATGGCTCGAACAGGACTGGGATGGACATCGATGCCCTCATGGCGGAGGGCAGGCTGCCCGACCTCAGGACGACCTTCTCGCCTGTCCTGACGTCGGCTGCGACCGCCGCGAAGGGTATAGGCAGGTCGTTGAAGTCGTCCGTGTAGACGTGCCTCGTGAGGCGCGCGTAATATCGGAAGAGCTTGTCTCCGGTGAGTATGCCCATCGGGCCTGCGGCGCCGCCGGCGTTGGATTTCTTGTAGGTCAGGGCGGATATGGTGTTCATCTTGAAGCTGCCGGAGGGCAGTGGCACCGAGCCGGCGTTCTCGGTGAGCAGGGCAGGCAGGTCCAGCTCGGTCACGATCGCGCGGATCTGCTTCGAGTCGTAGCCGCATGCCTTCAGTGCGCCTATCAGCGAGCCGATGCTGGTGCCGACTATGCCCACTATGGGGACGCCCGCCTCGTCGAGCGCCTCTATGACCCCGACGTGCGCGAACCCCCTGGTGCCTCCGCCCGACAGGGCGAGGACGACCCCTGCCTCGGCCCGGAAGGGCGCGGCGAAGGCGAATAAAAAAAACATAAACGCGGCGGCCCAAACGCGAAGCCGCCGCGATATATTCGACATTTTCTAATTCCGTCCTCTCCGTCCGCGGCGCTCAGGATGCGTTGAAGGACAGAACCAAGTAGAGCGTCCCGCCGGACTGGATGGCGAACGGCAGTGTGAAGCACTTGATGCCTGGCGTCTGGCTGGGGACGTTCTCGATGTTCTCCCCGCATATGAGCTGCGGGGGGGTGACGTCGACCCCGTTGAGTGCGGTCTGTATAAGTGCGCGCCCGCTCATCATGTTCGAGAGCTCGCCGACCACGCTCATGGCGACGCCTTCCCTGATGTCAGGGGTTATCATCCCGCCGGACATGGTGGACACCACGCTATTGAAGCCAGCCGAGTCCAGCATGATGACCGCCGTACCCTGTAGCCCGCCGCCCACGATTCCGATCAAGGCCGAGGCGCAGACCCCCTGAACCTTGACGCCCTGCGAGACCTGCGCTTTGTTCAGAGCCATCTCTAGACCAACCTCGCGCCCCACGGAGATCAAAGAAGAACCGAAAGTATTTACCAGAACAGCTAGCTGTCCCGCGTCAGCCATTTTCGTGTCCGCTCCCTTCCAAACCGCGAATGCCCTTCCATTATATCAAAATTTATTTCGGCGGCCACAAGAGCTGCTTATTTTTTGCTTTTCGCGGCCCCGGAGACGGCTATTGCCCACGCCGCCAAGTCGTCAACCTCGCGAGGCGGCAGCCACATGAAACGCGGCAGCAGAAGCCTCTGCCACAGGGCGGGCTCGTGCAGCCTCCAGTACAGCTTCCCCGCCAAAAGGGTCGTCCCCCTCTCGTCAACGGTGACGACCGGGAGCCGAAAGCGCGGGCGCATCTCCGCGCTTCCCGTGCCGCCGCCGAGCACAACCAACGTCAGCGACCCGCGTTCAGGCACGGGAGAGCGCCGTTCATAAACCTTGCCGACCGAGGAGAGGCGCTCCTCCCACTCCTCGGCCGGACTGCTCCAGACGGAGGCGAAGGCGTCCGCCTCCGCCGATGGCACAACGCCCGACAAAATCAACGCCGCCGGGTCGAAGCCATTTATGTCCTCTCTCACAAGCGCCCACCCGACCTTGGCGCGCCCAGGGTCAACACCGAGAATCAAATAGTAATGGCGCCCCCTGCATGCGTGATGCTGCTGATACCCCCGGTGTTTCCGACCCCCCTGGCGTCCACGACACCCCTCGGTGTCTCTGACCCCTCGGTGTCTACTACGACACCCGCGGTGGACTCCCACTTATCTAGGAGCCACATCCACTGATCTGGGTGGCGCAAGATCCAGGCTTCGAGCACATTATTGCACATGGCGAGGGAGTTTTCAATATTGGAGCCGAAGGGTTTGCCGTTTTGGTCTGGGGAGTCGCTGAGGATCGGTTCGACGTGGATGGTGTGGCTGGCCATGTCGGGGTTGCGCAGGGCGACGGCAGGGAGCACGGGGGCGCCGGTGGCTAGGTGTACCTTGACCACTCCGAGGGCGCAGCTGGCCGGCATCCCCAGGAAGGGCAGGACGACCCCGTCGCCCCGCGCGTCGAGGTCCTGCATAAAGATGACGGCCTTGCCCTGCCTAAGCGCGCGAAAGATGCCGCGCATGGCGCCCCACCCCTCGCTCGGGATGAACTCCATCGTGCTCTCCCCCGCCTGCCTAATCGAGGTTATGACGTCTTCAAGGCCGTTCCCGTTGCGCTGAGACGTGTAGAGCGCCGTGAGCGGGTAGCCCATGGCCAAGCGCGCCGCGGCTATCTCCCAGCTCCCCATGTGGGCGGACATGATGATGACTCCGCGTCCGCGGGAGAACGCCTCGTCGATCCTGTCCGCTCCCTCGATCGAGACGATGGAGGCGAGCCTGTCCTTGTCACGGCCCAGGCGGGCGAACTCCGCCACCGACCTGCCCATGTTCTCGAAGGACGAGCGGACGACGGCGCGGGCCACAGTCACGCCGACGCCGAGCGCCGATACGCACCTTGCCTCCGCCCGGTCGACCTTGCGCTTGCTGGCGAGCCAAGCTGCGCCGCCTAGGATTGCGCCGAGGCCACGTGAAAAGCGCGGCGGCAGCGCTTCAAAAAGCCGTGCCGTGCCGCGCAGCATCCGAGACGCGATTGTCCCCCCTACGTTTTGCGCCGCTCCGCTCACCTTTGGCAGATTTCGAGCAGTATGCCGCCGGTGGCCTTCGGGTGGATGAAGGCGATCAGAGCGCCGCCGGCTCCCTTGCGCGGCTTCTCGTCGATGAGGCGGATGCCCTTGGCCTTGAGCTCCTCGAGGGCGGCTGCGACGTCCGGAACTCGAATGGCAAGGTGATGGATGCCCTCGCCGCTCTTCTCCATGAACTTCGCGACGGGGCTGTCGGGCTGGGTCGGCTCAAGGAGCTCCACCTCAGTGTCCTTCAGCGGCAGGAAGGCGGTCTTGACCTTCTGCTCCGCGACCTCCTCGATGCCGTGGCACTTGAGCCCCATGACGCCCTCCCAGAAACCGAGGGCCGAGTCGATGCTCTTGACGGCGACTCCGATGTGATCGATAACGGACGGATTCATAAGACATCATCCTTTCGGTTTGGAAAAAAAGAGTACGCCGGGCACCAAGCCCAGCGCCTTCCTCCATTCTACCTTTTTCCGCGCGCCGCGCAAGGGGGGCATTATAATAAACGCGGCTTAGTCAAAATTTTTTCCCCTCTGGGAAAGGAGAGCTTTTTATTATGGTTGATCCCAAAGCGCTGTTTTCGTTCAGTTACGGGCTGTACGTCGTCGGCACCGAGTTCGAGGGCAAGCTCAACGCCCAGGTCGCGGACGCCGTGATGCAGCTCACGAGCAGCCCGGTCTGCCTGGCTGCGTGCCTAAACAAGGCCAACTACACGGCCGAGCTTCTGGCAAAGGGCGGGCGCTTCTCCATCTCGGTTCTGTCGGAGGACGCGCCCATGCCGTTCATAGGCGTCTTCGGCTTCCGCTCAGGCCGCGTCTTCGACAAGTTCGCGAACGTCGCGCCGGACGCGTGGCACAAGTCGGATGGAGTCCCGGTGGTGACAGCCCACTCCGTCGCGGCGGTGGAGGCCGAGGTGGTGAAGGTCGAGGACGTCGAGACCCACATGCTGTTCATAGGCAGAGTGACGAGCGCGTCCGTCCTGTCCGAAGCCCGTCCCCTGACCTACGCGGACTACCACAAGGTCAAGAAGGGCAAGTCCCCAGCGAACGCCCCGTCGGTGATATTCAACAGCGTGTCCTAGCGTAATGGGGGGGGGCGGAGCAGGGGGCAAGAAAGGAGTATATATAATGGAAGCTTTGTGTGAGCCGCTCATGGCGAAAGCTCCGCCTAACCCCGCCCCCGGCGGGAAGCCGGCGATATGACGAGCCTGAGGGCAAGACCAAAGGCGAGCTCATTGGCCGCCCTCCGGCCTTGGGGTGTCTACCTCCCCCCTCCCGGCCGACCAGAGGGACATAGAGAAAGGAGGGCAACACAGTGGAAGAAGCTATGAATCCCGCCCCCGCCAAGAAGCCGGCCAACTGGCACACGGCCTTCGTGCAGGCAATGCGAGCCCTGTTTCGCCCGGCCATCCCCGACACGCTGGAGTTTACACCTGAGTTCCAGCTCACCAACTGGCCGCTGAGGGCAGACCTGCTGATCCGGAAGAAGCGCCCGGTGCAGCTCACGCAGAGCATAGGCCGGATATTTGCGGGCCACAACATCCTGGAGTACAAGAGCCCAGGCGATCGCCTTTCGGTGCGCGACTTCCACAAGGTCTGCGCCTACGTCGCGCAGTACGCATGGAAGTGCAGGACGCGCCCCGGCGACCTAACGATGACGCTGGTGTCGTACGGCCATCCGAAGGGCCTGCTGGAGTATCTGGCCAGCAAGTGGGGGTGTAGAATGGAGGAGACCGCTTCGGGCATAAGCGTTACGAAGCTTGGGCCTATGCCCTTGCAGGTGGTCGAGATCGGTAAGCTGAGCG
>JAISUL010000098.1 GCA_031272145.1 Synergistaceae bacterium
GGTTGACCACCTATACGTAAGGAAGATCGCCCGACGGTAGAGGTCGACCCCACGTACGACGTCAGGCTGTTCGCGTCGGAGATAGCCCCTGTCCTAGGCATATCGGTGCGCTTCGCCGGAACCGAGCCCTTCGACAGAGTCACGCGCTTCTACAACGAGACCATGAGCGCCCTGCTGCCGCAGTACGGAATAGAGTTCCGCGAGCTTCCCCGCCTAGAGGTCGGCGGAGCGCCAGTCAGCGCCTCGCGGGTCAGAAAGGTGTTAGCCAACCCCAAACTGCTTGAGGAGGGAAGAGTCGAGGAAATCACGCCGCTAGTGCCGGAGAGCACGTATGAGTACCTGCGGACCCGCTGCCCCGCTGCCCGTGGCGGATAAAACGCGCGGCCTGCACCCGTGCTTTGAGCCGCTGCGCTGACGCGTTGCGCAGAAAAGGTTGCCCAACTTCTTGGACAACCCTCTTCTTTGATTTGCTGAATCTTTTCCGCAAGCCCTGAACCGGCTTTTAGCTCGCTAGGGGCGTAAGCCCCGGCGGAGTGACAGCCCAGCCGGGCAGCCCGTACCTCGGAGCCTCCACATTTATACCACATCCCGGGTTGTTTTGCAAGGGGTCTGCCTACCCCATCCGAAGCGAAACGTGCTATACTCCCCCCGAAAGGAGATGGCGCAATTGAACCGTTTGCCCATCCTAGACCTTAAACGAAGCTACAGCGGAATCGAAGACGAAATCCACGCGGCCATCGAACGCGTGCTGTCGTCACAGGCCTTCATCCTCGGGCCGGAGGTGCTGGCCTTCGAGGAACACGTCGAGAGTTATCTGGGGGGTGACCGGGTTCCCCTTGGGGGTGACCGCCACCTCCGAGCCATCGGGTGCGCATCGGGAAGCGACGCGCTCCTCCTCGCGCTCATGGCTCTGGACATTGCGCCTGGCGACGAAATAGTCACCACGCCCTACAGCTTCTTCGCCACGGCCGCTTGCATAGCCCGCCTCCGAGGGGTGCCGGTCTTCGCGGACATCGCCCCGGACACCTTCAACATTGACCCAGACGCAGCCGCCGCGCGGTTCACCCCGCGCACTAGGGCGTTCCTCCCCGTCCACCTCTTCGGCCAGACCGCGCCGCTCGAAAAAATCCTGCCCCTCTGCCGCGAGAGAAACGTCGCGGTCGTCGAGGACGCAGCACAGTCCTTCGGGGCGTGGCGGGACGTCGGCGACGGCATCAAGAGGGCTGGCGCTATGTGCCTAAATGACGGCGTCACCGCTATCGGGTGCTTCTCGTTCTTCCCGACCAAGAACTTGGGCGGCTTCGGCGACGGGGGCATGGTGGTCACAGCCGACGGAGCGATAGCCCAGGCCGTGGCGAAACTCAGGGTTCACGGCGCTGGGGCCGCTACACCTTACTTCCACGACGATGTGGGGCTAAACAGCCGCCTTGACGCGCTGCAGGCCGCTGTGCTCAGCGTCAAGCTTCGGCATCTGGAGGAGTGGAACGCCGAGCGCAGGGTCATAGCCGACCGCTATCGCATCATGTTCGCATCGATATTCGGGGACGAAGAGCTTATAAAGCAGCCTGCTGAGGCGCAGGGGAACTTCCATATATACCACCAGTACGTCGTCCGCGTCCGAGGGGGAAGGCGGGACGAGCTCATGAACAAGCTGGAGGAGCGCGGCATATCCACGCGGGTTTACTATCCCTTGCCCCTCCACTTGCAGCCATGCTTCGCAGGGCTTGGCTACAAGAAGGGGGATTTCCCGGAGGCGGAGCGGCTCTCCGAGGAAGCCCTTGCCCTTCCCATATTTCCCGGCATAACGGGAGACGAACAGCGGTGTTTAGTCGAGGCTGCGGCGGAGATACTGGGGATATAAATGTTAGGGGTCCTCTCAGACCCCTAACTGATTATTAGCACGTGCTGGCAGCGCGGGCACAGGCCGTCGGTGAAGGGAGGCACCTCGGAGTCCGGAGATGGGACGACGTACTTCCAGCACCGCGGGCACTTTATGCCCTGCGCCATTGTCGCGGCTATCTCGTAGCCCGTCTCCTCGTCGTGGTGATAGCGGAGATGGGCGTATTTGCTGCTGTCGTCCGTCCACTCGAACTGCGACACTATCATGACGTCGGCCAGCTCCTCCGGCGTCAAAAATTCAGACAAGGGGTAGGTCGTCCCTGGCGGGTCAGAGAGCCTGAGCTTCGGGTAAGACACCCGAAGGTTGGTCGCGTCCGGGGACGGGGTTTTCACGTGGACGCTTGCCTCGAGCGACGTGCCGATGATCTTATCCGCGCGCAGCTTCTCAAGGACGCGCGAGACCGCGCCGCGCAGCGGCAGTACCACCTTGTCCCATATTGCCACCTCAATGTCCTCGCCTCCGAAGGGTATAGGCTTGGGGAAGTTCGTGAGGAACACGCTCTCCGGAAGGGAATGGTCGATTTCCCGCGCCTTCTGCCATATCTCCTCCGCCGTGAAGCTCAGTATCGGGGCAAGCATCTTTGCCAGGGCCGTCAAGACCTCCCACATGGCCGACTGTGCAGCGCAGCGCTCGAAGGAGTGCTTGTACTCCGCGTATAGCCTGTCCTTGCGCACGTCGAGGTAGAACGCGCTAAGGTCGTTCACGCAGAACGAGTGGATGGCGTAGGTCGGCAGGTGGTACTCGTAGTTTTCAAACCCATCGCCGGCCTTGCGGATGACCTCGTTCAGGCGGTGCATGACCCATCGCTCCAGCGACGGCATGTCGTCTATCTTCACGGGGTAAGACGTGCTGAACCCCTTCAGGTTGCCGAGCAGGAAGCGGGCAGTGTTGCGTATGCGGCGGTACATCTCGGTCAGGGCCTTGATT
>JAISUL010000014.1 GCA_031272145.1 Synergistaceae bacterium
AACCAGATAGGAAGAACGCTGCCAAGCTCGCTGCAACCATACGCGAGCATGGGATCGAGAACGTAACGGTTTTCGAGAAAGCAGCGTGGGACAAAGAGGATACGCTTGCTTTTTCGGAAAAGGGCTCGGCAGGTTCCAGTGTCATTAGAGAGAGAGAGAGAGAGAGAGAGAGAGCAAGAGCTTTCTGTGGTGCAAGCGGATTCTATCGACCATCTGCTGGCAGACTGGGACGTCACGTTCATCAAAATGGACGTCGAGGGCTCGGAGCTGCGCGCGCTTCACGGTGCCGAACACACCATCATATCGAAGCGCCCCAGGCTGGCTATATGCGTTTACCACAAGCCGGAGGACTTGATAACCATTCCTCAGTACATACGCAGCTTGTTGCCTGAGGCGAGGTTTTATCTTCGGTCGCATACTTACGGCATCGTTGACAAAGTGCTTTACGTTATACCATAAGGAGGCATTCGCTATGATCGAAACATTACTGGCAACTGACACTGCTCCTAACAGCGCTTTGGATAAACTCTTCGCAGAGCTTAAGCTCTCCGCGGAGCTCAAACGCTCCACACTGCCCCTGATGCTCTACGGCACAGGAAGCTCTGCCGAGCTTATCTTCGAGCGTCTGAAGAAAGACGGGGTAAACGTCGACGGGGTTTGCGTAAGCGATGAGTATTATTCGCCGTCGTCGTACTTCCACGGTATGGAAGTCGTTCCGAGAAGTGGTCTGTCGCAACTCGCCGCGCAGCGTGGCTGGGGGAAATTCAACGTGTTTGTGGCGTTCTATCGGGACGAGCCATGGGAATCATTCGTTTCGTCGCTTGCGTTGTCATGCAGCGAAATCGACCAGGTGTTTGACTTGATTAATCTAGCTACCATGCGCCTTCCGTTAAGAGAGAGAGAGAGAGAGAGAGAGAGAGAGAGAGAGAGAGAGAGCTTTCTCCTCGCCCGCTCTACCTCTGTGCCTTTGCCAACAAGCTGCTGCGTCCGACGATGGATCGCTTCCGCCGACAGGCAGAGGCCATGGACGTCTACACCCGCATATGCCTCTACGACGAGGATTCGCTCGACAGTGAGTTCTACAACAGATGGCGCGACAAGTTCTCGCTAAGGAGGGGTTTTGGCTACTGGATATGGAAACCGCAGGTGGTCTTACAGACGTTCGCCAAGATGAACGACGGCGACGTCCTGCAATACACCGACGCGGGCTGCTGGCTCAACCCGCGCGGCGTGAACAGGCTTATGGATTACGTGGCTATCGCCGCCTCGCATCCATCGGGCATTCTGGCCTTCCAGCTCGACGCAGCGTACTGCGCCGAGGAGAAATGGACGAAGGGGGATATGCTAGACTACTTCGGCGTCCGCGGCAGCGAGAGCATCTTGAAGAGCGGACAGTGCGCGGCCACCGCTTTTTTCATGCGCAAGTGCGAGACGACAGTTCAGTTCGTTCATGACTGGCTGGCAGTGTTCGAGCATGACTTCTCTTTGTGTGATGACTCGCCGTCGAAGTCCCCGAACAGTGAAACATTCATGGAGAATCGGCACGACCAGAGCGCGTTCTCGCTGCTCTGCAAGCTGCGCGGCGCAGCTGTGATGCCGGGGGAAACTGAGGGAAATGTTTGGTATTGGTTGCTCCATCCTGAGCTACCGATTCAGGCGCGACGAGATAAGAAGCAGCTATCCTCAACCTGACGAAACCCGAGGGCGCAGCTTCACCGCGCCCTCGGATTATTTTTTATACTGCTGGTACGGCCATCGCTGGCTCCGTGGCCGCCAGCCTCTGGTACGCTCCCAGCCTCTCCTTCGCGTCCTCCTCGCACTTCTCGAACAGCACCCTTGCCGCATCGGGGAACTGACGCTCAAGCGACGAGAAGCGCACCTCGCTCCTCAGGAACTCCTTGAAATTATCCCACACAGGCGGGCGCGAGTCCAACGTGAAGGGGTTCTTGCCCTCCGCCTTCAGCAGGGGGTTGTAGCGGTAGAGCCCCCAGTAGCCTGCCTCGACCGCCCGCTTCTGCTGCTCCTGTGAGTGGCCCATGCCGGCGCTGATGCCGTGGTTGATACAGGGGCAGTAGGCTATCACGATCGACGGGCCGGGGTATGCCTCGGCCTCGATAAACGCCTTCAAGGTCTGCGACCTGTCAGCGCCCATCGCGACCTGCGCGACGTAGATGTTGCCGTAGGAGAGCATCATCATGCCGAGGTCCTTCTTGCGCGTGCGCTTGCCTGACGCGGCGAAACCCGCCACGGCGGCCGTCTGTGTCGCCTTGGACGACTGGCCGCCGGTGTTCGAGTAAACCTCCGTGTCGACCACCAGCACGTTCAAATCCTCGCCGCTCGCTAGCACGTGGTCGAGGCCGCCGTAACCTATGTCGTAAGCCCAGCCGTCGCCTCCAACTATCCACTGCGCCTTGCGGACGAAAAAGTCGCGGCGCTCGTATATTGCGTCCAGCAGCGCGTTCCGGCTGTGCCCGGCATCCCCCAGGGCCGCGGTCAGGCGGTCGGCTCTATCTCGCGTTCCCGCGCTCACGTGCCTGTTGTCCAGCCAGTCCTTCATAGCAGCGCGCAGTTCAGAGGGCAAATCGCCGCGCAGCGCCTCCTCCACCTGCAGCGCCACCCTCTCCCTCACCTGCGTCGCGCCGATGTGGATTCCGAAGCCGTACTCGCCGCAGTCCTCGAACAGGGAGTACGCGAATGTCGGCCCGTGTCCTCTGTCGTTGACGGTGTATGGCACGGCGGGGCAGCTGCCTCCCCAGACGGTCGTGCAGCCGGACGGGTTCTGGATGTACATGCGGTCGCCGTACAGCTGCGTCAATAGCTTCACATACGGCGTCTCGCCGCAGCCGGCGCAGGCACCGCTGAACTCCAGCAGGGGGCGGGCGAACTGACTGCCCTTTACAGTCCGCATGGCCTCAGGCGAAACGGGCTTGTAAGATATGTGCGACGCCGCAAAGTCCCAAAGCGCCGCGCCTTCAGGCATAACCTCCTCCAGCGGGCGCATCTCAAGCGCCTTCTCCTTGGCTGGGCATACGTCAAGGCAGTTTCCGCAGCCGGTGCAGTCCAGCGTGGAGATAGCCAGGTGGAAGTGCTTCGCCTCCACTCCGACTGCCGGGCGCGTCAGCAGGCCGGCGGGAGCGCCGGCTAGCTCCGCGTCGGTGGCCAAAAGGGGGCGAAGAGCCGCGTGAGGACATATGAAGGAGCACTGGTTGCACTGGACGCACCGCTCGGCGCGCCACACTGGCACGTTCACCGCTATGCCGCGCTTCTCCCACGCGCTTGTGCCGACGGGGAACGTGCCGTCCTCGTGTCCGCGCATCACGCTCACTGGCAGCTTGTCGCCCTCCTGGCGGTTGATTGGCTCAACGAAGCGAGCGATAAAGTCGGGGACGTCCAGAGGAGCCGCGGGCGCGTCCTGCGCGTCCTTCCAATCGCTTGGGATGTCAATCTTGACAAGGTCGGACAGAGCCCTGTCTATCGCGGTGAAGTTCGTCTTGACCACGGCCTCGCCCTGGCGGCCATAGGACTCGACAACCGCGTCCTTCAGGTACTTCAGGGCGTCCTCCAGGGGAAGCGGGATCATCCCAGGCTTGTCCCCGCATATCAGCTTGAAGAACGCCGCCTGCATAATCATGTTGATCCTGCTGCCAAGACCGAGCTCCTGAGCGATCTTGACGGCGTTCAGCGTGTAGAGCCTGACCTTGCTGCGCTCAAGCGTGCGCTTGACCTCCGCACTCAGGTGGCTAGGCAGGTCATCCGGAGTCCAGAGCGTGTTCAGCAGGAAGCAGCCGCCCTCCTTCAGGTCGCTCGTCATGTCATACTTTCCGATGTAGGCCTGGTTGTGGCACGCAACGAAGTCCGCCTTCTGGACGTAGTAAGAGGACTTTATCGGGACTGTGCCGAAACGCAGGTGCGAGATAGTCACCCCGCCGGACTTCTTCGAGTCGTAGGCGAAGTACGCCTGAGCGTAAAGCGACGTGTGGTCGCCGATTATCTTCACGGCGCTCTTGTTTGCGCTGACTGTCCCGTCGGAGCCGAGCCCCCAGAACTTGCACGCCGTGATCCCAAGCGGCGTCGGGTCGAAGTCAGGGTGCTTGACAGGAAGAGAGTGGCAGGTCACGTCGTCGTCGATGCTGACTGTGAAGCCGTTCTTGGGCGCGTCCTGCTCCAGGTTGTCGTAGACCGCCAGCACGTCAGAGGGAGAGAAGTTCTTGGCGCCGAGCCCGTAGCGCCCGCCGACCACCATCGGAGCAAAACCTGAGCTTGCCGCTGCGTCGTAGAGGGCGCTCCTGACGTCGACGTAGAGGGGCTCGCCGCCGGCGCCGCTCTCCTTCGTCCTGTCAAGAACCGCTATCTTCTTTACGGTCTTCGGCAGGACGGACAGCAGGCGGTCAGAGCAGAAGGGACGGAACACGTGGACGTTCACCAGGCCGACCTTCTCGCCGCGCTCGGTCAGGTAGTCGACAGTCTCCTCTATCACTGAGCACGACGACCCCATCGCCATGATGACACGCTCGGCGTCGGGTGCTCCGTGATAGTCAAAGAAGCCGTGGTGCCGCCCGGTCAGGTCGCCTATCTGTCTCATGCAGTGCTCGATCTCGGAAGGCAGGCGCTCGTACCATGGGTTGACTGCCTCGCGCATCTGGAAGAAGACGTCGGGGTTCTGCGTCAGGCCGCGGTGCACCGGGTGGTCGGGGGAGAGGGCGTGAGCCTTGAACTCCGCCAGAGCCGAGCGGTCTATGAGCTTATCGAGGTCTTCATACTCTATGACCGAGATTTTTTGCGCTTCGTGCGACGTCCTGAATCCGTCGAAAAAGTGCAGAAACGGCACGCGCGAGCGCAAAGCCGCGAGGTGCGCTACCGCTGCGAAGTCCATGACGTCCTGAACGCTGCTGGACGCGATGATGGCAAAGCCTGTCTGCCGCGCGGCCATCACGTCCTGATGCTCGCCGAAGACGCTCCAAGCGTTGTTGGCAAGCGCCCTGGCGCTGACGTGGAACACAGCCGGAAGCAGTTCGCCCGCGATTCGGTACATGTTGGGCAGCATCAGCATCAGCCCCTGAGCCGAGGTGTAGGTAACGGTAAGCGCGCCGCCCTGGAGCGCCCCGTGCACGGCGCCGGCCGCGCCTCCCTCGGACTGCATTTCCACGACCTTCACCGGCTGCCCGAAGAGGTTCTTTTTCCCGTGGGCAGCCCATTCGTCAACCTGCTCGGCCATAGGCGAGGATGGGGTTATCGGAAAAATCGCCGCCACCTCGCTGAGCGCATAAGAAACGTGCGCCGCCGCCGCGTTGCCGTCCATCGTCTGCAACATGTCGCCGCCTCCATTCAGGGGTATGGCCCCTTATTTAAAACAGCCTCTCCACTGCGCCATCGTACTTCTCCGTAACCAGAGTGTACGGCTGCGGCGCCCGGCCAAAGCAGATGTCCATCTGCTCGAAGAAGGCCACCTCGTTCAAGTCCACGCCTCGGGGGACTATCGCGTCCTCCGTCCTGATGTAGCGCACTGTGCCGCCTACTACGCCAACCACGGTCACGCCGCTTATGCCCTCGTCGAGCAGCATGACGGCGGCGCCGCCTATCTGCTTGCCGAAGTTCACGTCGTAGGCCGAGCTCACGCCGCTGCGCACCATGTGGCCGGGGATGACCTCGCGCACCTCAGGTATCTCGAACACGCCTGGCACGAACATGCCGGATATTTTCATGAACTGCCTGATCTCCGGGTCGTTTCTCATCATGTCCTCGACGTGACGGCGCACGGACTTGGCCGCACCGGCCAGCTTCACGTGGCCGAACGAGTCCGTGCCCTCGCCTGCCTCCGAGAACACGTTCCCGTCCTCGCCCTTGATACCCTCCGCTACGACCATCACGTAGGTTCCCGAGTGCACGTCCGAGTTCATCACGCGGCGGATGTAATAGCGCTTGATGTGGTCGTACACGACCTTGAAGTCGACGTTTATCTCAGGTATCAAGATGCAGTCCGCGTCGGCCGCCACGCCTCCGCGAAACGCAGTGTGGCCGGCGTAGCGCCCGAAGACCTCGATGATCATTATGCGGTTGTGGGTCTTGCCGGTCGTCTTGATGTCCTCGACTATGCGGGCGATCTTGTTAACGGCCGAGTCGCCGCCCACTGAGTAAGTCTGAAGGTCGAGGTCCATCGTCTTCGGCGCGTGGACGCAGGGAATACCGTTCTGCACCAGGTCGACCACCACGCTTCCGGTGTCGTCGCCACCGGAGATGACAAGCCCGTCTATGTCGAACTTGCGCAGGCCGAGTAGAATCCTCTCGTACTTGTCGGGATCCTTGATCTTGGATATTTTAACGCGGCTGTGCCCGGCGTCGCTGCCGGCAAAGCCGGAGTTCACGTGGTCGGTGCGCTCCTCGTTCAGCAAAACCAGCCTGTCGAAGTTCACGAGGTTGTAAAGCCCGGCGTAGCCGCTCGGTATGATGTACGTGCCGATGCCCCGCGACATAGCTACCTTCGCAGCGCCCCTGACCACGGCGTTCAGGCCGCCGCAGTCCCCGCCTGACGTTATAATGCCTATGTTCTTAAGCTTGCTCATTTCGATTCCTCCTTTAATGATACCCCTTCGTTCATGCTCCCCGTCCTGTAGCCAAGCAGGTCGAGCGACGCGTATGTGAAGCCTATCTCCTTGAACAGGCTGTACAGCCTCTCCCTGACATCGCGCGGAGCCAGAGCCGCAAAGCCCGCCTCGTCCGTGTCTATCCTGGCGAGGCCGCCGTGGTGCCTAACGCGAACCTGATGCAGCCCCATGTCAAGCAGGGCCTGCTCGGCTCTGTCAACCATGGTGAGGCGCTGGGGCGTTATCTCCTCTCCGTACGGAAAGCGCGACGACAGACACGCAAACGACTGCTTGTTCCATGTCTTCAGGCCGAGCTCCTTGGAGAGGGCGCGTATGTCGTTCTTGGTAAGTCCTGCCTCGCGCAGCGGGCTTCTCACGCCGTGCTCTTTCACGGCAGTCAGGCCTGGGCGGTAGTCGCCCTCGTCGTCGAGGTTCGACCCCTCGGCAAGGTTCGCTATGCCGCGCTCTCGCGCCACAGCCCATATCTTGGTGAAGAGCTCGTTCTTGCAGAGGTAGCAGCGGTTCAGCGGATTTCTAGAGAATCCCTCGATGTCGAGCTCCTCCGAGTCGCATATCACGTGCTCGATGCCCTCCTGTCGGCAGAACGCCTTGGCCTCCTCGAGCTCGCGCGCCGGAAACGAACATGATCGGGCAGTCACCGCTATCGCCTTGTCTCCGAGCACGTCGTGCGCGCTCTTCAGCAAAAACGTGGAGTCCACTCCGCCGGAGAACGCCACTGCCACGCTGCCAAGCGCAGCCAGGCTGTCGCGGAGCGTCCGGTTCTTTTCTTGCAAGTCCATCGTGTTCACTTGCTCTCACAGCACGCAGGCTATCAGCGTGTTGTTCTGCAGCGCGCTGACGGTTCTGCCGTTGGGCAGGTGCTGAGGGAATATTTCTCCACCGCAGTACACGAAGTTATACTGCGCCGAAGCGGAAAAGATCGACTTGACCAGCTCGCGCTCCGCGCCGTCGTTGCCGCATAACTGCCACATGCGCGCCACGCACGAGTAGATCAGGACGCACTTTCCCTCCGCCTCCTCCGCATCATATTCCGCTCCTCCGCGCCCCAGCACGCTTTTCAGCGCCTCCTCCAGGGTGACGCGCGTTGACTTCACGACGTCGTCGGGCCTCATGACGGCGAACTCCAGTTTTGCTCCGACCGGCATGTACCCGGCGCACAGCAGGTCTCCGTCAGACGATATTCCGACGCAGTTGCGCGCCAGCTTTCTGCCGTCAGGGGTCTCCAGAAGCATGGGCTTGACCTTGAGCTGTTCGATGCCGCCTCCGTCGTCCAGAAGGCCTATCGAGGCGAAGAACTCCTTTGCCGGGGTGCCGTTCACCTCTATGAGGCGGTTGTCCTCGGCCTTCGTGATGACAGCCTTGAGCTTGAGCATCGTCTCCTTCAGCGTCGTTATGCTGAACATGTCCGGCTCGACGTTTCCGGTGAACGCCGTCAGGGTCATCGCGCCGGGGTAGACCGCACCGTTGTAGATGGCGTAAGACCTCCCAGCGTCCGCGTCGTTCGAGAAGCCCAGAGCCCCGAACATCGGTATGTCGCCTACCAGAGAGTCGAGCTTCATGACTACGTCGTCGCCGTTCACGCTGCGCATGAACGGGGCGAACGGCACGATGAGCCTGGGCCTCTCCGACACAGATGACATAAGGCTCTGGTACATATCGTCAAGCGCGCCGGACAGCCGCGCCGGAGAGATGCGCGCCGACTGAACTGTGGTGAATCTCACGTCGTCGCTGGTCAGCACGGTGTAGAGCATGCCAGTGTCGCTGCTCTCGCCCGACGGGTAGGCCGCGGTCGAGGCGCTGAACGCAGGGCTTACAGACCCCACCGTGTCGAACCCGAAGCGCCCGCACACGGCCTTGACTGCCCCGCCAGCCGCGTACTCAGGGCGGCAGTGCATTATACCGAGGGAGTTGCCCAGGAGATGCTGCTCTGGATCTATCGCGTCGAAAATCTCAGCAGCGGCTGCGCTGGGGTCTGAAGCGTCCGTGAAAGCCGAAAGCATCCTTATCATTAAGAAAAACTCCTCTCGTCTTATAAAATTAAAACACGCAGGCTACGATGGTGTTGTTCTGCAGGGCGCTGACGGTTCTGCCGCCCGGCAGAGTCTGGGGGCATATCTCGCCGCCACAGTAGGCCATGAGCCATGGGACGCCAGCGAGCGTCTTCGCCAGCACCTCCCGCTCGGCCGTGTCGGGAAAGCCAAGCTCCCACAGGCGCGCGGCGCACGAGTAGATGAGCGCGCCGTTCGGTGCGGCCTTTACCACCTCCTTCATGGCCGAGCGAGCCGTATATTCTACGTCCTCGGCCTTCATAACCACCATGATGAAATTCGACCCGACCGGCACGCAGGCCGTCATGACCACGCCGCCCTTGCCGTCGCCGTCGATGCAGTTGCGCGTCAGCCTCACTCCGTCCGGCGTCCTGGCCACCATCGGCGTGAACACCAGCCCGTTCATCGCGTTGCGCTCGGCCAGCGCGTGCGACACGAAGTAGTCCTCCGCGCTGACGCCGTTGATGGATGTGATCACGTTTCCGACCGAGCCGGTCACCCTGGCCGGCTCGCCAAGCACCCTATCCGCTGGGACCGACACGCTGACCCACTTGAAGTCCACGTTCCCCGCTATCGCCACAGCCGCGGTGGACGAGCAGTACGTCATGCCGTTGTGCACGACTATGGCGTCCTCGGCGGACATCCCCTTGACCCTGAGAGCCACGCAGCCGAAGAGAGGCACGCCAGCCTCGCGCGAGAGGGCGTCTACCACCTCGTCGGGGCCTATCGTGAACATCTGCGGCGTGAAGACCGCCATCATCTTGGGTGCCTCCGGCAGTCCGTCCACGGCGTTGCGGTATAGGTCGGCCATAGTTTCCTGGAGGTGGTGCCGTTCCGTCACGGGCTTGGACACAGCGGACTTGAGGAACACGTCGTCCCCAGTCAGCACCGACAGGGTCAGGGCCGAGGAAGACACGAGGTTCGGCCCGCCCAGCGCCCGCGCGACGATCCCAACGACGTCGAACGGCACGGCCAGACTCAGCCTTTTCACCACGCCGTCGTTCACGTAGTCCTCGGCGCAGTGGACGATCCCGATGGAGTTCTTCCCCATCTTGTCCTTGGCCGCCTCCAGCCCGTTCAAAATCTCGGAGACGGCGCCGTCGGCGTCGTCAATCTCCTTTGTAAAAACCGTGAACATTCTCAACATCGAACAAATCCCCTCGCGACCTATAAAACGCAGGCGATTATGGTGTTGTTTTGCAAGGAATTAACTACCTTGGGTTGTCCAGACGAGCGCAGGAACTGCGGAAATATCTCGCCGCCGCAGTAGGCCAAGCTGTAGGGGGTGTCGCCTAATATCTCCGCCACCGCGTTGAGCTCGGCGTCGCCGTCGAACGCCAGCTGCCACATGCGCGCCGTACAGGAGTAGATCAGCACGCCGCTGCGCGGGTCTGCCTCCATTATGCCGTTCAGCGTGGCGCGGGCAGTCTCGTTCACGTCCGTCGGCGTCATCGAGGCGATGTTCACGCTCGACCCCAGCTTAACCGGGGTGCTGAGTATCATCCCGCCCTTATCGTCGTAGCCGACGCAGCTTCGCGTTATGCGAGTGCCGTCCGGCTGGTCGAACGTCAGAGGCCAGTACTTCAGCGCATCGACGCTGTCCTTCTCGATTATGGAGGCGGCCACGAGGAAGTCCTCTATCGGCACGCCGTTCACCTTCTTGAGCACGCTGCCGTCCATCTCCGTGACCTTCGCGTCTATGTTGACCACGTTTTTGTCCGGGATGGACGCGCTGAGCCACCGCGGGTTCACGCCCCCCAGCGCCGCCACGACGACGGACGACGGGTAGACCTGGCCGTTGCGTATGGTGAAGGATTTCCCCTCGTTCGTCTCGCCCGAGAAGGACACTGCGCCGAACATCGGTACGCCGTTGGCGATGCGCGTGACGTTGTCCATCTCCGTGATGGCCGCGTAAATGTCGAACGTGTCGGAGAAGGGCATGAATGTCGTGAACATCTCGGGCTTGGCTTCAGGCGCGGTGCGCCGCGTGAACTCGGACATGACGTTCACGTGAAGCTCGTTCATAGCGTGCTTCATGCCGCCCGTCTCGGCTGGGCGCGACACAGCGGTGGCGAAGACGGCACCGGTCAGCACCGACAGGACGAGGCCGTCGCTTGAGTCCATGCCAGGCGCTCCGACCTTGTGCGAGACGCACCCGACGACGTCGAACGGCATAAGCCCCTTCTCCGCCCCGCGCTCGCAAAGCGCCTTCACCGTGCCGTTCTCGGCGCACTCGGGGTGGCAGTGAAGCACCCCGAGCGAATTCTCCATCGTGAACTTCTCGTCGGCCCGTGCGGCGTCGAGCTTTTCGAGCGTTTCGGACACGGCGTCGTCTGCGCAGTTGATGTCTTGGGTGAACACCGTGAGCATTTTCAAATCAGCCATCTCCTTTCACGTTCGTGAAACTAGTGCGTCCATCATACCATCATACAGCGCGGGCGTTTCACGATAAGTTTGTTATATACTGTAGGCGGGATAGTTTTTTTGTTCTGAAGAACAGGAGGGGGAGAAGGTCAGCGATGGCGCTTGACGCTCGGCTCGAACAGCAGGAAATAATGTCCCGGCTTTCTCTGGGCTTCGTGTCCAACGACGGGATGGACGTGCTCATAAACAACGCGCTCCGGACGGCGGGGGAGTTCATGAGGGTTACGCGCGTCGTCATAGGGGTGCCCGACCGCCGCGAGGGCGTGACTCGTCCGGCCTACGCGTGGTTCGACAGCGAGTACCTTCGCCCTGCCCCGACGAACGACCACATCGGGAACCTCATAGCCGAGAGCTTCCCTGAGAGCTCGCCCGGCGCCGTGCCGCCGATCTTCTGCGACGACGTGGAGGCCGACCCCCTGTATCACGCCATGAGCCTGGTCGACGTGAAGTCCTTCGTCTGGGCGCCTCTCTACGTGTCCGGGCGGATATGGGGCATCCTCAGCATAGAGGAGTGCCGGGACAAGAGGATGTGGACGGAGAGCGACGTCCAGCTCGTGAGCGTGATGGGCAGCGTGATAACCGGCGCCGTGCTTCGGGACATAACGGAGCGGAAGCTGCTCCGACTGTCCTCGATAGTGGAGAACTCGCCCCAGTTCATATGCCACGTCGACCCGTCCGGCACGGTCGAGTACGCCGGACGCGGCGCCGCCGAGACGTCGGGCTGGAGCCCAGAGGAGATCGCGGCGGGCGGCCTCGAGCTCATGTTCGACCACGACAGCCTCGAAAAGATGGGCGTCAAGGGCAAAAACCAGGGTAAGGGCACGGACGGTGAGATACAGGTCCCCCTTCGGCGCAAGGACGGGGAGGTCAGGACGCTCCAGATAAGCGTGTTTCCGGTCAGCGCGGGAGGGCACGTGACGATCGGGGAGGACGCGGGCGGCCTCGGGGCCATCGGCATCGACGTCACCGAGCGCGTGAGGCTTCAGGAGGAGCTGGTCAAGGCCAGGGACGCGGCCGAGAACTCCAACCGGGCCAAGAGCGAGTTCCTCTCGCGGATGTCCCACGAGATACGCACCCCCATGAACGCGATAATCGGCATGACCAGCATAGGCGTGGCGGCCGGCGATATTGAGCGCAAGAACTACTGCCTCGGCAAGATCACGGACGCCTCGACCCACCTGCTTGGGGTCATAAACGACGTGCTCGACATGTCGAAGATAGAGGCTGGCAAGCTGGAGATATCGATGACCGACTTCTTTTTGGAGAAGATGCTCCAGCGCGTGGCGGACGTGGTCAACTTCCGCATGGAGGAGAAGAACATCGACTTCCGAGTCCGACTGTCGAACGACCTGCCGGTGGCGGTAGTCTCCGACGACCAGCGCCTCGCCCAGGTCGTGACGAACCTCCTGTCCAACGCCGTCAAGTTCACGCCTGAGCGCGGCGTAATCACGATGGACGCCCGCGTGATCGAGCGCAGGCCGGACGGCACGTACCTCCTGGAGTTCAGCGTGACGGACACAGGGATAGGCATATCTAAGGAAGGCCAGGCGAAGCTGTTCAAGTCCTTCGAGCAGGCGGACGGCGGCATATCGCGCAAATACGGCGGCACCGGGCTTGGGCTCGCCATATCGAAGCGCATAGTCGAGCTCCTGGGCGGCAGCATATGGGTCGAGAGCGAGGAGGGGAAGGGGTCGAGCTTCATCTTCCGAGTTCCGGTCAAGGAGGGGGAGAGCGAGAGGCGGCGCATCCCATTCGACCTCGCGGCGGCGGGCGAGCCCGTGCGCATCCTGGCCGTGGACGACTCCCCCGAGGTGCTCCAGTACTTCGCCAGCATAGCGGACAAGATAAACATAAAATGCGACGTGGCCGCGACTGGCGAGCAGGCCTGCCAGATGCTGGAGAAGGCGGAGGGCGACTACTCCATAGTCTTCGTCGACTGGCGCCTGCCTGGCATGAACGGGGTGGAGTTCGCCAAGCTGATCCAAGACCGCTACGGCGACCGCGTCGCAGTCGTGATGATCTCCTCCGGCGACTGGAGCGACATCGAGGAGGAGGCCCGCGAGCATGGCGTCAAGGTGAGGAGGTTCGTCCCGAAGCCCCTCTTCCCGTCGACCATCGTGGACTGCATAAGCGAGTGCCTCGGAATCGAAGAGCGTCAGGACGACGGCGCGGGCGTGAGCGCGGGCGTCAGTAAAGAGGCGGAGCCGGGTTGCTTCGACGGCCGGCGCATCCTGCTCGTGGAGGACGTGGAGATCAACCGCGAGATCGTGATGACCCTTCTGTCGGACACGCGCCTCGCCATCGACACGGCCGAGAACGGGCTGGAGGCCGTGGAGGCCTTCGGCGCGGCGCCGGAGAGGTACGATATGATCTTCATGGACGTGCACATGCCCGAGATGGACGGCTACCAGGCGACGAGGGAGATACGCTCCCTGCCGCTCCCACGCGCGCGCACCGTGCCCATCGTCGCCATGACCGCGAACGTCTTCCGCGAGGACGTCGAGAAGTGCCTAGCGGCGGGCATGAACGACCACATAGGCAAGCCCGTGGACTTGGACGATATTCTGACCAAGCTGTTCAAATATCTGCCGAAAAAACCATAATGCCCTCATTTAGGGCTTGACGTCCGGGCGGAGTTGCGTTAAAAATATTGCTTGTTTTTCTTGTCCGGCCTGGGACTCCCAGGTCGTTTTGTTTCGGAGGCTTGTCGCGGGGGTTTCCTGTTCCGCGTATTTTTTAAGAGGAGGCTTTTTTATGACGAAGACGGAATTGGTCGATAAGGTGTCCGATATAGCCGAGATCACCAAAAAGAACGCAGCCAGCGCGGTAGACGCCGTTATCGAGGCGATCGGCGAGGCGCTCTCCCACGGGGACAAGGTGCAGCTCATAGGCTTTGGCTCCTTTGAGGTGCGCGAGCGCGCGGCCCGCACCGGCCACGATCCCCAGAACCCCTCCAAGGAAATTCAGATACCAGCCAAGAAGGTCCCGGTCTTCAAGCCCGGCAAGGCCCTCAAGGACAAGGTGCTCTGATCGGCGAACGCGGAAGCGGCGGTTTTGTTGCCGGAAGTGGCGTTTACGCTGCCGGAGGCGGCTGCCGCGTTCATGTGGTGAGTTGGCCGAGCGGCTGAAGGCACTCGCCTGCTAAGCGAGTATAGGGGCTAAAACCTCTATCGAGAGTTCGAATCTCTCACTCACCGCCATTTTTGCTTTTAGCGCCATGAGAGGCGGTGTTAGTCTTGTGTTGCATGTTCCGCATCCCGTGTGCTCTGTTCATCGTCACCGCCCTTCTTGTTTCCGCCCCTGCCGCCGGCTCATCTGCCACTGCTGCCGGCTCCTCCGCCATTGCGTCCAGCTTCGGCGGCCAGGCGCAGAAAAAAGTTGTGTCCCTCGGCTCACGCGGCGTCTGGACGAGCCTCGTCTACAGGCGAGAAGCCCCAATCGCCTACGTATCCATCAACCTGACGGAGGGGCCGGGCTTCGGCTCGCTCTACGTGCCCGAATGCCCTTCCACTCCCTCCTACAGCGTGCTCGACTTAGCCGGCATGAAAGCCGTGCTTGAAGAGGACGAACTCCTAGGAGCCTCCCTCGCCGTCGCGCTCGGCGAGAACCGCGTCCTCACGCTCGAATCACGCTCCCTTGCCGGGCGCGAGCTCGTCGAGTTCGCCATGGAATACCTAAAATCCCAATGACCCTGCCGAAATCCATATTCCGAGAGTACGACATACGGGGCAGCGCGGACTCCGACCTCACGGACGAGACGGTCGAGGCCATCGGCAAGGCGTTCGGCACGTGGCTCTTCGACAGAAGCGTCTTCACAGCGGTGGTCGGTGGCGACGTCAGGCTCTCGACCGAGCGGATACGGGCATCCCTCATACGCGGCCTGCTCTCCGTCGGCTTGAGCGTGACCGACGTAGGCGTGGTGACGACCCCCATGCTCTACTGGAGCATGTACCACCTGGACATGGACGGCGGCGTGATGGTGACGGGCAGCCACAACCCGCCGGACATGAACGGCATGAAGCTGGCCTTCGGGAGCAGATCAGAGGGAGAACAAAGCGAAAAATTCACCAAGGCGACCCTATGGGGCGACGACGTCCAGAGCATACGCAAGATCGCGCGGCGCGGGGCCTTCGCCGTCCCCTTATGCGAGTGCCGCGTCGAACGCGACGGCGGAATCCCCCAAGCGTACCTGCAAATGCTGCTGTCGAAGATAAAGCTGAAGCCCGGGCGCAAAAAGCTCCGCGTAGTGAGCGACACCGGCAACGGCACGGCGGGGCCGTGGGCGCGCATTTTTTTCGAGTCCCTTGGCTGCGAGTGCATCTCCATGTACGAGGCCCCCGACGGCCGTTTCCCCAACCACCACCCAGACCCCCAAAAGCGAGAGAACCTGACCGCTCTGGCCGCGATGGTGAAGAAAACCGGCGCCGACGTGGGCTTCGCGTTCGACGGAGACGCCGACAGGATCGGAGTCGTTGACGAGTTGGGAAACGTGATCTTCGGGGACAGGCTTATGGCCCTCTACTGGCGCGAGATCATGAGGCGCTTCCCGAGGAGCCGCGCCATAGTCGAGATGAAGTGCTCCATGGCCCTGCCGGAGGAGATCCAGAGGCTGGGCGGCACGGTCGAGTGGTGCAAGTCCGGCCACTCGCTCATCAAGGCCAAGATGCGCGAGATGAACGCGCCGTTCGCGGGCGAGCTCTCCGGCCACATGTTCTTCGCCGACGAGTACTTCGGCTTCGACGACTCGTTCTACGCCGCCGGGCGCCTGCTGAGAATAATGTCCATCGTGCCGGGCGCGACCCTCTCCGGCCTGATGGCCGGCATCCCCGACTACCCGGCCACGGAGGAGGTACGCGTCCCATGCCCAGACTCCGAGAAGTTCGCCGTGTCGGATAAGATACGCGACCGCGCCGTCGCCAGCCACAAGTGCCTCACGGTCGACGGAGTCAGAATAATTTACCCGAACGGCTGGGGCCTCATCAGGGCGTCGAACACGCAGCCGGTGCTAACCGCGCGCTGCGAGGGCCGCGACAAAAGCGCCCTAGACTTCATCATGAAAGACGTGAAAGCGCGCATCATGGCCGAGGGACTGCCGGACTTCGAGTGGACGTTCTAGAGCGGGCTTTGATATGGATGGCCACAGTTTTATTCTTATGGCCGGCAGCCTCCCGATAGGCCCGCGTCTGCCGACATTTTCTTGTGCCTGCCTGGAAATAGGCTTCGGCAACGGGGAGTTCACGGCGTCATACGCGGCGGCGCACCCGGACGTCCTCCTGTTCGGCATGGAGGTGTCCGCGGCCTGCATCGACCGCTGCGCGCGGCGCCTGTCGCGCGAGGGGCTGGCCAACGTCCGCCTGATCCGCGCCGACGCCCGCTACATGTTGAGGGAGTTCTTCCCGGACGCGTCGCTGAGCCGCGTAATCATGAACTTCCCCTGCCCCTGGCCGAAGAAGCGCCACGCCCGCCGACGCGTCACCGACGCCATGTTCGCCGACGGCCTCGCCGCAGTCCTGGCGCCGGGCGGGACGTTCGAGCTG
Organism: Synergistaceae bacterium; assembly: GCA_031272145.1. Lineage (GTDB taxonomy): Bacteria > Synergistota > Synergistia > Synergistales > Aminobacteriaceae > JAISUL01. The sequence continues at coordinate 16,612 of JAISUL010000014.1, forward strand.
CTCACGGACGAGGCGTGGTACGCCCAAGAGGCAGAGGCGACACTGGGCGCCCACCCAGCCCTCGCCGCCGCGCCGGTCGAGACCGTCCGCCCCGCTTCCGCGCGGAGCAAGTACGAGCGCAAGTGGCTGGAGATGGGCAAGTCCATAAGCCGCCTGGCCGTCGCGAGAACTGATGCGGCGTTCACGGCGACGCGTAAGACATGGGAGTTTTATTTGAAAGGGGACGATGCGACGCACATTCACGTCGAGACGCCTATGCCGAAGGACGTCGAGTTCATAGCCGGAGCATTCGGGGCGAAGGGCGATGCTCACTGGAGCTTCGGCGAGCGCTACGAGGGCCGAGAGGTCTTCCTAGTCGAGGTCGTGACGTCCGACGAGGGCTTCGAGCAGCGCTACTACATCCGAGTCGTCCCGCGCCGCGGCGGGGTCATGCTCAAGATCGACGACCTGGGCCGCGTCTACCTGACCCCCGCCGTGCGCCTATCAATGGAAGACCTAGCGGAGCGGCTGCGCAAGGGCGCCGAAAAATGAAGGGCGAAAAATGAGGGACGTTCGCCCGACGTCGGGCCGAGTCCTCCTAGCCCTGTTCAACATCCTCGGCGCGGAGAAAATAAGGGGCGCCGACTTCCTCGACCTGTTCGCCGGAACGGGCCGCGTCGGCCTCTCAGCCATCGAGCGCGGCGCTGCCTCCGTGACGTTCGTTGAGTCCGTCAGGCCACGCGCCTCCGCCATCGAGCGGGCCGCCGCCGAGGGCAGGGGAAACGTCACGGTGCTGTCTCTTGAGGTGCGCCGCGCACTCGCGTGGCTCGCCAAGCGCGGGCGATCCTTCGGGGTGATATTCGCCGACCCGCCCTACGGAGCCGGATGGGGAGCGGAGGTGCTGGCCATCCCTAACCTGGCCGGCGTCCTGACTCAGTCAGGCGTTCTAGTGGTGGAGCACGCAGCGGTGGAAAAGATAGCGGTCACCCCTCCCTGGGCCGAGTACGACGAGCGGAGCTACGGGCGGACATCTCTGACGTTTTTTAAGAAGATGCCCCTTGACAACTCCGCGGACTTGGAGTAGGATATTCACTACTGCTGGTTGCTGGAGAAAGGGGTCTCAGACCCCAACAAGGAGCGATGGGTTTTGACGGCAAAGAGTTCGGCTAGTTTCGCCGGTATGTGGTGGTGGCGCCTTTAGGACGCCGCCCGCTGGTTTGCCGTTGCTTTTTTTACGATAAAAAGACGGTTCCGGGGGCGATTTTATGCTCTCGGAACCCTTTTTTTATGCTTTTGCTCAACGCGCGGGGGTTCCCTTTTACGAACACCCGCGCGTTTTTATTTGGGGTCTCAGACCCCTTATGAGGAGGAAATTATTGTGAGTGTTGCGTTGCTTTTGGACAGAGTGATGGCCGGCGAGAAGCTGGCCAGGGAGGACTCGGCGGCCCTTTTTGACGCGGTTATCAAGGGCGAGATGAGCGACGTGGAGATAGCCGCGCTGCTCGTGGCGCTCAAGACCCGCGGCGAGACTGCGGAGGAGATCGCCGGGGCCGCGCTGGCACTGCGCGAGGGGGCTCGCTCGTTTCCGAGGCCGGACTACAAGTTCGCTGACATAGTGGGCACAGGCGGCGACGGCGCGAACACCATAAACATATCGAGCGCCGCGGCGTTCGTCGTCGCGGAGGCCGGCCTGCCCGTCGCGAAGCACGGCAACCGCTCGGTGTCGTCGAAGTGCGGCGCGGCAGACCTGATGGCCCGCTTCGGCGTCAAGCTCGACATGACCCCGGAGCGAGCCCGCGCGCTGCTCGACGCGCTCCGAGTCACGTTCCTGTTCGCCCCCTACTACCACACCGGCTTCAAGCACGCCATGCCGGTGAGGAACGCCCTCGCGACGCGCACCGTCTTCAACGTGCTGGGCCCTCTGATCAACCCGGCGCGGCCACCGATAATGCTGGTCGGCGTTTACGACGCTTCCCTCTGCGGGCTCGTGGCCGAGACCCTGAGGCTGCTGGGCTGCGAGAGGGCGCTGGTGGTGAACGGCCTCGGCCTCGACGAAATAGCCGCGCACGGCGAGACGAACGCGGCGGAGCTCCTGAACGGCGAGATAGCGGCAAGAAACTTCACGCCGTCCGACTTCGGGGTAAAAACCTTCCCTCTGGCCTCCATCGTGGGAGGAGGCCCGGAGGAGAACGAGGAGTACATCCGCGCCGTGCTCGGCGGCCACGGCAGCGACGCCCACGCCGCGGCGATCTCGGTCAACGCGGCGGCCCTGCTGACGCTTGGCGGCGTCGTGCCGAACTACAAGGACGGCTTCGCCCTGGCCCAAGAGGTGCTGAAGAGCGGCCGCGCCCTAGAACGGCTAGAAAAGTTCGCCGCCCTATCAAGCGCGGATAACATCGAGGACTCATGCCATGTCGATTCTTGACGAGATAATGGCGCGCAAGCGAGTGGACGTCGGGCGGCGGATGGAGGACGTCCCGTACTCTGACCTCCGGGCTAAAACTGCCCCCACCACCCGAAGCTTCGGCGCTGCCCTGAAGAAGCCAGGCACCCGCTTCATCATGGAGTGCAAGAAGGCCTCGCCGTCCGAGGGCCTCATACGGAAGAACTTCGACATAGACGAGATAGCCGGTGTCTACAGCCGATTCGCCGACGCGGTCTCAGTGCTCACGGACGAGCCGTACTTTCAGGGCAGCCTCGGTGTGCTGCGCCGCGCGCGGGGACTTCTGGACAGGCCGATCTTGGCCAAGGACTTCGTCTTCCACCCGTATCAGGTCTGCGAGGCGAGGTTCCACGGGGCAGACGCGGCGCTCCTCATACTGTCGGTTCTCGACGACGCGGCGTACCGAGCCTGCGCCGACGAGGCCGAGCGCCTCTCTATGGACGTGCTGACCGAGGTTCACGACGACGCGGAGATGAGCCGCGCCCTAGCCCTCGGGGCAAAGATCATCGGGGTCAACAACCGAAACCTGAAGACGCTCGGCGTGGATACCGATCTTTGCGCACGCTTGGCCGCGCGGGTGCCATCCGATCGCCTGCTGGTCTGCGAGTCCGGGGTCAAGTCTCACGAGGACGTGCTGCGCCTGAGGAGCGCGGCTCGGGTGTTCCTGGTCGGAGGGGCGCTTATGAAGGCCGAGCGGCTCGACCTGGCAGCGCGGCGCCTGGTCTACGGCGGCGTGAAGGTCTGCGGCCTGACCTCCCCTGAGGACGCCGTGGCCGCCTACGAGGCCGGGGCGGTCTTCGGAGGCGTTATTTTTGCCCCATCGCCGCGCCGCGTGGACGAGGCCACAGCGCAAAGCATTACTACTGCGTCCCCTCTGCCGATGGTCGGCGTCTTTGTAAATGAAGCTCCAGAAAGCGCCGCCCGCCTGGCCGCCTACCTGGGCTTGACAGCGGTGCAGCTTTACGGGGGAGGACAGTCGTCCCCATGCGGCGCGGCAGATGACCGCTATGACTGCGAGGTGTGGGAGGCCTTCAGGGTGCGGGACAAACTGCCGCCGTCGATGGATGGCTGCGGCAGAGTGCTGCTGGATTCCGAGAAAAGCGGAGCAGGAAAGAGCTTTGCCTGGTCTTTGGTGTCGGGGCTTGCTGACAAGTTGGGGACGTCTGTCCTCTCACGGGTCATACTTGCCGGGGGCATAAACGAGGGCAACGCACGCGAGGCCGCGGCGCTCGGCTGCTACGCCATCGACGTGAACTCCGGCGTCGAGAGCGCGCCCGGCGTGAAAGACCACGTAAAGATAAGGCGCCTGTTCGACACTTTGCGGAACTTTTGAGGGGGTCTCAGACCCCAAGGGGTCTCAGACCCCAAGGGGTCGCAGACCCCGAGGGTCTCAGACCTCAATAATAAGGGGAGATGCTTGATGCTGGTTAATTTGGGGGCGTTCGGCGAGTACGGCGGGATGTTCGTGCCGGAGATTCTGGCGCCGACGCTTTTGGACTTGGAGCGGGCGTTCGAGGACGCGCGAAACGACGCGTCGTTCACGGCAGAACTCGACGGCCTGCTTCACGATTACGCGGGCAGGGAGACGCCGCTTTACCGATGCTTAAACATAGGCAAGGCAAGCGGTGTCGCGATATACTTGAAGCGGGAGGACCTGCTGCACGGCGGCGCGCACAAGACGAACCAAGCCCTCGGGCAGGCCCTGCTGGCTAAGCGCATGGGCAAGACGAGGCTCATAGCCGAGACCGGCGCCGGGCAGCACGGGGTGGCGGTTGCCATGGCAGGGGCTCTGCTGAAGCTCAAGACGCGCGTCTACATGGGGTCAAAGGACATCGCGAGGCAAGCGCCGAACGTCTTCCGGATGAGGCTGATGGGCGCCGAGGTCACGCCGGTGGACACGGGAAGCTGCAGCCTGAAGGACGCGATAAACGAGGCGCTCCGGGACTGGGCTGAGAGCGCCGACACCACCCACTACCTGCTAGGCACGGCGGCGGGGCCTCATCCGTTTCCGACGATCGTGAGGGAGTTCCAGCGCGTGATAGGGCGCGAGGCCAAGCGCCAGATTCTGGAGGCCGAGGGGCGCCTGCCCGACACGGTGTTCGCCTGCGTCGGAGGCGGGTCAAACGCGATAGGCATATTCGCGGACTTCATAGACGAGCCTGTGAGGCTGGTCGGAGTCGAACCGGCCGGGCACGGGCTCCATACCGAGAAGCACGGGGCGACCTTGGAGAAGGGCAGGCCGGGGATTCTGCACGGCAGCTACAGCTACGTTCTGCAGGACGATAACGGGCAGATCAAGGAGTCGCACTCGCTCTCGGCCGGGCTTGACTACCCCGGCGTCGGGGCCCAGCACTCGCACCTGCGCGACACGGGCAGGGCGAGCTACGTCGGCATAACTGACGACGAGGCGGTCGAGGCGTTCTGCCTCCTCTCGCGCGAGGAGGGCATAATTCCCGCGCTGGAGTCGGCCCACGCCTTGGCTCAGGCCATGAAGGAGATTAAGGAGGCAGCAAAAGGCTCGATCTTCCTAATCAACCTTTCGGGCCGCGGCGACAAGGATTTGGATCAGGTCATGTCCTACCTTAAAAACAGAAAGGGTCTTAGACCCAACGGAGGCCAACTATGAGCGGACGTTACGAAAAAACCTTCGGGCGCCTCAAGGGACGGGAGGGTAGACCACGGGGGGCCTTTATTCCGTTCGTTACCCTGGGCGACCCGAACCACGAGGAGAGCGGCGCGATATTGGAGACTTTGGTGGAGGCCGGCGCCGACGCCTTGGAGCTCGGCATACCGTTTTCCGACCCAGTGGCGGACGGCCCCGTGATTCAGACAGCGTCGAACCGCGCCCTAGACGCCGGAGCGACGCCGGCCTCGTGCATGGCGCTTGTGAAGCGGACGCGCGCCGCCCACCCCGACATACCGATAGGGCTTTTGGTTTACGCCAACCTAGTAGTGTCGCGCGGCCTAGACGCGTTTTACGGCATGGCGGCGGAGGCCGGCGTTGACTCGGTCTTGGTGGCCGACGTTCCGGTGATGTCGTCGCGCCCGTTCGTCGATGCCGCACTGCGCGCCGGCGTCGCCCCGGTGTTTATAGTCCCGCCCAACGCCGACGAACAAAAGCTGCGCCAGGTCGCCGCTCTGTCAAAGGGCTACACTTACTACCTAGGCAGGAACGGCGTGACCGGCGCCGAGCGGGAGATGGACGAGTTCGGCGCAGACGCGGCGTCAAGGATAGCCCTGCTAAAAGAGGCCGGCTCCCCTCCGGTGGTGGTAGGCTTCGGCATATCAAAACCGGAGCACGTCAGGGCAGCCATCCGCGCCGGAGCGGACGGAGCGATAGCCGGCTCGGCCACGGTCAAGATAATCGCGGAGCACCTCGGCGACCCGCGTTCATGCCGCGAGGCGCTCCGGCGCTTCGTGACGGAGATGTCGAAAGCCTCATAACCTAGGAAGACAAGGCAGCATGAAGCCGCCGGGGGTATCGCGTCCCCGGCGGCTTCACTGTCTCGCCTCCTCGGCATCCATCGCTTCGTGATGGACATGCAGCCCGCCGCGTGGTATACTCCCTGTGAGACATGTTTTATGGCGCGCAGCAAGGAGGGGTACACGATGACCGTAGGAGAAGGACTGGACGTCGCCGAGAGAGCGGCCACCACGCTGGCAAGCTGGGGCTTCACGACCGGGGAGATCGTCTTGGTCGCCCTAATAGTGCTGTCGAGCGCGTCGATAATAGCCTACACGCGCTTCGCGATCAAAACCGTCGAGGATAGACTGACGGCTAAGATCGACGCCGTCGAGGAGAGGCTGACGATGAGAATCGACGGCGTCGAACATCAAATGTCGGCTGGGATTATGAAGCTCACCCACGTGCTGCGGTTGAAAGGCGTCCTCAAAGACTCAGACGTCGCGTGTGTCCAAAGCGTCGTCACGTGAAACATCCACGCCGGGGGCATCGC
>JAISUL010000074.1 GCA_031272145.1 Synergistaceae bacterium
CGTCTGAGGAGCGCGCGGCTTGGGCCGCCGAGGTGCTGGCTATGCTTGGGAAAATATCGGCCGCGGTGAAGCGTGCCGTGGCTGGCGGTTTTATCAGCGACAACGACGCCTTTGTGGTCATCGACATAATGGAGGGACTGTACAGCCAGCTTTATTGCGTCGAGTACAGCGAGTTTAAGGAGGCGGATTTTATGACTACGATGGATGTGCCCGAGGAGCTTTGGACAAACGGCGAGCGCCTGCGCATGCAGGCGATGCAGGAGGGCCGTGAGGAATACCGCATGGACGTTGTCCGTTCTATGCTGTCTCATGGTATAGCCGCGTCCGACGTGGCCGACATATCAGGCCTGCCGCTGGACACGGTGCGGGCGCTGGCCGTGTAAACAGCGAGTTTATAGTGCAGGCGCTGCGCGACTGGGCGCTGAAGGATAACTATTACGTTTAATAAGTAGGTGTTTTCATTGTCCACAGGTTCCCGCGAAAGAATCTACCTCTCCCCGCCTCACATGAGCGGCGACGAAATCAAGCTCGTCTCGGATGCCTTCGCCTCCAACTGGATAGCGCCGCTCGGGCCGCACGTCGAGGCATTTGAGCGCGAGACGGCGGAGTACGTCGGGCGGCCTTGCTCGGCGCTCGCCCTCGCCTCCGGCACGGCGGCGCTGCACCTCGCCTTCGAGCTCCTCGGCGTGGGGCGCGGGGACGTCGTGGTGTGCGCCTCTCTTACCTTCGCTGCCACGGTCGCGCCGGCCTACCATAAGGGCGCGGAGTTCGTCTTCATCGACTCGGAGCCGGAGTCTTGGAACATGAGCCCCAGAGCCCTCGACGCCGCCCTCTCCGACTTGGCCTCCGAGGGACGCGGCGACCGCGTAAAGGCCGTCGTCGCGGTCGACCTCTACGGCCAGACATGCGACATGGACTCGATACTGGCCGTATGCGATCGGCACGGGGTTCCGGTGATAGAGGACGCGGCGGAGTCCCTCGGCTCGCTCTACAAGGGCGTGCGAGCCGGTGGGTTCGGAAAATTTTCCGTCCTCTCTTACAACGGGAACAAGATAATCACGACCTCCGGCGGGGGCATGCTCCTGTCTGACGCGGACTCCATCAAGAGGGCGCGCTTCCTGTCGACTCAGGCACGCGACCCGGCGCCTTGGTACCAGCACTCGACCCTCGGCTGGAACTACCGCCTCAGCAACATCCTGGCCGCCATCGGGCGCGGCCAGATGATGCACATACAGGAGCGGATAGAGGCCAGGCGCCGCGTGTTCGACCGCTACGCCGCCGAGCTCGGCTCCCTTGACGGGGTGAACTTCATGCCCGAACCGGAGTGGAGCCACTCCAACCGCTGGCTGACTGCTCTGACCATAGACAGGGAGGGCGTCTCGCCGGTGGACGTCGTGGCGCGTCTGGAGGAGCGAAACATCGAGGCACGCCCCGTGTGGAAGCCCATGCACATGCAGCCGGTCTTCGACGGAGCGCGCTATTACGCCCACGATGGTGACGTGAGCCGGCGGCTCTTCGAGCGAGGCCTGTGCCTCCCGTCCGGCTCGGCCATGACCCAAGAACAGCAGGGCGCCGTCATAAGCGCCGTCAAAGATGCCCTTCGCTGAACGCGTTGTCAAGCGCCTTATGGACGTCGCCGGCGCTGCGGCGGGGCTGCTGCTTCTTTCACCCCTGCTCCTCGCCGTGGCGCTCGCCATTATATGGAAGATGGGGACGCCGGTTGTGTTCGCTCAGACCAGGGCCGGCAGGGGCGGGAAGCCGTTCGTAATGTACAAGTTCAGGTCGATGAACGACGCCCGTGACGGGCACGGGGTGCTACTGCCGGACGGAGCCAGGCTCACGGAGCTAGGGAAACTCCTCCGCCGCACCAGCGTCGACGAGCTGCCGCAGCTGTGGAACGTGCTCAAGGGGGACATGAGCCTCGTCGGGCCTCGCCCGCTCCTGATGGACTACGTGCCTCTGTATAGCGAGCGGCAGAAGAGGCGCCTCGACGTCAAGCCAGGCATAACGGGCTGGGCTCAGACTCACGGGCGCAACGCCATCACTTGGGAGGAGAAGTTCGACCTCGACCTGTGGTACGTGGAGCACTGGAGCGTTTGGCTGGACGTCCGCATCCTGATGGCGACCGTGGCGCAGGTCGCTGGGCGGTCTGGGCAGGGGGACAATATTTCGGCGCCGGGCGAGGCGACGATGCCGCGCTTTACGGGGACGCGCTAAGCCTCGGGTCGGCAAGCTCCTCAAGCTTGCGGCCTATATCCATGAAGGTCAGGCATATGACGGATATGCCGAGGCCTGGCGGGATGATCATCCACCACGCTCCGTTCGTGAACGCGCCGAACGTGTGAGCCTCGTGCAGCATCCGCCCCCAGGACGCCACCCTCGGGTCTGAAAGCCCAAGAAACGCCAGCCCTGCCTCGGCGAGGATCGCCCCCGGGACGCCGAGCGCCACGTTAGCAAGCAGAAGCGGCATGGCCTCCGGCACGAGGTGGCGGAATAGGATGTAGCCCCTCTTTGCCCCAAGCGCCCTCAGCCCCTCTACCCAAGGGGCGTTGCGAAGCGACAGTGTCATCGAGCGCACCGTTCTTGCCGTGCCCATCCATGAGAAAGCCGACAGCACGAGGATCAGGTTCCAGAGGCTCTTGCCCATGAGCCCCGTTATGACCATCAGGATAGGCAGGGTCGGTATCGACAGCAGCACGTCCACCGCCCTCATTATCAGGGCGTCGAGGAGGCCGCCGGCGTAGCCCGAGAGCAGGCCGAGCGACAGGCCAAGGACGGCCGCGATGAGAGTGGCCGATATTCCCACCAGAAGCGACACGCGAATGCCGCGGACGAACATCGCCGCGACGTCCCTCCCCCTCTGATCCGTCCCGAGCAGGCCGTGGCGTCCGCCCTCTATCTTCATTACTACGTCTCCGCTTCCGGCGATGGATAGGGAGTAGCCCCCGGCGCGCGGAAACAAAGCGGACGGCAGGTTGACGAACGGCTTGACCCCAAGGGCTCGCTTGAACGAGATGTCTCTGGCGTCGAGGTCGAATAGCTGCCCGCCGCGATCAGATCTGAAGAGGACGAACTCCTCGCCAGGCGTTGTCAGAGTCACATATCCGGGTGCATCGAGGCATCCGGCCAGCGACACCCTGAGTGGGGCACGCCAGCGCCAGTCGATTGCCTCAGACGGGTGGGCGGAGTCGACGTGCAGCGTCATAGACGGCGCGGCACCGGCGTCAAGCCATTCGGGCTTTGAGAACGGCGGGGCAACGGAGTCAGTCCCGGCGTCTAAGCCGAGAAGCGAGTATGGAGTGCAAGCAGCGAGAATCAAAAGAGCTAAGCAGACGGGGCCTAGGAATTTTTTCAAACCAGTCACCCAACCGTTCTGTCAAACCTACTCAAACCTGCCTAAATCTACGAAAACCTATCTAGACTCAAGCAACTTTGACGTTGACTTCCTGCTTCACAGAGGGCACTACTACACCTAACTCTCCACAGGCTGACACCGTGGAACTCACGGCGTGTTGCTTCAAATTTATGGCCGCATTTACATCGCGGTCATGCTCCGCCCCGCACTGGGGGCAAGTCCACTGCCTCACGCTCACCGGCATCTCGGCCATCTTGTATCCACAACTCGAACAGGTCTTCGAGCTTGGGAAATTGACCTTCGCCTCGTGCAACCTGC
>JAISUL010000012.1 GCA_031272145.1 Synergistaceae bacterium
AATGCGCTTCGTGAACCCCTTGTCGTGCTCGTGCTGCTGCTCGACGAAGAGCGCCACCTCGCCGTCAGCAGTTCCCTTCTTGCTGAACACCGGCACGCTTATGAACACGTCCGGCACCCTCATGCCCTTGTCGGACTTCGAGCTCGGGTCTTGAACCTCCGGGCCGACGATGGCCATTATGGGCCGAGCTGCGTCCCTGTCCGCGGCTAACTCAGGCATGAAGAACTCCACCGCCTCCTCCGCCAGCTTGGCTCAACCCGTCCTTCCAAAGCCGGTCGCGCCACTTGGGGGTCTGAGACCCCTTGCCATCAATCGGGGTCTGAGACCCCTTGCCATCAATCAGTGCAAGCGCCTCCTTCCTCGCTGTCTCTTGTCCGCACCCTCAAACGCTCGTTGACTCGGCGGCGTTTTGAGGGATAGAATAAGTCGTGCGGCTTCGATTTTATCTGAATTCATTTTGAAGGGGGGATTTTTCTTGCACAGCAAAATAGAGGCCATCGCCGCGAAGTACGCGGACAGGGTCGTCGAGTGGCGCAGGGCGATTCACCGGCACCCGGAGCTCAGCGGCAAGGAAGAGAGGACTTCCGCACTGGTGGCCGAGGTGCTGCGCGGCCTCGGGGCAGAGGTTCGCGAGAACGTCGGGGGACACGGGGTGGTCGGCCTTCTGAAGGGAGAGGGCGGAGGCGGGGAAAAATGCGTGGGGCTGCGCGCGGACATGGACGCCCTGCCCATGGCCGAGGAGACCGGACTCCCGTTCGCGTCGGAGTCCGCCGGGGTATGCCACGCATGCGGCCATGACACACACACCGCCATGCTCCTTGGGGCGGCCTGCGTCCTGAACGAGCTGCGCAGGGAGCTTCGGGGGACGGTCAAGTTCGTCTTCCAGCCAGCGGAGGAGGCTAACCCGACCGGCGGGGCACCCGGCATGATCAAGGACGGGGTTCTGGAGAACCCGCACGTCGACGGCATGTTCGCCCTGCACGTCTGGCCGAAGCTCGAAACAGGCTGCATATCCACGAGGGAGGGTGCTCTGATGGGCGCGTCCGACCGCGTCTTTTTGACGGTGAAGGGTCGGACGTCCCACGGGTCAGCGCCTCACCAGGGCGTGGACGCGATAATGATAGCCGCTCAGGTGCTGGGCGGACTTCAGACGATCGTGTCGCGCACAATTGCCCCGACCGACTCGGCCGTGGTGAGCGTCGGGGTGATCAAGGGCGGCTACCGATACAACGTCATAGCCGACAAGGTCGAGATGGAGGGCACGGTTCGCACGCTGCTGCCCGAGACGCAGGACGCGATGCCCGGCCTCATCGAGCGGACGGCCAAGGGCTACGCCGAGGCGCTGGGCGGCGGCGCGGAGATCCGCTACGTGCGCGGCTATCCTCCGACGGTCAACTCGCCTGAGATGTTCGCCATAGCGCGCGAAGTGGTGACAAAGTCGATGGGCGAGGAGGCGTTCGTGAACGCCGGACAGCCCGACCTTGGCGGCGAGGACTTCTCGTTCTTCGCACGCGAGCGTCCCTGTCTGATGGCGTGGCTAGGCTGCCGTCCGGCGGGCCAGAGGCTTGAGGGCACGTCCATGCTCCACAACACCGGCTTCAACGCCGACGAGAACTGCTTCCCGCTGGGCGTGAGGTTCTTGGCCGGCTGCGCAGCGGAGTTTTTGAAGTAAGGTGGTGATACCGACTAGCTTTCGGTTCGGCGCGGCATTTTGGTTGTTTCTGCAGTTCACGTCAGTGATGGTTACTTTTTTCATATTTTGGGTTTGGAGGTATGAATATGAGCGAAACAGCATCGACTGAAAAGAAAGGCGCACTGTACTGGTTCATTCGCGGCGTCGAGATCGTCGGCAACAAGCTGCCGCACCCATTCTGGCTCTTCGTGCTCCTGGCGCTGATAGTCCTTTTCTGTTCGGCTTGGTTTAAGGGCACATCCGTGTCTTACATGGTGAGCAGCGGCGGCGCGGCCCCCAAGGAGACCACCGTGGCGGTCGCGAACCTGCTCACGTACGACGCCATGCGCTCGTTCTTCGCCAGCTTCGTCAAGACATACGTCAACTTTGCTCCCCTCGGCCTGGTGCTGACGATGATGCTTGGCATCGGCCTTGTGGAGCAGACGGGGATGATCTCCGCTCTGATGCGCAAGACCATACTCGGCGCGCCTAACTACCTCATCACGGCGGTCGTGGCCATAGTCGGCATCAACGCCAACATAGCCTCCGACGCCGGAATAGTCTTCACGCCCGTCGTGGCGGCAGCGGTGTTCAAAGCCCTCGGACGCAACCCGTGGGTCGGCATAGCGGTGGGCTACTCAGCGGCACAGGGCGGCTTCACGGCCAACCTCTTCATTGCCGGCACCGACGCGCTCCTCTCCGGCATCACGAAGTCCGCGGCGGAGGGCGTGCCGGCCATTCCGATTGACACTCCCATCAATCCCTTGATCAACTGGTACTTTATGATCGTTGCGACGGTACTTCTGACCTTCGTGACCGTGTGGGTTACCGAGAAGTACACGGTCAAGTTCCTGGGCGACACCGATGGCCTCAAGGACGAGGCGGCGATGAGAGAGCACGCCGTGACCCCTGCCGAGAACCGCGGGCTCTACTGCGCTCTGGCTGCACTCATACTGTACATCGCCCTAATAACCTACCTCACCGTGCCGGAGGGCTCATTCTTCCGCAACCCCAAGGACGGCTCGCTCGTTCCGTCGTCCCCGCTGCTGTCATGCGTCATGCCGATCCTGTTCTTCCTGTTCTTCTTCGTCGGCATAGCCTACGGCTATGGCGCGGGCGTGATAAAGAGGGGCGAGGACATCCCCAAGCTGATGGCTAAGGGCATAGGCGGGAGCATCAGCTTCATCGTGGTTGTGCTTCCCGCGTCGATGTTCATCGAGCTCTTCCGCGTGAGCCGCTTCGACGTCGTGCTCTCCGTGTCGGGAGCGGACTGGCTTAAGACGGCGCAGGTGCCGAACGTTGTGCTCATCGTGGCGTTCATCTTGCTGGTGACCTGCATCAACCTGTTCATGAGCAGCGGCTCGGCGAAGTGGCTGATCCTGGCGCCGATCTTCGTTCCCATGTTTGCACAGCTTGGCTTCTCCCCCGCTCTGACTCAGGCTATCTACCGAGTCGGCGACAGCTGCACGAACAACATCTCCCCTCTGTCGTACTACGTGCCAGTTATCATAGGCCTTCTGGAGCAGTACAAGCCTGAGGGCTACAACGAGCGCATAGGCATCGGCAGCATGATCTCGATGATGATGCCGTACTCGATTTTCTACCTCATCAGCTTCACGATATTTCTGGTGATATGGTACCTGATAGGCCTGCCTCTCGGCCCCGGCGCCCCGGCGATGCTGGGCTAGCGGACTAGCAGACTAGTAAGTCAAGCACACGCGCCGTCTCGGTGGGTTTGAGGCGGCGCGTATTTTGGGGATTTTGAAGGGAAGAACCTCGCCCATGATCACCTACCGAAACATCCTCGACGTTTCCCCAGACGTCCGCGGGCTGGTCAGGCTCTGGCGAAACAGCCCTAGGGTTCGCTTGAGGATGCTCAATCAGGAGGTTATCTCCGAGGAACAGCACGCGCGCTGGCTCGGTTCGCTCGCGGACGGCGGTTCGCTCGCGGGCGGGAGGAGCGAAGTGCGGGTCGCCTTCTCGGACGGGACGCCGTTCGGCGTCATCTCCCTTAAGGACGTGGACTCCAACTCCATGGTCTGCGACTGGGGGTTCTACGTCGGGGAGGAGGCGTTCCTGCGGCGCGGCCTCGGGCGGAGGCTGCTGTATGACCTTCACGAATGGGGCTTCGCCGAGCGCGGCATGCGCAAAATGTACACGGCCGTGCTCTCGGACAACCACGGGGCGCTGCTGGTCGAGCTAGAGGCCGGAAACAAGATCGAGGGCCTCCTGCGCGACCACGTCCGCACCCCGTCGGGCGCACTGGTGGACGTGTACCTGATAGCCCAGTTCAGCGCCGAGTGGACAGCACGGCGAGAGGCGCTATCCACATGGGCGAGAATAGAGTAAGGAGGGCGGCACCTATCGGCTCGGCAGCGCGAGCTACCGCCGCCGTCCAAATCGTACAGCCTCTCGTCCATAGTGCCTCGCCTCCCGCTGTAAGCTACTCTACCACCAAGCGCCCGCTCCCCTTTTGGAAGACGCCTATCGCCGCCGAGAGGTCGAAGCCGGACTCGCGGCAAGCCGCCAGCACCTCCTCGGCGCGCTCGGGCTGCACGGCCAGCAGCAGGCCGCCGGACGTCTGGGTGTCGTACAGCATGGCCTCCTCGAAGTCGGCCAAGGGCGAGCTGTCGCTCCTCCGGGCGTTCATCACCACCCTATCCCCGTAGGCGACTTTGTTGCTCTCCACGCCGCCTGGTATCATACCCATTTCGGCAGGTTCCAACACGCCGCTCAGCAGCGGGACGTCCATAAACTTCATGTGAACGTCCAACCCTCCGCCGCTCAACATGTCCATGGTGTGCCCGACCAGCCCAAAGCCGGTCACGTCGGTCGCGGCGTGGACTGCCCTTCGCAGATCAGGGGTCAGATTTAGCGAGTTGAGCGCCGTCATCCACCGCAGCGTCTCGGATAAGGTATGATTTTCCTTCACCCCGCCGGACGCGCTCAGGATGCCCGCCTTTATCGCCGTTATTGCTACGCCGGTGCCTATCGGCTTGGTCAGGATCAGGACGTCGCCGTCCGCCGCGCCGGTCGTGCGCCACACCGAGTCGGCCTCGGCCTCGCCGTAGACCACCAGGCCGTATTTGGGCTCGTCGTCCCTTATGCTGTGGCCGCCGGCCAAGACAGCCCCTGCCTCGCGCACCTTCGAGAAGCCGCCCTCTATGACCTTTTTCAGGACGTCGAGGCCGAGCGCCCTCGTCGGGAACGCCACGACGTTCAGCGCAACCAGCGGACGCCCGCCCATTGCGAACACGTCGCTTATCGAGTTCGCCGCCGCGACCTGACCCCACACGTAGGGGTCGTCCACGACCGGCGTTATGAAGTCCACTGTCAGAATCCCGACGCGGGGCCGTGCCCCGTCTATGTCGATAGTCCACAGAGCCGCGTCCTCGCCGCCGCTCCACGTCGCGATGACGCGCTCGTTCTCGACCTGCGGGATGTCAGACAAAATCACCGAAAGGTCCGCCGGACCTATCTTGGCCGCTCACCCCGCGGTGCGGGACATCTCGGTGAGGCGCTTCGAGCGAAGCAGCGGAGTTGTGAAGCACCCTCCGCACTTTCTCATTTTTCCTTTGCTAATCCCCGCCAGGCGGCTCAAAAGCCGACGCAGCCGCGTCCACATCGTGACGCACCTCCTTAAATCGCCAACAACTCCGCGTCGCGTGAAAGCGAGCGGAAGTTTCTGGGACAATTATACTGCGTTAGCTATTATAATGGTAGCTGATGCAACAAATCTTCTCTCTGAGGGGAGGTGGCCGCTATGCCGGTTACGTGAGGCGCGTGCGTGGACGCTAGAAACGCGTCCCCTGTGTGTTTTGATTATATTTTGAACGGAGGGAATTTTCTCGATGGGATTCGACAGACTTTTGACGTCGCGGCACGGGCCGCTGGCGGCTGGAGCCCTTCTCGGAGCCGTGGCTGCCCTGCTGTCCAAACTCGGCAACCCGGCCAACATGGGCTTCTGCGTGGCGTGCTTCACGCGCGACATAGCGGGCGCGCTCGGCCTTCACAGGGCCGGCATAGTTCAGTACCTCCGCCCGGAGATTCCGGCCTTTCTCGTGGGCTCGTTCCTCTCGGCGGTGATTTTTCGCGAGTACAGGCCGCGCGGCGGATCGTCGCCGGTCGTTAGGTTCTTCCTCGGCGTTTTTGCGATGATCGGCGGGCTGGTCTTCCTCGGCTGCACGTGGCGCGCGTACCTGCGCGTGGCGGGCGGCGACTGGAACGCCCTTTACGGCGTGGCGGGGCTTGCCGTCGGGATTCTCGCCGGCATAGCCTTCCTGCGCGGCGGGTTCAGCCTCGGCCCCGCGCGAGGCAACCCCAGGGCCGCCGGGTGGCTGATGCCCATAGCCTGCGCGTCTCTGCTGGCCGCTGTGTTCCTCAGGCCGGTCTTCACTCCGGACGGGCCGATCTTCTTCTCTACGCAGGGGCCTGGGTCGCAGCACGCACTGCCGCTTATCTCCCTCGCCGCCGGACTCCTGCTCGGCTGGCTCGCCCAGCGCAGCCGCTTCTGCACGGTCGGAGCCCTGCGCGACGCCATGATGATGGGGGACTTCTACCTGTTTAAGGGCGTGGCGTCGTTCCTAATCGCGGCGTTCGTTGTGAACTACGCGCTCGGCATGTTCCACCCCGGCTTCGAGAAGCAGCCCGTGGCTCACACTCAGGAGCTCTGGAACTTCTTTGGGATGGTCTTGTCCGGGCTGGCGTTCACCTTGGCCGGGGGCTGCCCTGGGCGGCAGCTCATCATGGCGGGCGAGGGCGACGGGGACGCCGCGGTGTTCGCGCTTGGGATGCTGACCGGCGCGGCCTTTGCCCACAACTTCGGGCTGGCGTCGAGCGGCGCCGGAGTTGGGCCTCACGGAATTGCGGCGACGGTCGTCGGCTTGGTGTTCTGCTGCTTTGTAGGGTTCTTCTTCAAGAAGACCGCCTGACGGGAGGGAGTTCAAATGAGCGGTGCCATAACGGTTGACGCCCGCGGGCTTTCGTGCCCTGAGCCGGTGATGCGGGCGAAGGCGGCTCTGGCCGGCGCCGGCGAGTCGGAGGTCGAGGTGCTGGTGGACGCGACGGCCGCGCGGGACAACGTGTCGCGCTTCGCGAGGAGCCAAGGCCGAGAGGTTAGCGTGGCGGACTTCGAGGACGGCTGGAAGGTCGCCATAGGAAAAAGGCAGGGGAAACAGGCCAATGGATGACGCGGTCGTCAGAGTCGACGCTCGGTGGCTTTCGTGCCCTGAGCCGGTGATGATGGCGAAGGAGGCGCTGGCCGGAGTGAAGTCCGGCAAGGTGGAGGTTCTGGTCGACACGGAGAAGTCCCGCGAGAGGGTCATGCGCCTAGGCGAGAGCATGGGCTGCTGGGTTAGCTCGGAGGAGCGCTCTGACGGGTACGCCGTGACGATAGACAAGTGATTTTACGAGGCCGTGCCGGCCTAAACTGCACCGGCGCGGCCTCGTTTTTTAGTGGCGCCCCGCCTGAGGGGAGACGCCGGCGACGTCGGCGCTGGTCTGTTTTACGGGATTGAGACGCGCAGGTGCCGGTTCAGATACGGCGGGTGTAGGTGCCGTTTCGCGCGTGACATCGCGCTCGGCGGCGCTGATTTTGATTCCCGCTATCGCGAACTGACGTGTGACCGCGTCGACCACGCGGGCCACAATGCGCTCCTCGTTGTACTTCGGCATATTCCACACGCCTAACGCAACGGCGACGATCACGGCGATGGCGGCCCAACATACTTGGCGAAACGCCCCGCGCATTTCCCGAATGTCGCTCTTTACCTCGGAAAACGTCTCGCGGTTTTGCACCTCGGCGCGATCCATCCGCTGGCTCAGAGCCTTGACATCGGCGCTGAGTGCATCGAATCTCTTGTCCACGGCGTCGATCTTCGCCGTCAGAACAGTCTCGACGGTGCCGATATTCTTATCCACGGCGTCAATCTTCGCCGTCAGCCGGTCTTCGGCGCGGCCAAGCTTCTGCTCGTCCGGCTGCGCGTTTCGTTCGTCCATGCCATTCGGTCAGTGGTTCGCGGCCTTGAGCAGCTCGGTCATGGCGGAGGAGTCGTCCAATGCCACGTTTTTGGCGGCGTAGGAGAGGGCGCTTCCTCCGTTCACGTCCCGCATCTTGGGGTCGGCTCCGGCTTTGAGCAGGACTGAGATCACCTTGGGGTTGCTGTTGAACCAGGCGGCCAAGATCAGGGGCGTTGCGCCGTCTTTGTCCTTCTCGTTGACGTTGGCGCCGGCTTTGAGCAGGGTGGAGCACACCTCATGGTTGCTGTTGAAAGCGGCGGCGCACATCAAAGGCGTCCAGCCGGCCTTGTTCCTCGCGGCGACGTCTGCCCCGGCTTTGAGCAGAGCGGAAATCGCGTCGGGGTTGCCGTTGAAAGCGGCGGCAGCCGACAAGGGCGTCCAGCCGTCCTTGTTATGCGCGTGGACATCGGCCCCTGCGTCTATGGCCCTATTGATCTCCTTAGGCGTTCCGGTTGGGTATAGTATGACGAAGTCCTCAGCGCTCATGGCATTCGCTGAGACGACGAACAGCGTGGCAACAAGCAGAACGACAGCTAATTTTTTCATCTTAAAAGTCCTCCCTTACGATACGCGCATTACGACGCGCGAAGCCTGCGGCCATGCCGGAGTGGCTTGGCCGCGCCGAAAACCAGGCCGAAGCCTGAGCGCATAAAGCATAAAACGGGACATCATAATCATAGGTGATGGCGGCGCCCTCATGGGCGCAGGACGGAGCGCGCTGAAAAAATTCTCTCTCTCTCTCTCTCTCTCTCTCTCTCGACATGGACATACTCGACCAGCCGCGCATAACAAATACCACGCGCGGCCAGCGCCTTGGTCTGAACTGCACACCGCGAAAACCCGGCGGCGTACGGTAAGTTCTCCGTAAGCCTCATGCTTGCCCATCTTAAAGCCTCCTTCGCTGTGCCCGTATGCCTTAGGCTGGTACGCCCTGCTGGGGCGACCTGAAGGGGATTATACTCCAGCCGGGGGAAAGTGCAATATAATTTGGGCTCGATCATGCGGGAAATCACAAAAGCGGCGTTCTTCCTTTGACTTTGAGAGGGGAGCACGGGGCCTGAGTCCCCGATGATGCCCCCTCCCAAATGCCCCTTTTGCCTCTAGTTATGCTGGCCGCGGCGTTTCGTGCTGGCGCGGGCGTTGTCGAGGATGACTAACATAACCGCGCAATCGTCCTCTGGTACATCATACCACTGTGCCAGAGCTTAGCCATTTCCCGTCGTGCATCAGGCTCATCAGGCCGCCGTTCGCCGCTTCGTCGAAGCTATCCATCTTGGCTTTGTACATCTCCATCCAGCGCCAAATCACTTCGTTAAGCCGCTCGTCTAAAATAGACAGCACCTTCATCAGCGGCTTGGCGTCACCGCCGTAGAACATCTCTCCCCTGTATGCCGCCTCCGCTATGCCTCCGGTTATGGCGGCCAGAGTGTCGCTGTCGCCGCCCAGAGAGATGGCGTTGCGTATGGCGTCCTCGAAGTTCACGCTCTCCAAGAACGCCCTGATGGCCGGCGGCACAGTGCCCTGACAGCTCACGTCGAAGTTCGGCGCCTCCCTGTAACTGGGGCGTATCTCGTCAAGCGTCCGGCTGAGGTCGTACCCGAACCTGCTCTCGGCGTATGCCCGAATCTCGTCCTTGGACGCGCCGCACCGCGCAAGATATATCACTCCTGCCGTGGCCTGAGCGCCCTTGATGCCCTCAGGGTGGTCGTGCGTGACGGCGGCGCTGGTCTCGGCGGCCTGCTCGGTCTCCGCGAGCGTGCCGTACCACCAGCCCACCGGCGAAACCCTCATCGCCGAGCCGTTGCCCCAGCTTCCGTAGGGCGGCATGGTGTCGCTGGCAAGCCACGCCGCGAACCCGCCGCCGTATCCGGCACTTGGGTACAGCCGCCCGAGCTTCCTCATGGCCTTGACGTAGTCCTCAGACCTGCCGCCCGACATCAGCGCCTCCATCACCGCCACGGTCATAACTGTGTCGTCGGTGAAAAAGCAGTCGTCGCGGATCAGCGGCTGAAAATCTTTCCTTTTGATGTTGTTCCACTCGTAAACCGAGCCAATGACGTCGCCTATGATTGCGCCTAGCATGGTGCTCCTCCTTTTGGTGTCTGACTCCAGCCGCCGAAAATGCCTGCGGTGGCGTCGGGGAACATTATACTACAGCCAGATGAAAAAGTCAGGGGGCATTTTGGCGTTACCCCCCATCGTTCGTAGGGCTCGTCCTCACCCCCTTGACAATGGCGAGAGGCGTGCGGTAGAGTGGCCCTCAGGAGGTGATTCAGGTGGACATGTTTTGGGCCAGCGTTTCGAGGTGGTTTAAGGATCTGCTGGATCGTCTAGGCCTCACGGTCGGGCAGGCGATTGCGATAGCGCTGTTCGTGG
>JAISUL010000033.1 GCA_031272145.1 Synergistaceae bacterium
CCCCGGCATATGCTCTTGTTGATCACCGCGCCGGGCTGCTTCTTAATGATCAGCAGGTCAAGGCGCATCGGCTCGGACGTGAGCGGGAACTCCGGCAGGAGCTCCAGCACGTCCCGGTACCTCCGCAAGCCCGTGTGCAGCGCATCGACGAATGCTTGATGCCACTTCGCGCGCCGCCTGGCCGGACGCTTTGGGTTTTGCCTCGCCATTGTCTCTCCGAGCGCTACCTGACTATGCCCAGCTTGGCGAGCTCGGCCTCGGTGAAGCCGATGCTGTTCTTGATGATGTCGAACGAGACGCCCTGCTGAGCGAGAGAGCGCGCAAAACGGAGCGTAGCCTCCAAGACGCCCTTGGCCTCGCCCTCAGCTATGCCCTTCTTCACCAAGTCCTCACCCAGCGGACTCCGACTGACGATGTCGTACAGCACGCTGTTCCTTATCGTTGCTTTGCGCATAATAATTTCCTCCATTGCCTCAGGATTCGCCTCAGCTACGGTCATCAGGTAATCCATGCTGCCGCCCTCGGCCTCCGACACATCGAGCACCCTTTGCAGCCTATCTGCGTCCAGGCCAGGCCTCAGGCTGCTGAGCAGTATGTCGTCATCCTCGCTCAGGGCTCCGCTTTCCACGAGCTGGAACGGAAATATCCCGACCATCGGCCATGAGCTCCAGCACGTCCCGGTACATCCGCAAGCCCGTGTGCAGCGCGTCGACGAATGTTGGGGTCTGAGACCCCCTTGATGCCACTTTATGCGCATGGGGTGAGGGCTGCGGCTGCGCTGCCGTACTCTTCTCTGACGTCATGGGCTGAGGAGCGCACGTGCACGTTGTTCATCGCCGAAAGCGCCTCCCTCAGGGCCTCACTGTCCCTTACCGCTGCTCCCTTCAGCCAAACTACGCAGAACTCGTCGTCAGAGCTTATTTCAAGGTACACGGGGGACTTATTGCTTGATACCCCCTTGCCCTTGACGGCGCACTTCTTCAGCGCATCGGCTAGCGCGGGCACGTCGAATTTTTCCTTGCCTTCAGAGCCAAGAGTCAGGCGAATCCGCACTATGCCGGGCGCGTCGTCCTTTACGTCGTCCAGCGGCGTCAGCTTGTCAACTATGAAGTTCCCGCGATCCTCGTTGTAGCGGCCCTCGGCTAGGTACGCGGCGTTCACAGACGTTATGCCCTTAATATTCTCCCAGCTCTTGGGGAACGCCACCATCTCGACCTCCTCTTCGGCGTCCTCGAACTTCATTATGCCCATCGGCGAGCCGCTCTTGGTCTGCTTCTCGGTCAGGGAGACCACCATGCCGCCGACCCTCGCCGGAACGTCGCGCGACCGCCAGTACTGCAGATCGCCTATCGAACAGGACGCGTGCCGCCACGCCTTCTCCTCGTACTGCTCAAACGGATGGCCGGACATGTAAAGCCCTGTTACTTTCCTCTCGTCGCTCAGGCGGTCGAAGATGCTCTGCTCCTCGACCTCCGGCATGTCGGGTTCCGTTTCGTCGACAGCCGGCGTCTCGGCGCCGCCGAACAGGGCGTACTGGCTTTCGTCCCGCTTGACCTTCTGCGCCGCCGCGATGAAGTTGGGAAGCGCCGCCAAAAGACGCGCACGGTTCGGGTTTACCTCGTCGAAGGCCCCGGCCCTTATGAGGTTCTCGACGGCGCTGCGCGGCACGGACTGCACCCGCGTGACGAAGTCCCACAGCGACTTGAAGCGCCCGCCGCTGTCCCGCGCCTCCAGTATGGCGTCCACGGCGCGCCCGACGTGAGCCACGGCTCCGAGGCCGAAGCGTATGACTCCGTCAGAAGTCGCGGTGAAGCTGTCCATCGATGAGTTCACGTCCGGAGGCAGAACCTTCACGCCGCTCTGCCGCGTGGCGCGGACGCAGTAACCAAGGTTTTCCTTCTTGTCCTTCATCTGGCTAGAAAGGTACGCCGCCATAAACTCAGCCCTGTAGTTGGCCTTCAGGTACGCCGTCTGGTAGGCTATCACGGCGTAGGCCGCGCTGTGCGATTTATTAAACCCGTAGCCAGCGAACTCCTGAATCAGGTCGAAGATGTGCTCGGCGGTCTTCCGGTCGATGTCGCGCGCGCTTGCTCCGCTGACGAACTTCTCCCGCTGCCGCTCCATCTCGTCCTTTTTCTTCTTGCCCATGGCGCGGCGCAGGATGTCGGCCTCGCCCAGAGTGTACCCAGCCAGCACAGACGCGCACTGCATCACCTGCTCCTGATACAGAATCACCCCGTGGGTATCCTTCAGGACTGGCTCAAGCAGGGGGTGCGGGTATGCCGGCTTGGCGCGCCCGTGCTTGCAGTCGACGTACTGCCTGACCATGCCGCTCCCAAGAGGCCCAGGCCTGTACATGGCAAGAACAGCCACCAGGTCGTCGAAGCAGTCCACCTTCAGGTCGAGGAGCAGCCGCCTCATCCCATCGGACTCTAGCTGGAATATCCCGAGCGTGTCGGCGTTTTGGAGCATTCGGTACGTCGGCTCGTCGCCGCTCGGCAGGGCGGCCATGTCGGGCGGGGTCTTGCCGGTGTCCCTTATGTTGGCGAGGGCGTCCTCTATGATCGAGAGGTTGCGGAGGCCGAGGATGTCCATTTTTACTAACCCCAGCTTCTCCACTGACCCCATCTCGTACTGGATGACGGTCGCGTCGCCCTTTTCGTCGCCCTTGATGCCGCGCACCGGCACTAGGTCGGTTATGGGAACCGGCGCGATAACCACGCCGGCCGCGTGCTGGGACGGGTGCCGCGCCAAGCCCTCGATTTTGGACGCAACCTCGAAGACGCGCCCCAGCTCCGGGTCGCCGTCGACCATGGCCTTCAGCTCCGGCACCTCGGCGAGGGCGTCGGTGAGGGCGACGTGGCTCGGGCCGGACGGAATCAGCTTCGCCATCTTGTCCATCTTTGCGTAGGCCACGCCCATCGCGCGCCCCGCGTCCTTCACGGCGCTGCGCCCGTTCATGTGGCCGAGCGTGATTATCTGGGAAACCCTGTCGGAGCCGTAGCGATCCACTATGTACTTCAGGAGCTCGTCACGCCCCTTGTCAGAGACGTCCGTGTCGATGTCGGGCATGCTGACCCGCTCGGGGTTCAGGAAGCGCTCGAACAGCAGGCCGTGGCGTATGGGGTCGAGCTCCGTCACGCGCAGGCTCCAGGCGACCAGCGACCCGGCAGCCGAGCCGCGGCCTGGGCCTATCGGGATGCTTCGCTCCTTCGCAGCGCGGATTATCCCCGACACTATAAGAAAATACCCAGCGAAGCCCATCTTGTTTATGACGCCGAGCTCGAACTCCAGCCGGTCTCGGTAGGGTTCCGCGTCGGTTATGCCGTTTTCGCTGAGCCTTATCTTGAGGCCGGCCCGCGCCTCGCTTTCGAGGTGGGTCTCGGGGGTCATTCCGTCCTCCAGGTCGAGGCTGGGGAGCAGGTACTCGCCGGACGACAGCTTGAAGTCCACGCTGCACCGCTCCGCTATCGCAGCGGTGTTGTCGAGCGCCTCCGGCAGCTCCGCGGCGAAGAACCCGTTCATCTCCTCCGGCGTCCTGAGGTAGAAGTCGTTGGAGTTGAAGCCGAACGCGTCGTCGGGATTTACTATACCTCCAGTCACCCCTGCCATCCCTGCCGCTGAGTCGGCGTCGCCGCGGGCGCCGGTGTTTATTTTCAGCAGGACTTTGTGCCAGTCGTAGTCCTCTTTGTCCAGGTAGTGCGCGTCGCCCGTGGCTATGAGGGGTATGCCGGTCTCGCTGGAGATGCGCACCAGAGCCTTGTTCACGACCGCTTGCTCGGGGATGGAGTTGTACATTATCTCGAGGAAGAAGTTTCCCTCGCCCATGATGTCGCGGTAGAGCATGGCGCGGTCGCGGGCCTGACCCTCCAGGCCGGCTAGGATGAGCTCCGGTATCTCGCCGGCCAGGCAGGCGGAGGAGCATATGAGCCCGCGGCTGTACTGAGCCAGGAGGGAGTGGTCGATTCGGGGCTTGTAGTAGAACCCCTCCGTGTTGGCGATGGAGACGAGCTTCACCAGGTTGTGGTAGCCCGCGTCGTTCTCGGCCAGCAGGATGAGGTGGTTGTTTCTGGCCTTGCGCTGCCCCGGCTGCCCCCCTGGGGGCGCATCGTTTGACCGGTAGCCCTCCGGGGCGACGTACATCTCGCAGCCGATTATGGGCTTGACCCCGGCGGCGCGGCAGTTCTCGTAGAACTCCACGACGCCGTACATCTCGCCGTGGTCGGTTATGGCGACGGCCGACGGGCAGCCCCCGGACGCCGCCCACCCTGCCACGCGGCGGGCCAGGTCGCCCGTGCGGATGGCCCCGTCGAGCAGGCTGTACTCCGTGTGGACGTGCAGATGCACAAACGGTCGATTAGAATTTTCAGCACCCATGTTCGCTCACACCTTTCTTGGGTCTTAGGTCTTTGACATTAGGGATATTATACCGCAACTCACGAGCTTTTCGCGCCGGTTTGCATCATAATGTCGGGAAGGACTAGGGGGGTTCAGAGACCCTGAGCGGGTGAGCCCCGCTCCCCACGCTCCACTGAGCGGGGAGCGAAGCTCCCCACGCTCTCCTGGGGGCTGCGAATGAAGAAGGCATTGATGGAGAAGTTGAAGGAGTCGCTTCAGGCGGTGGCGCCGATCGTGGGCATCATTTTGCTGCTCCACTTCACGGTGGCCAGCATGCCGCTGGGGACTCTCGTCCTGCTGCTGGGGGGCGCGGTCACGCTCATCATCGGGCTGACGCTGTTCTCGCTCGGCGTCGACACGGCGATGATGCCGATGGGCGAGCACGTCGGGTCGGCGCTCTTGAGGTCGCGGAACTTAGCCCTGCTGATCGGGGGCTGCCTCGTCTTCGGCTTCATCGTCACGATAGCCGAGCCCGACCTGCAGGTGATGACCAAACAGGTTCCGTCGATACCTGACGTCATCCTGCTCTGCGGCGTCGCGGGAGGGGTGGGGTTATTTCTCGTCGTGGCGGTGCTTAGGGTGCTCTTCCGCGTGCACCTGCCGACTCTGCTCACGGTGTCATACGCGGCGGTGTTCGCAATAGCGGCCTTCTCGTCGGACTACCTGGCCGTCGCGTTCGACGCCTCCGCCGTCACGACGGGGCCGATAACCGTCCCGTTCCTCTTGGCGCTGGGCTCGGGCATCGCGGCGGTCAGCAGCGGCCGCGGCACGGATAACAACAACTTCGGCATATGCGCCACGTGCTCCGTCGGGCCGATACTCGCCGTGCTGATAATAGGCCTCTTCTTTGACGCGGGCACCACGGGGCACGAAATGACGTTTCAGGAGTCTGTCGGAGGCGCGGGGGAGCTCCTCGTCCTCTTCGCCGATGGGCTGGAGCACTCGTTCTTCGAGGTCGCGATGGTCGTCATACCAATCGTCGGGATGTTCGCGATGCTGCAGGTCGGGAAGCTGGCCTCCATCACGAAGCTCAAGCTCTCCAAGACCGAGCTCGTAAGGATCGGCATCGGGCTGCTGTACATCGTCGGCGGGCTGACCATATTTCTTACCGGCGTAAACAGGGGCTTCATGCCGGCGGGGCGGTTCCTCGGTGCCGAGATGGGAGCGCTGAGCTACAACTGGATACTTATGCCAATCTGCTTGGTGATAGGGGCATGCGTCGTCGTGGCCGAGCCCGCCGTCCACGTGCTTGGCAAGCAGGTCGAGGAGATAACTAACGGCGCCATCCCCAAAAGAGTCCTGCTACTAGGAATGGCGGTTGGCGTCGGGCTGGCTCTGACCGTCGCGATGGCGCGCATGCTGTTTAACGTGTCGATATGGTGGGTGCTGCTGCCAGGGTACGCGCTGGCTCTGGGGCTGATGCCGTTTGTGCCAAACATGTTCGTGGGCATAGGCTTCGACTCCGGCGGCGTGGCGGCGGGCGCCATGAGCGCGGCGTTCGTGCTGCCGTTCACGCTGGGCGTGTGCGAGTCGCTGGGCGGCGACGCCATAACCGACGCGTTCGGCGTCGTTGGCATGATCTCGATGATGCCGCCGATAACAATCCAGATCATCGGGTTAATTTACAGCTACAACATCCGAAGAGGTGTAGCAAATGCCTGATCTATCTATGCTGGTCGCGATAAGCGACAGGGGAAACGGCAAGACCGTGAACGAGATTTTCAGCGGGTATGACCCGTCGCTGACGCTGCTCACTCTCGGCAAGGGCACGGCCAACTCCAAGATTTTGAACTACTTTGGCCTCGGCCAGACCGAGAAGACCATACTGTTCAGCGTGCTGGCAACAGGCGAGGCGCGGGACATCCTGTCGCGGCTGGAACAGGCGCTCGAGATGAAGAAGCCCGGCCACGGAATAGGATTTATGGTGCCGCTGCAGAAGGGAGAACACAAGTTGGAGTACGAGCTCATCATCGCGGTGTCGAACCGCGGCTACGACGAGGACGTGATGGACGCGGCGCGCGCAGCCGGGGCCTCGGGCGGCACGATAATCAACGCGCGCGGCCTGTCGGGGCCTGACGCCGACAAGTTCTTCGGCGTAACAATCCACGCCGAAAAGGAGATCATAATGATACTCGCGAAGAGCGCCATCGCGCGGGGCATCATGACGGCCATCTCGGAAAAGGCCGGAGCCGCGACCCAAGCCGGCGCCGTGACGTTCTCCGTTCCGGTGAGCGACGTGGAGGGCCTCCAGCCCCCTATGCCGTCCCTTGACAGCGGGTCGCCGCTGGACAGGTCGTCAGAGTAATGGCTGTCCCTGAGCACGTGGCCATCATCATGGACGGCAACGGCAGGTGGGCAACCAAACGCGGGCTGCCGCGCCTCGCCGGACACCATAAGGGCGCGTCCATAGTTGAGGGCATAGTCAGACACGCCGCCGACGTCGGGATAAAGTACCTGTCGCTTTACGCCTTCTCCACTGAGAACTGGAAGCGCCTCTCAGACGAGGTGTCAGGACTGATGAGCCTGCTTGAGCGCTACATCGCGGAGAAGCTGAGCGCGCTCAAGGCGAACGGGGTGCGGCTGCGCTTCGCTGGCCGGAAGGACAGGATTTCCCTTAGGCTGCGCGCCGCTATGGAGGCTGCGGAGGCTGAGACCGTGGACGCAGGCGGGCTCCAGCTCATCGTCTGCATCGACTACGGCGGGCGGCAGGAGATTATTGACGCGGTAACAGCGCTCGTGGCCGACGGGGTGACGGACGTTACCGAGGAGTCAATAAGCAAGCGCATGTACCTGCCGGACGTGCCGGACCCGGACCTGGTGATACGCACCAGCGGCGAGCTTCGCGTAAGCAACTTCCTGCTGTGGGAGAGCGCCTACAGCGAGTTCTACTTCACTGACACGCTCTGGCCGGACTTCGACGACGCGGAGTTGGATAAGGCAGTTGAATCCTACTCCTCCCGTGACAGGAGAAAGGGAGGCGCGTAGCCCCCATGATTGATGAGTACGTGGACGGCGTCAAGGGGCAGCTTAACGCCTTTGTGTCGGATTTGTTGGCGCGTGAGCCCCATGTTCCGGAGTTAAACTGCCTATACGAGGTGTTTCGCTCGGCCAGCCGCGGCGGCAAGTGCCTGAGGGGCGCCCTTGTGCGGCTTGGCTGCGAGACCGCGTCGGGATGTCAGGCCGACGACAGGATTCTGCCCGTCGCGGCGGCGTTTGAGGTGTTTCAGACCGGCATCCTTGCCCACGACGACGTAATCGACCGCAGCGCCCTGAGGCGAGGCCGCGACTCGGTCTGGAAGGCGGCGGCAAAGACGGGCGACGGGGACCAGCACTACGGCGTCTCTCAGGCGATATGCTTGGGCGACGTCGCGATAGTCACGGCGGACAGATTGATAGCGCAGAGCGGCTATCCTGCTGAGGCCAAACTACTGGCGCTGTCGATGTTTCATGAGGCAGTGCTGAACACGCTGGACGGCGAGATGCTGGACGTGCTTTTCTCGTGGGAGGGGCTGGCCGACCCACGGCGCTACGACGAGGAGAGCGCCCTGCTGATAGCGCGGCTTAAGACCGCGTGGTACACCGTGGCGGGGCCTCTGAGGGTCGGCGCGGCGCTGGCCGGTGCCTCCGCTCCCCTGCTCTCCGCCATGAGGGACTTCGGCGTCGCGCTGGGCGTGGCGTTCCAGATAAGGGACGACGTTCTGGGCGTCACCGCGGACGACAGCGCGACGGGAAAGAGCGGCACGGACGTCGACGAGGGCAAGGTCACGCTGTTGATAGCCCACGCCTTGGCTCACGCAAGCGAGGATGACAGGGCGTTTCTTGAGGCTAAATACGGCCATCCCCCCATTTCGCCCGACGAACGGCGGCGCGTCGTCGAGATTTTCGGTTCCACCGGCGCGTTTGAGGCCTCCGAACGCTGCGGGAAGGGATACCATGATGAGGCTCTGAGCGTCATCCCCCGCATAACGGCCGCCGTTGGCGTGCGAGGGCGCGGCGAGCAGACGGCGGCTCTGCTGCGGGAACTTTGCGCCCTGATGTGGGCGTAGTTGCGGCGAGTTGTCCCGGGCTGCTCTATTACTCTCATACGACGGTACGTGGGACGGCCTGCTGTGCATGGTGCACCGCGCCGCGTCGGACGGGCGTTTGCCGGACGGGATAGTCAGGGGCGGCGATCCACTTTGCGCAGGGGTGTGTCTGTTTGATCGGGTCGAGGTCAAGACCGACCGCCGCGTCGCCGGCGCCGTAGCGGAGGTCTTGCGCCGCCGCGTTCCGTTTAGGGTGCTGACCAGCGCGTGGTGGGCGATGCTCTCGGAGGAGCACGAGGTCGAGGCCGCGATATTGCGCGTGCTTGCGCGGGTGTGGGATAGGGGCGTCCATTCAATGCCTGACCGCGCCGACCCTGACCTTGGGGCGGTGCTGCGCGCCGCTGGGCGAGCGAAGTCGGAGTGCGACAAGCTGATGGGGCTGGCGCGCTTTAGTGACGCGGGGAAATTCTTCTACTGCGAGATAGAGCCGGAGTGCGACCTGCTGACCCCGCTGGCCGAGCACTTCGCGGCGCGAATGTCGGACTGCCGCTGGGTAATGCTGGACGTGAGGCGTGGGAAGGCAGCGGTTTGCGAAAACGGGACGTGGGTGGAGGTGGCGGATAACAACACGGCGGGTTCTAGGCAAGCGTGGCAGCCGCCCGTTTTCACCGAGGAGGAGGCGAGGCAGCAGGAGATGTGGCGGGAGTTTTACCACGCGACGACGAACCAGTCGAAGATCAACTATCGAGCCCAGATGGGGAATATGCCGAAAAAGTACTGGGGGCGGCTGGTGGAGACGCCCGGAGTACAAAAAACCCGGGGAGAACGTGCGTAACCCATTTCCCCTTAAGGTTCTTAGCCCCCCGAAACTGGGGTGGTTACCATAAATGTTTCCACAGGGGGGAGGTGCGCAAGTATGGTAACTTTTCCCCGCCAGCCCCCGCCACCACTGGGCTCGTGATGGTTACCATAAATTTCCAGATATGGTAACCACATCTGATGAAGTCCAAGCCGCCGGCGTCGGCGCATGGGATGTCCGTGATGACGGTGAGGAAGTCGTTGTCCTTGGACGGGCGAGGATGGAGCAGCCTGGCGGGATGATGCCTGGGAATGCCCATTCTGGCTCTTCGAGAGAGACTCCGTCTAATGCTCCGAATTTGTAGCTTTGGACCAGGGTTCGGGGATCGTATGTCTTTTTAGATGTAGACATACGAGATCGCCTCCTAGAAAGTTTTAATATCTGCATTATATACCCTACGGCTCTGGCCGTCAAGCTATTTTTCTGAAAAAAACAAACTATTTTGTGCATCCCCGTGACGGTGCGGCTTCGTGGGGATTTTGGTTGCCATAAAAAAATATGGTTTCCATATCTGGAAATTTATGGCAACCATCGCGAGCCCAGTGATGGCGGGGGCTGGCGGGGAAAAGTTACCATACTTGCGCCCCCCCCCGCTGCGTAGAGAAGATGCGGGGGCGACTGACCTCTCGGGGGCGATTGACCCCTTGACGGGGCATGGGGCGTGTGGTAGAGTGGCCTCAAGGGCAGGGAAAAGGCCCTGGCCGAGGGCAAGGAGAGACTTAAGGAGATGGTGCGAATGGCGGGACACACTGGGGGGTTGAGGGGGGTGACGCCCCCCCTTACCGGGGTTGTGCTGGGCAGCGACTCGGACTGGCCGGTGGTCGAGCCTGGGTACAGGGTGTTGGAGGAGTTCGGGGTCGGGGTGGAGGTCGTCGTCGCCTCGGCTCACAGGACGCCGGACGACGTGCGGGACTTCGCCCGCGGGGCGGCGGCGCGCGGGATAGAGGTCATCATCGCGGCGGCCGGGGGCGCGGCGCACCTGCCGGGCGTCGTCGCGGCTCACACCACGCTCCCCGTCATCGGCCTGCCCGTCGGAGACAGTCGTCCCCAAGGGGGCGGGACGCTCGGAGGCCTCGACGCCGCGCTCTCCATGCTGCAGATGCCTGCGGGCGTGCCGGTCGGGGTCATGGCCATAAACGGTGGGAAGAACGCGGCACTCTACGCCGTGTCAATCCTCGCGCTGAAGGACGCGGAGTTGGCAAAAAAGCTCCGGCTCTACCGCGAGGCGCAGGCCGACGCCGTGCGCAGCAAGAGCAAGGCGCTCGTTAGTAAAATAAACGGGGGTCATGAGACCCCGGGGGATGAACACAGAAATGTCTGACACATTATTGTACGAGGGTAAGGCAAAGCAGGTCTTCTCAACAAGCGACCCCGACCTGCTTCGTGTGCACTTCAAGGACGACGCGACGGCCTTCAACGGCGAGAAGAGGGGCACGATCTGCGACAAGGGCGTGCTTAACAAC
Organism: Synergistaceae bacterium; assembly: GCA_031272145.1. Taxonomy (GTDB): domain Bacteria; phylum Synergistota; class Synergistia; order Synergistales; family Aminobacteriaceae; genus JAISUL01. The sequence goes on from JAISUL010000033.1 coordinate 10,746, forward strand.
TCCATCTCGTCCTTCTTCTTCCAGCTTCTGGAGTCCAAGGGCGTCGAAACGCACTTCGTCAAGCAGCTGAACGACCGCGACATGCTGGTTAAAAAGCTCGCCATCGTGCCAATTGAGCTCGTGGTGCGCAACGTCGCGGCGGGCAGCCTAGCCAAGCGCTTTGGCTGGGAGGAGGGGGTAGAGCTGCCGTCAACCGTGGTTGAGCTTTACTACAAGAGCGACCCTCTCGGCGACCCGCTGATAAACCGCTCTCACGTCGCCGCGCTCGGCATAGCGACGCCCCAGCAGGTCGAGCAGATCGAGGGCGCGGGGCTCCGTGTGAACGGCGTCCTGAGGGAATTTCTTAGGCAGCGGAGCGTCGTTCTCGTGGACTTCAAACTGGAGTTCGGGGTGTTCAAGAAGGACGGCAAAATCCTGCTTGGGGACGAAATATCCCCCGACACGTGCCGCTTCTGGGACGCGGAAACCGGCGATAAGCTGGATAAGGACCGCTTTCGGCGCGACCTCGGCGGTGTTGAGGACGCGTATCAAGAGATATGGCGAAGGCTGAAAGGGGAATGTAACGCTGATGCCTAAGTTCAACGTATCTGTAACAGTCATGTTTCGGCCGAACATACTCGACCCTCAGGGCGCGGCAGTTGAGCGCGCCTTGAAAAATCAGGCGGGCCTGGCGTCCGGCGTCAGCATCTCTAACGTCCGGGTCGGCAAGGTCATCTCCATGACCGTGGAGGGAAGCGACGAGAGGGGCGTGCAAGAGCGCGTCAAGGCCATTGCCGACCGCATCTTGGCAAATCCCGTGATGGAGCAGTACTCCGTGGAAGTGCTTGAGGAATCCGCCAAATGAGAGCCGCAGTTGTGGTGTTTCCGGGCTCGAACTGCGATCGGGACGCGCTTCGGGCGGCAGAGCTCGCCGGCTTCGACGTGCGCTTCGTCTGGCACAAGGAGAGCGCGGTTGACGGCTTCGACCTGATAGTTCTGCCCGGGGGGTTCTCGTTCGGCGACTACCTGCGCACCGGCGCGATAGCCCGCTGGTCGCCGATCATGAGCGACGTGGTTCGTCAGGCCGAGCGCGGCGTGATGGTGCTCGGCATATGCAACGGGTTTCAGATACTAACCGAGGCCGGACTGCTGCCAGGCGTCTTGTTGCGCAACAAAGGGCTGCTCTTCCTGTCAGAAGACGTGGCCTTGCGGGTAGAAAATGCCTCTACGGCGTTCACAAGCGCCTACAAGCGTGGCCAGACCATACGCCTGCCGATAGCGCACGGCGACGGCAACTACTACGTCGACGCCGAGGGGCTAAAGCGGCTGGAGGGCGAGGGAAGAGTGGTGTTCCGCTACGCAGACGAGCCCCCCAACGGCGCTCTGAACGGCATAGCGGGGATAATCAACGAGCGCGGGAACGTCCTCGGCATGATGCCCCACCCAGAGCGGCACTGCGAGGATATTCTCGGCTCGCACGACGGGAAAGGGGTATTCGAGTCCCTTATGAAAGACGGTGTGCCTAAATGACGGACAATGTCTTTTCTGCTCACGGCCTCACGGAGGAGGAGTATACCAGGATATTGGGCCTTATAGATCGTGCTCCGAACTACCTTGAACTCGCACTGTTCGGCGTTATGTGGTCGGAGCACTGCAGTTACAAGAACTCGAAGGCGCAGTTGAGGAAGTTTCCGACCAGCGGGGAGAACATAGTGCAGGGGCCAGGGGAGAACGCCGGCGTTGTGCGCCTTGACCGCGGGGCGACCGTCGGCGGCGACTTGTGCGCGGCGTTCAAGATGGAAAGCCACAACCACCCGTCCGCAATAGAGCCGTATCAGGGCGCAGCAACGGGCGTCGGCGGCATAATCAGGGACATCTTTGCGATGGGCGCGCGCCCCGTTGCCTTGCTTGACAGCATCCGATTCGGCACGCTTAGCAGTTCGCGCAACGCGGAGCTACTGCGCGGCGTGGTGAAGGGCGTAGGCGACTACGGAAACTGCATGGGCATCCCAACGGTCGGCGGCGAGACGGTCTTCCACGACTCCTACAGCGGAAACCCGTTAGTAAACGCCATGTGCGTCGGATTGGTGCACGAGGCGCATATCTTCAAGGGCAGGGCCAGCGGCGTCGGCAACGTGGTGATGCTGGTTGGCGCCCGCACTGGGCGCGACGGCATCAAGGGCGCCAGCTTCGCATCGGAGGAGCTCAGCGACTCCGACCCAGACAAGCGCCCAAACGTGCAGGTCGGCGACCCATTTATGGAGAAGCTGCTGCTCGAGGCGTCGCTTGAGGTTCTTGAGGCCGACCTTGTCGTCGGAATTCAGGACTTGGGCGCAGCAGGCCTGACCTCATCGGGCGCAGAGATGGCAGGACGGGCAGGAAGCGGGGTGTGCATCGACATAGATAAAATCCCGCTGAGAGAAACCGGCATGGAGCCGTGGGAGATCATGCTTTCGGAGTCCCAGGAGCGCATGCTGATGGTTGTCGAGCCGTCAAAGGTCGACCACATCGCCGCAGTCTTCGAGAAGTGGGATTTGGCCGCGTCGGCAATAGGAGAGGTCACGGGGGACGGGAACTTCACAATCAAGCGTGGAGCAGAAATACTGGCGTCCATACCAGCCAAGTTCCTCACGGACGACGCCCCGGTAAACGTCCGCCCCTACTCAGAGCCGGAGTATTTTCGCAAGCTGAGCAACGCCGATCTGTCCATCACGCGGAATAGTAATGACATCCCCGCCTTACTACTGCGGCTTATTGCTACGCCTAATATTGCGTCGAAGCGGTTTGTTTACCGGCAGTACGACAGCACGGTCGGAGTAAGGACGGTGGTGAGGCCGGGCGGCGACGCGGCGGTGATGCGCCTGCCTGGCACCGAGAAGGGCATGGCCTTGTCCGTTGACTGCAACGCCCGCTACGTCTACCTGAACCCGCGCAGGGGGGGAGCAATTGCCGTGGCCGAGGCCGCGCGCAACGTGGCATGTACCGGCGCCCGCCCGCTGGCAATAACAAACTGCCTCAACTTCGGCAACCCCGAAAAGCCCGAGATATACTGGCAGTTCGTGCAGGCGACGGACGGCATGGCGGAGGCATGCGAGGCGTTTAATACACCCGTGACCGGCGGCAACGTCAGTTTCTACAACGAGTACGACGGAGTAGCAATATACCCCACCCCGACCATTGGCATGGTGGGGGTAATAGACGACGTGGCAAAGGCCGTTACGATAGGCTTCAAGCACCAGGGCGACGCTGTGCTGCTTGTCGGGGAAACTCTGGACGAGCTCGGCGCGTCGGAGCTCCATTATATGCTGACAGGCCGCGACGAGGGCGCCGTCCCGCGCCTCGACTTCGCAGCGGAGAAGGCGCTGCACTCGTTCCTTATCAACACCGCCCCGCTGCTTGCCTCCGCCCACGACTGCTCCGACGGGGGAGTAATAGTGACCATCGTCGAAAGCGCGGCGGTCGGCGGCCTGGGCGTGTCGTTAAAATGGCGCTGGGAGAACCTGTCGCCCGCCGCCGCTCTTTTCTCGGAAAGCCAGTCTCGTGCGGTCATTTCGGTCGAGCAAAAGAACCTTCCGGCTGTCTTGGATGCCCTTTCCGCTCTTCCGTACACGATGCTCGGCACAGTCGGCGGCGACCGCGTCTCTATTGAGTACAACGGCGCGGCGCTTGTCAACTGTCCCCTGTCAGACCTGACAAACGCCTGGCGCTCCGGCTTGGAGGCGGCATTATAATGAATCTCCACGAGAAATGCGGGGTCTTTGGGTTCCGAGCGTCCGAGAAGAGGTTCACGGCGCAGAGGGACGCCGCCGGCATCTGCTACACCGGTCTGTTTGCGCTTCAGCACCGCGGTCAGGAGAGCGCCGGCATTATGGTTACTGACGGCCTCCACGTGGACATTGAGAAGGGCGCCGGACTCATGGTCGACGCCTTCAGAGCGCGGCTGCCGAGCCTGAACGGGAACTGCGCCATCGGGCACGTGAGGTACTCGACGTTCGGAGGCAGCTCCTTTGCCAACATCCAGCCGATGATGGCGGCCATTCGGGGCGGCGGCTTCATAGGCCTTGCGCACAACGGTAGCCTTACCAACACCGACACGCTGCGCCGCAGCCTCGAGAGCCGCGGCTGCCTGTTCCAGTCGACGTCTGACAGCGAGATGATGCTGAATATGATGGCAGTCAGCACTGCTACGACAGTTGACGGGAAAATACTAAGCGGCCTTGAAAGCGTCGAGGGCGCTTACAGCCTTGTCTTGACAGTGGGAACCGGCTTGCTGCCAGACCATGGCTCCGTCTCGCTTGTAGGGGCGCGCGACCCGCACGGCTTCCGCCCACTGTGCCTAGGTGGACTGTCAGACGGCTCGTACGTCCTTGCCTCCGAGAGCTGCGCCCTAGACGCCGTCGGAGCGGCGTTTATCCGCGACGTCGAGCCAGGCGAGGCCGTGATAATAGACGACGCCGGCATAAGGTCGCTTCGCCTGCGCCACCGCCCTGTGAAGCGCGCCTTTTGCGTGTTTGAGTACATCTACTTCGCCCGCCCCGACAGCGTGATAGACGGCCTGAACGTGTGGCAGTCGCGCCATCGTATGGGACGCCGGCTTGCGGCGGAGTTCGACGAGTTAAAAGTTCAGGCGGACGTAGTTGTCCCAGTGCCGGACACAGGCATAGCCGCGGCCTTGGGCTTCAGCACCGAGAGCGGCATCCCATACGCCGAGGGCTTGATAAAGAACCGCTACGTTGGCCGGACGTTCATCCTGCCGGAGCAGGCCGCGCGCAAGTCCACCGTCGAGATGAAGCTGAACCCCCTGCGCGAGAACCTAAAGGGCAAGCGCGTTGTCATGATAGACGACTCGATAGTGAGGGGCACGACGAGCGCAAGAATAGTCGGCCTCCTGCGCGCAGCCGGCGCCTCCGAGGTTCACATGTGCGTGTCGTCGCCGCCCATAACACACCCGTGCTATTACGGCATAGACACTTCGATACGCAAGGAGTTAATCGCATCGTATATGTCCGAGAACGACGTAAGGCAGGAAATAGGCGCCGATACCCTGCATTATTTGACGCTCCCAGGCCTGCTTGAGTCAGTAGGCGACCCAGAGGGACAAAGGATGTGCGTATCCTGCTTCAACGGCTACTACCCCACCGACGTGTCGGAAGTATCGGAACCGAAGAGAAGCTTATTTTAAGAGGGCGGCGGCAATAGCCGCCCTCACCACTTCCCACTCGCACCCCCGCCGCGCGAGCTCCCACCACGGCGCGGGGTTTGTAATATTTGCGATGACGGCTTTAACCCCCTCCAGCAGCCCCTCGCTGTACTTTCCGTCCTTGAAGCACGGGATCATCACGTCGTCCATGATGCCGTCGTCTTCTCCGCCCGCCCGCCGCGATCGCCAGTGCCGCCAGCAGCGCGGCCATGCACACACTCTTTTTGTTCATGTAAACGACACCTCTATCTCCTCACGGCGTTTGACGTTCTTTTTGTTTTCTAACGCCTCTTTGACCGCGGTGGCAAGCTTTATTTTTATCATCTTCGGTGAGGGGAGTGGATGAATTGGGCCGTGCGTCCCTGATTCGCTGGATGGACACAAGAAGGCCGTCGAGGGTCAGGCTTTCGCCCCCCTGCTGGGCTGTGCGCACCGCCGCCTCAATGACCGCGTTCTTCACATCGCGCCCGCAGAAGCCCGCCACTACTGACTCCTCGGCCAGCCG
>JAISUL010000080.1 GCA_031272145.1 Synergistaceae bacterium
AGCAGGGGCAGGCGCAGGCAGATGTCTGAAACCCTCATGCCCTTGTTCGACGCGCCTCCCACGGCCGGATGCTCGGGGAAGCAGGAGACGATCTCCCGCGAGCGGTCCAGCTCGGCGGCGAGGGATGGAGTGAAAAACTCCAGCGCCTCGTCGGGGTTCTGCGTTATTACGTCCTTCCAACTCCTGTCCAGCCTCTGGTCGGTCATTTAATAATCCCCCTCGCGTCTATCATCTCCGCCACATTCCCTTGAGGGCATAATTCTACCTCAGGCCGGACGCCGTCAGCAGGCTTGTCTTCTCCTTACTTCATTTTTTATGGCCGTAGGTGCCTGTACAAATCCAGGGTCTCCGAGGCGCAGCGGTCCCACGAGAAGAGGCGGCAGCGCCGCCGGCCCGCCTCCACTAGGGCGGAGCGAAGCTGTGCGTCAGTCGCGGCGCGGAGCATCTTGTCGGCTATGTCGTCTGTCGAAGCCGGGTCGAACAGCAAAGCTGCGTCCCCCGCCACCTCCGGTATGGAGCTAGCGTTTGACGCGACGACCGGACAGCCGCGGCTCATGGCCTCAAGGATCGGAAGCCCGAAGCCCTCCCACAGCGACGGGTAGACGAAGGCCGCAGCGTTTTCGTACAGGCCGGACAGAACGCCGTCGCCGCCCTCGAAGCGCGGCGGAGGACGCGAAGGCCTCGGCCATGCGCCCGAAGTTCTTGTACGCGAACCGCGGCCCCACGAACAGGAAATACGGCCGAGCGGGGCGGCAGGCCGGAGCCGTCTTCGCGTCCTCGGAAGCTCCGCTGAAGCCGTGATAGATGACCCTGACCACGCAGTCGGGACGGACGGGATACATATCGAGCAGGTCTCTTTTCGTTGCCTCCGAGACGCATATGAGGGCGTCGGCCATCTCGAAGGCGCGGCGTTTTTGCGCGGGGGTGTCGTCGCCTCGGAACAGCTCCGGGAACCTCTCGTGCGTAAAGTCGTGGACGGTGAACACCTTCTTGGCCTTCGGGAGGCCGTGAACGTCGTAATAGGTGGGATGATAGAGGCAGCCCGCGCCGCCGCACGGGGCGAAACGAGCCGCAAACAGCCGCCACACGGCGTCGTTGGCAGCGCGCCTCAGCACCCCAGTGCGCGGTATGATGGGCACGGGAACCCCCCATACACGGGCAGCCGAGTTTTTCAGCGCGCGGTTCAGCCCGTAGCGGTTGAGGAACAGCCCCATGAAGACGCGGACGTCAAAGTCGGGAGGCGGGCAAACCGCTACGCGGCTGATCAGCTCCGTGAAATAACGGGAAATGCCGCCGTAAGGCTGCTGAAAAACGGTGTGGTCATAGACAATAGTGTGGCGACCGGCGACCGGCGACCGGCGACCGGCGACCCATTTTACTCAAAATCGTTTTCAGCGCATCCGTAAAAACCACTATTTTTTCCTCCAAACTGAAAAAACTCCGCCCCTACTTTATCGCCTCCGAGACGATCTCCTGCGCCTCGTCCTGAATCATCTTCAGGTGCGCCTCGCCTTTGAAGCTCTCGGCGTAGATCTTGTAGATGTCCTCCGTGCCGGACGGGCGGGCGGCGAACCAGCCGTTCTCGGTCACTACCTTCAGGCCGCCTATCGGGGCGCCGTTGCCTGGGGCGTTCGTCAACTTCGCGGTGATCTTCTCGCCGGCTAGCGAGTTGGTTCTCACCATGTCGGGCGACAGCTTCCCTAACGCGTCCTTCTGCGCGGGCGTCGCGGGCGCGTCGACGCGGGCGTAGACCGGGCTGCCGTACTTCGACGTAAGAGCCGCGTAATGCAGGGCGGGGTTCTGCTCTGTCGCTGCCGTTATCTCCGCGGCAAGCAGGTCCATAATGAAGCCGTCCTTGTCCGTCGTCCATACGCCGCCGTCCTTCCTCAGGAACGACGCCCCGGCGCTCTCCTCGCCTCCGAAGCCCATCGAGCCGTCAAGCAGCCCGTCGACGAACCACTTGAACCCCACGGGCGTCTCGATGAGGGTGCGCCCGATGCCGGCTGCCACTCTGTCTATCATCGAGCTTGAGACCAGCGTCTTGCCGACGGCGGCGGTCTTCTTCCACGAGGCGCGGGTGACGAACAGGTGCTGTATCGCGACGGCCAGATATGCGTTGGGGTTCATCAGGCCCTCCGGCGTGACTATCCCGTGGCGGTCGAAGTCCGTGTCGTTGCCGAACGCCACGTCGAATGGACAAGGCGTCTTGTCCATCACGGACACTAATCCGGCCATAGCCCAGGGGGACGAGCAGTCCATGCGTATCTTCCCGTCGTGGTCTGGCGGCATAAAGGAGAACGTCGGGTCGACGCGCTTGTTCACGACTTCGAGGTTGCGCAGGCCGTATATCGTTGCGATGGGCTCCCAGTACCCGACCCCGGCGCCGCCCATGGGGTCGACGCCCAGCCTGACGCCGGACTCGCGTATAACGTCCATGTCGACGATGCTGCGCAGGTCGTGAACGTACGGCAGCACGTAGTCGTAAAAGCGCCCAGCCTGCATGGCGCGCTCGAACGGAACACTCGGGATCTTTTCAAAGCCTTCCTTTATAAGTGCGTTCGCCCTCGTCTGGATGGCCTTGGTCGTTTCGGGCGAGGCAGGGCCGCCGGACGGGGGGTCGTACTTGATGCCTCCGTCGTTCGGCGGGTTGTGCGACGGGGTTATCACGATCCCGTCGGCCAAGCCCTTGTCGGCCCGCTCGCGGTTCCAGACCAGGATGGCGCGGGATATAACCGGAGTTGGGGTGTAACTCAGGTCGCTCTGGACGACGTACTCGACGTTCAGCGCGGCAAAGACCGAGACGCACGTGCGAAGCGCGGGCTCGGACAGGGCGTGAGTGTCCATGCCTATGAAGAGCGGGCCCGTCACCCCGGCGCCCTTGCGGTGCTCGGCCACGGCCTGGGCGATCGCGGCTATGTGTGCCTCGTTGAAGCTGTGCCGCTCCGGCGACCCGCGATGCCCCGACGTGCCGAAGGACACCAAGTGCGAAGGCTCCGACGGGTCGGGCCTGTTCGTGTAATACTCCGCGACCAGCCGCGGAATGTTGAAATCTGCCATTTATAGAACCCCCTGTCTTGTCGAGGACTCGGTCGGTGGCGGCATTATAGCAGGCGATCGGCTGCCAAACCCAGCACGAATCTCTCGGCATCCTCTCTTGTCCTCACCTCGCCGGACCCGACCGCTCCGTCCAGCTCCTCCAGCACGCGCCCGACCGCGCGGCCAGGCGGTATGCCGAGCAGCCTCATGACGTCATGCCCGTTCAAAGGCAGAGCATGTGCTCCGGCTCCGGCTCCGGCTTCAGAAAAGTTCTCCATAACCCTATGCAGCATCACTCGCGCCTCGGCTATGTTCGTCCCCTCGCCCATCGAACCACGAGCGTCGCACATCGCTAGCGCAAAAAGGCGCTCGGCGTCCTCGGCCCCCAGCGAGCGTATGAGCCTGACGCAGGTGCGCTCGGTCACGTTCCCGCCCGGCGTCATGTGGCAGCGCACCAAGGCTGCCACCCGATCGGCCAGCTTCCCCGGGGCAGCCCACGAGGTCAGGGTCGCGCGCGCTATCGCCTCCCCCTCCGTCTCATGCCCGAAGAAGCAGACGTGGTCGCGCTTCGGGTGCGGACGAGCCGTGACCGGCTTGCCGGCGTCGTGCAGAAGCGCGGCGAGAGCCAGAATCGTATCCTTCCCCCTGCTCTGAACCTCGGCCAGCACGCGGAACGTGTGGGCCAAAACGTCGCCCTCAGGGTGGAACTCCGCCGGCTGAGCTACTCCCCTCATAGCCTCGACCTCCGGCAGGACGAGCGGCAGCAGGCCGTACCCGTCTAGAAGCGTGAGAAACTCGTGGGGGCGCGACTCAAACCCCTTCAGAAACTCCTTCCCCAGCCGCTCGCGTGGAACTCGAATTAGAAGGCCCCCGCGGTGCTTCACGAACCCCTTGGTGACGGCGGCGGTGTCTTCATCTATATGGAACCCCAGCGAGCATGCGAAGCGCAGTAATCTGACCGCCCTGACCGGGTCGGCCTCGTACGGCAGCCACGCCGGAGCCGACGGCACGAGGCGCAGCACCTTGGCCTGAACGTCCGCCTCCCCGCCGAAGGGGTCGATTAGGTTCCCACCGGAGTCGACGGCCATGGCGTTCACGGTGAAGTCGCGCCGCCCGAGGTCTTGCTCGATCGATCCGCCGGTCAGAGGGGCTATGTCCACGGCCATCGGGGCCGGCATGCCCAGGCCGGACAGGACGGCGCAGACCGTGGCGTCCCGCCTGCCGACCACGACTCCGCCGGTCTTTCTGGCCAGAGCGCCGATGTCGGTCTCCGAGCACACGACGTCGACGTCGGCCTCGGCCATTCCCGACACGCGGTCGCGCACTGCCCCTCCGACGAGCCAAGCCTGCTCGACGCCGCGCCGTTTCAGTTCCTCGAGAATATGCAAGTGTGGCCATAAGTGGTCTAGATGCCGCAAGATGACAGCGCCTCCCTCTATGCGCACCAGTGCCCAGCGGTGATATATATATGATACAATCCGGATGTCGAAGCCAGCGATTATACGTAGGGGAGTCGATATAGTGAACCACGAGAAGCGCGGCGCTTTGGGGTGCCTAAGACACGCGGCCGTTCTGACGTGTTTGGCTTGGATTCTGCTGATCACTCCGTCCTTCGCGGACGAAGCGAGAGATGCGGGGGGCGCAGGGGGCACGCAAGAGTCGGGCGGACGCCTGTCGGAGATATACGCGGAGAAGGGCATCGCCTCGGCGGACGCCAACGATCGCTTGGTCACGGTCAAGCTCCACGGAGTGCCTAGGGACACGAGCGACCTGAACATCAAGGGCCTCACCCCGCGCGAGCAGAGGCCGAAGCCCCCAGCCGTTCAGCCGAGCCCGCCGGTGCCGCAGAAGCCGTCCCAGCCGCCGAGCCAGCCCAGCCAACCGAAGCTGGACTTGAAGCCATCGTCGTTCCGCATGACATGGCCGGTGAACGGGAAAATATCCTCCGGCTACGGCAGGCGCGGGAAGAAGGGACGCATGCACATGGGCATAGACATCCCGGTGCCGAAGGGGACGCCGATAAAGGCGGCGATGGACGGGGTCGTGACTCAGGCGGGGAAAAAGTACCGCGGCTACGGCTACTCCGTCACGATCGACCACGGCGGCGGCATAAGCAGCTTCTACGCCCACTGCTCCAGCGTCAAGGTCAGGCCGGGCCAGGCCGTTAAGCGCGGAGCCATCGTCGGCTTGGTCGGGCGCACGGGGCGCGCCGTCGGGCATCACCTGCACTTCGAGGTAAGAAAAAACGGCAAGGCCGTGAACCCCTTGCCGTATCTGGAAGCTAGATAAGGAAGCTATATAAAGGAAGCTGGGTGAATCAGGAGGCCTTCCTGCGCACCCGTCTGTCGCTGACCGAGCCCCGCGGGCGGTATGGGGCGCTTGCGACTGGCGCGTCGTCTATGAACAGCCCCCACTTCGCCAGGCCGGCGCGTCCCTGCTCCAGCTTCGACATGGCCTCGGGCAGTAGCTCGACCATGACGTAGTCGTCCTTCAGCCTTATGGCCCCAACCTCCTGGCGCTCGACCTTCAGCACCGAGCAAAGGGCATTCAGTATGCGCCCCACGTCCTTGGCGCCGTTGCCCCTCATGCGCGTCATAGTGCCGCGGGGCCGCGCGCGCCTGCCACCGAACTCGTCGCGGGCCGGGCGCTGCCTGCGTTCCCTCTCGCGCTGCAGGTCGGAGTTCAGGCTGTAGCCCTTGGACATGCGCGAGTTGAGCGCGTCAAGCAGCTTGGCCACGAGCACCTTGGCCTCGGCCCGCTCCAGCAGGTCGGACGCCCACTCCAGATATGAGTCGTCCACCTGGGACGTGAGCAGCTTCTCCTCGGCCACGTCGCGCTGAACCGCGCGGATCATGTCGAGGCCCGGCGCGTCCATCCACTCGACCTTCATCTGCGTCGAGCGGAGCATCATCTTGAACCGCCCGACCTCCACGGGGGACAGCAGGATCAGGTTTATCCCCTCGTGCCCGGCGCGCCCCGTGCGCCCGCTGCGGTGCACAAACGTGTCGCGGTCGTCCGGCAGGCCGAACTGTATCACGTGGGTCACGCCCTCGACGTCAAGCCCGCGCGCCGCCACGTTCGTGGCGACCAAGTGCGGCATCGAGCCGGACTTGAACGAGCTCAGCACCGCGTTGCGCTCCCTCTGGGTCATCTCGCCGTGGAGCGCCGCGGCGTTGAATCCCTCGTCCTGAAGCCTCTGAGCCACCTCTATGGAGTCGAGCCTCGTGTGGCAGAACATCAGGCTGCGCTTGGGGCGCTCCCAAAGCAGGACGTTCACCAGCCCCTCGAACCGCTTCCGCGACGGCACCATGTACACTCGGTGCACTATGTCCTCGTGCTGCTCCCCGTCCTTCACGAGGGAGATGGTGCGAGGGTTCTCCCTCAGGTAGCGCTTGGCCAGCTCCCTTACCTCCGGCGGCATCGTCGCGGAGAAGAGCCACGTCCTTCGCTCCTTGGGCAGGGAGTCGAGTATGCCCTCAAGCTCCTCGCGGAAGCCCATGTCGAGCATCTGGTCCCCCTCGTCGAGGACTACGCTCGCTATGCCCGACGTGTCGAGGCTGCCCCTCTGAACGTGGTCTAGCGTGCGCCCAGGCGTCCCGACGACTATCGCGGCCCCGTCCCTCAGAGCCCGAAGCTGCGGCGACATCTCAAGCCCTCCGACTAGCGAGACGACCGAGACGTCCATGAAGCGCACGAGCCACTCGGCCTCCCTCGCGATCTGCTGTGCAAGCTCGCGGGTGGGGGACAGGATCAGAACCCTCGGCCTTCTCTCGCCTATCTCCATGTCCTGAAGAAGCGGCAGCAGGAACGCCAGCGTCTTCCCCGAGCCAGTCTTGGCCCTGACGATCAGGTCGGAGGAGCGGCAGTCGGTCTCCAGAACCTTCTCTTGAACGGGGGTCGGGGAGGTGAAGCCCTTTCTGGCTATGGCCCTCAGGAGCTCGTCCCTCACGCCGAACGAGGCGAAGGCGCGCGTTTCCTCCTCTCCGCCCGCGTCATCGGGGCGCGGTCTTTCGCATTCGTTATCCGTCATGTTCAAACGCTTTCCACCTTTCGGATTGTGCGGGAAATATCCGTTCGCCTAATCATGTCATCCCCGCCTGCCGCCTATGTTACAATGCCTCATAACGTTCACAACCGTAAAATTATAGGGAGATTTGACCGAAAACATGCCGAACGGTAAACCCGAAGGCGGAATTGAAAAGCACGGGGAAGGCAAGGAGCGCTTCTTCTCGCCTGCGCGATCGCCGGAGGACATGAAGATACGCCCCGTCTCTCTGGACGGGTTCATAGGGCAGGAGAGGCTGCGGGAGAAGCTGGCCGTGTACATCCAGGCGGCGCGCGGCAGGGGCGAGCCGCTCGACCACGCCCTTTTCTACGGGCCGCCCGGCCTGGGCAAGACCACGCTCGCCGGCATCATAGCCCACGAGATGGGAGGCCAGCTGCGCGTGACGACCGGCCCAGCCCTTGAGCGGGCCGGCGACCTCGCCGCGATAGTCTCCAACGTCGAGCCAGGCGACGTGCTCTTCATAGACGAGATACACCGCCTCCCAGCCCAGGTGGAGGAGATACTCTACCCGGTCATGGAGGATTTCGCTCTTCACATCGTGCTGGGCAAAGGGCCTCTCGCCAAGACCCTGACTCTGACCCTGCCGCGCTTCACGCTCTGCGGCGCCACGACGAGGCTTGGGCTGCTCACGTCACCGCTCAGGGCGCGCTTCGGCATAGTCGAGCAGCTGTCCCTCTACGGCGAGGCGGAGCTCACGGCGATCGTCGAGAGGGGAAGCGCCTCGTTCGGCGTGGAAATATCGCGCGAGGCAGCGGAGGAGATAGCGCGGCGCTCGCGAGGAACTCCGAGGGTGGCGCTGCGCCTCCTCCGCCGCGTGAGGGACGTCGCGGCAGTCAAGGGCGAGGGAGCGATCACGGCCGCCCTGGCCAGGAGGGCGATGGACATGATGGAGATAGACCCGGACGGCCTCGACGACGGCGACCGCAGGATACTGAGGGCGATCACGGGAAGCGGAGGCCCGGTCGGCCTGGCCACCCTGTCCGCCGCCCTAAACGAGGACGCCCGCACCATAGAGGACATCTACGAGCCGTACCTTATCCAGATGGGCTTCCTCGAGAGGACGCCCAGGGGACGCCGCGCGACCGCGAACGGCTACGCCAGGATGGGCATCACTCCGCCTGAGGACTGGGTGCGCAACATGCCACTCTTCACCTCGGAGGAAGAGGAAGAAGAAAGTTGACCCATAAGTTTTCATTCTTATTTGCGCTGGCCATATTCTGTCTCCTCTCGCTTTGCCCGGTGCGCGCCGCGGAGGCAAGGGACGTGTACGTGCGGCTATCCGCCGGGGCGTCCAAGATAACCCTCGCATCGGACGCGAACATGACGCTCGTGGACGCATCTAAGAAGAAGCATTCTCTCGGAAAATCCGCGGTGCTGGTCAAGTCCGGGTCGCACGCTGCCGTCGGGAAGAGCCGCTACGCGCTGCCCGTCCGCGTCGTCTCCGATAAGGGCGGCCTCCTGAAGTACGGGGGCAGGAGCTACCGCGGGGCTATGCTGCTCGACAAGAGCTTCGCTCTCGTGAACGTGCTCGGCCTTGAGGACTACGTCAAGGGCGTGCTGCCGGCCGAGATCGGGTCGCTCAGGTCTTGGGAGTACCTGAGGGTTCAGGCGATCATCTCGCGCACCTACGTGCTGAGGCGCAGTATGAGCCGCTCCTCCAGGGGCTATGACGTCGTGGACACGGCCTCCGACCAGGTCTACAGGGGCGCCGGGTCGGAGACGGCTCTGACGAACCGCGCGGTGGACGATACGGCAGGCGAGGTCGTCACTTACGGCGGCGACCTCGCCTTCACCCCGTTCCACTCCGACAGCGGAGGCCACACGGCCGACAACGCGCACGTCTGGGGCAGCCGAGTCCCGTACCTGAGGGGAGTTAGGGAGCTGGCCGAGTACAAGTCCCCGAACCATGAGTGGACGTTCAAGCTCACGCCGGCTCAGGCACGCTCCGTCCTGTCCAAGCTCAAGCTGAACGTCGGCGATGTGAAGGAGATCAAGGTCTCCGAGGTCGACGCAGGGGGCCGCGCCGTGTCCCTGACATTCCGAGGCGCGAACGGGAAGTCCGCCGCGGTGGACGCCGACAGCCTCCGAAACGCCGTCGGGGTGAACCTAATGAAGAGCACGATGCTCATAAACGGGGCAGTAAAGACAAGCAAAGCCGCGCCCCAGACCACAAAATCCACGGCCACGGTGCTCCCGACTCTCACAGCGCCGTCGGATGATGATACGCTCTCGCAGATGACCAGCGAGGGGATATTCACGACCTACGAGCTGATGGACATGCTGAGGAACCCCGACAGCAAGAAAAACTACCTGGCCATCGGGCTGCAGCGCCGCGCGAGCAAGGCAAAGGCCAGTAAAAAGGCGGACGTCCCGGCTCTATCCGAGTTCTCGGCCCCCAAGGCAGCCAAGGCGTCTAAGGAAAAGACGGCATCTGTTCGGAAGACCGGCGTGGAGGCCGGGTACGTTATTCCGTTCGAGAACGGTGCGTTCGTGTTTCGCGGCAGCGGCTGGGGGCACGGGGTCGGGCTGTCGCAGTGGGGTGCCATGGCTCTTGCCGAGCAGGGCTGGAAGGCCGAGGCGATTCTGGGGCACTACTACCCCGGCGCCAAGGTCAAGAAGATAAAATAGGAAGGCAAAGAGGAGGGGGTTTTCTTGATGGCGCGCGTGAGGTACGTGTACTCCGACCTTGCGGTGGGCATGAGGGACGAGCTGACCCGCACCGTGACGCAGGACGACGTGAGGCGCTTCGCCGAGGTGACCGGGGACTTCAACCCCGTGCACGTGGACGCGGACTTCGCAGCCAAGACGCGGTTCGGGCGCGTGATAGCCCACGGCAGCTTGGGCGCGGGGTTTATATCCGCCGTGATGGGCACGAAGCTGCCGGGGCCGGGCGCGGTCTACATGGAGCAGACCCTGCGCTTCGTGGCGCCGGTCTTCATAGGCGACACGATCACCGCGGCGGCAGAGATAACGGAGCTGATCCCCGCTAAGTACCGGGTGCGCCTCTCCACGACCTGCCGCAAGGAGGACGGATCGCCGGTCATAGAGGGCACGGCTCTCCTGATGTTCAAAGTTTTGTCGAAGGACTGATCTGGATGAGCGGCACTGTGGACACAACGTTGGCCGGGCTGGAGAAAATGGGCAGGAGGGCACGGGAGGCGGCGCGGCTCCTGGCCGTGACCCCGACCGAGACGAAGAACGCCGCGCTCCGGGCCATGGCCAGGGCGCTTAGGGCCGGGGCGCCGCATATCCTCGCCCAGAACCGCCTCGACCTCGACGACGGGAGGCAGGCCGGGCTCACGAACGCCCTGCTCGACCGCCTCGCCCTGAACGACGAGCGCGTCGAGGGCATGGCGGCCGGGCTGGAGGAGATAGCGGAGTTCCGCGACCCGGTGGGCGAGGTGCTCGAGATGTGGAACGGCGAGAAGGGCATAAGGATCGGCAAGATACGGGTGCCGCTCGGCGTGGTGGGGATAATCTACGAGGCGAGGCCGAACGTCACGGCGGACTCGGCCGGGCTCTGCCTGAAGTCCGGCAACGCGGTGATCCTGCGCGGGGGGCGCGAGGCTCTGCGCTCGAACGAGGCCATAGCGGGCCTGCTGTCCGAGGCGGCGGCGGGCGCGGGCGCCCCGGCTGACGCGGTACAGCTCCTGGCGACCACTGACCACGAGTCCTCCATCGCCCTGATGCGGCTTCCATACCTCGACGTTCTCATACCCCGCGGCGGCAAAAAACTCAAGGACTCGGTGGCCGAAAACGCCCGCGTTCCGTATATAATGACCGGCGAGGGCAACTGCCACACGTTCGTCGACGCCTCCGCCGACGTCGGCATGGCGGTGGACATCGCGGTCAACGCCAAGTGCCAGAGGCCAGCCGTGTGCAACGCCATGGAGACGCTTTTGGTGCACAGGGACATAGCGCCGCGCTTCCTCCCCGTCGGGCTCGCGGCCCTGGCCGAGAGGGGCGTGGAGCTACGCTGCGACGAGGAGTCTAGGAGGCTCGTCTCCCTGCCCTCGGTGAAGGCTGCCTCGGAGGAGGACTGGGGCACGGAGTTCTACGACCTGATCTTGGCCGTGAAGGTCGTGGGCGGCCTCGACGAGGCGATAGAGCACATAACTCGCTACGGCAGCGGCCACAGCGAGGCGATAGTGACGGACAGCTACGCGAACGCCCAGGCCTTCCTCGCGAGGGTGGACGCGGCGGCGGTGTACGTCAACGCCTCGACGAGGTTCACCGACGGCGGCGTGTTCGGCTTCGGCGCCGAGATAGGCATCAGCACGCAGAAGCTCCACGCGAGGGGCCCTATGGGGGTGGAGCAGCTCACGTCTGTCAAGTTCATAATTTACGGCGAAGGTCAGGTCAGGGGATAAGAACGCTCCTTGACTTTCGTGCGGGAGGGCGCTATTATGAGGAGCGTCTTTTCCCGCGGGGGCGAGGACTTGTCAGGGGAATTTCTAGCGGGGAGTTTTCTTTCCCCCGACGTTCAAACTGGGGTGATAGCGTTGGATAAACATCATATTGACGAGCTTAGCGTCGATTACGTGGAGAAACTCTCTCTATATGAGGAGTACTCCATCCGCGTCCGCAACCTCGTCCAAAACCTGGCGGAGCGGGAGGACATCGAGATCTGCGACATTGACTGCAGGGCACGGACGCCCGTCGATCTGTTCGGCGACGCGGTGCCAGGCCTTCTGGAGGCCGAGGTCATAGGTTCCGACGTTGTCCCGTATCCGGAGGTTGTGCCTAGCGTCGAGGCGATACCGGACCTCGTCACCGTTCGTGTCTTGCTGCGGTTTTCTGAGGACGTTCCGAAGGTCGAGGAGATCATATGCTCCGAGTTCGACGTTGACCCGGACGTATCGATGCCATCTGCCGTGCTGGAGGACCCCTTCCGCTTCGGCTACCCCGCGGCGTTCTACGTCCTCTCCCTGTCCGAGGGTCGCTCCTCCTCGCCGGAGTGGAGGAAGTACAAAAACCTCTCGTTCAAGCTTGAGATACGCTCGCTCCTCCAGGAGACATGGGCCATCATATCGAGGCGCCTGAACTCGCAGCCGGTTTCCATCTCCGAGAACAAGTATAAAAGGAAGCTGTTCCGCCTGGCCGCGATCCTTGAGGAGGCAGACGAGGGGTTCCTCTCGCTGCGCTCGGAGGCTCAGAGCGTGAGCCTGACCGACGGCTACGCGTCGCCGCGCCCTGGGGCGTCGATAGCGGCCCAGAGGACCTACACCGAGGAGGAGCTCTACGCCTTCTTCAACTCCGAGCAAAGCGCCGCCATAGACAAGTGGGGCACGACGGTCGTCGAGGCCGGCTTCCGCATATTCGTCCCGACGCCGAACTACATGAAGGAGAGCTTCGACTACCTGTTCAAGATATTCCGCGCCGCCGGCATAGACACCATAGACGAGGTCAGAAAGTTCTTGGCCGATCTCGACGCCGGAAACAAGGGTCTTGCCCAGCTCAGGTCGGTGCGCGACACATTCGAGAAGGAGAGCGCATCATGGAGGGTGGACGCCTTCTCCGCCCTGTTCCTTTTGGTGCTGAACCTCAAGTGGGACGTCCTGAAGACTAAGGACCTGACCAAGCTCGGAATCAAGGCCGGCTCTGACCGCATAAGCGGCGTCGAGGCCTAAGCCATGTCCGATGACTTCGGCGTGCGCTGGTGGAGGACGGACGTCTCGACACGAGTGCTCCTCTCGCGCGACGGGCTGTCCGAGATGTTCGCCATGCTTCACGGCGGTGGGGGCAGCAGAAAAGCTAGGCACCCGTTCTTTATAGTGGACAAGGCGCTGAAGGGACAGGCCGAGTTCAACCAGCTCTGGGAGCAGGGGGACGTCTTCGCGTTTGACGCCACCGCGTCGGAGCCCCGCACGGGCGACGTAGACTCGCTCGTGCGGGGTCTGCACGAAAGGGAGAGCGAGCCTGACATCATAGTCGGGGTGGGCGGCGGCGGCACGATGGACTTGGCCAAGGCCGTTGGGATATGCCTCAAAAACCCCAAGCCCTCCGCCGAGTACCAAGGCTGGGGCTTCAACATGGCGCGCGGCGTCGACGTGTGGGTCATGCCCACGCTCGCCGGAACCGGCGCGGAGCTCACGCCCATAGCCGTGCTGCGCGGGCCAGAGAAAAAGCTCGGCATAAACACCCCGCTGGTCGCGCCCGCCTTTGCCGTGATCGACCCGGCCCTATCGAAGGGCGCCAAGCACTTCAATCGCTTCTACACCATGATGGACTGCTATTTTCACCACCGCGAGATAACCATCAGCAAGACCAGCGCGCCCGACGCCATGGCCGACGCGCGTGACGGCCTTGAACTGGCCAGGTCTGTGCTGTCGCGCGACCTCTCGAACTACGACGGGGCCGTGGCCGTCGCGTCTGCACGCGCGTCCGTGCTCGGCGGGAGCAGCTCCGTGTCGGGGCGCGTCGGCGCAGCCCACGCCATCTCCTACGGCCTGAGCAACTCGGCCCCGACCCTGCCTCACAGCGTGGCCGTCACCATCTCCATGCTTGGCCTCCCAGACCTATACGAGGACTGCGGCGCCTACAGCGAGACCCTGCGCTTCCTCGAGACAAACCGCTTCCCGGCCCCGCGAGCGCGCGACTACGGAGTGAACGCGTCTCACGTCGGCAGGATGGTCAAGACCGCGCTCGGCATGGACAAACTTTGGCTCAGCCACTTCGGTGATGGCTGGGAGAAAATCGTCACCCCAGAATTCATAGAAAAAATTTACATTAAAATCATAGAGGCTTAAGACACACATGAAACGCGTTCTTCTCGTTTCTCTTCCGGCGCTGGCCCTGTGTCTCGCCGTGTCCGCGCTGGCAGAAATAGAACAAGCTCTGGCCTTCGAGGGAGTCCTTGGCTGGATGTACAAAGCTTCTGCGCCCATCGGTAGCGGCATCGCCGTTTACGGCGGCCCGCCTCCGCTGGTGCTGGCCGGCGACAACACCGGCGCGCTTCACGCCGTGTACGCCGCGTCGGGGCAGGGGGCTTGGATTAGCAAAGGCGGCTTCTCTGTCGCCGGCACCCCGACGGTATCTGACGGGCTCGTGGTGTTCGCTCAGGGCGACGGGACGATAACCGCGCTCGCGGCAGCGGACGGCTCTCCGCTCTGGAGGCACTCGCCCGGCGACGACGCAGCCGACACGGTCGTAGACGGGACTGCCATAGGCGGCGGCATGGTCTTCTTCGCGCGGGGCGACGGCAGGATGGTCGCGCTCGACCTCAAGACCGGCGCGCCGCGGTGGGAGTACGTCTCGGAAGGCCAGCTGCGCTCGGCCCCGGCGTTCGCCAACGGGCTCGTCCTGCTCGGCGAGCAGAACGGAAAGTTCAGCGCCATCGACCCGGCGTCAGGCCGGCGGATTTGGGGCGGCGGAGCAGGAGGCCCGATCAACACCCCGGCGTCGGACGGGGAAAACGTGTACTTCTCAAGCTGGGACGGCTCAGTTCACAAAGTCAGAATAAAGGGCGTCGTGCCTCAGTGGAACGTCAACGTCGGCGACTCCGTCACGACCCCGCCCTTCGTGGCGAACGGCCGAGTGCTCGTCGGCACGGCCAGAGGTAGGGTCGAGGCCATCTCCGCAGGAAACGGAGCAAGGTTATGGACCTTCGACACCGGCGGCGGGAGCGTCTCAGGCGCGCCGCTGGAGGCGGACGGATTGGTCTTCGTCGGCGGGGGGCAGGGGACGTTCTTCGTGCTCGACGCTGCGACCGGAGCGGCGCGCTTCACCTTCCCGACTGGCGGGGGCATCAACGGCTCCGCGGCCTTCGCGGGAGGCGTGGTCTTCCTTGGGAGCGCGGACGGCAGCATCTACGCCATCAGGTAGCACACCGCCCAAGCGGGCTCCGCATCGGGCGGTTTTTCACTTAATTTAGGAGGCGTTTTGTTATGTTTGGACTCTGTAAGATGTGCCGCATGTCTCTCGCGCTTTTCGTTTTATGCCTGATGGCGCTGCCAGCCGACGCCGTTCTGAACCTGAAGCTTGGACACGCCATCAACGAGAAGGACGTCTTCCACGATGCCGCCCTGAAGTTCAAGGAGGTCGTCGAGGAGAAGACCAATGGCGACGTAACGGTCACCATCTACCCCAACGCGAAGCTTGGCGACGAGAGGAACCTTCTCGAGAGCCTCAGGATGGGCACGGTGGACATGGCAGTCGTGACGGGCGGGCCTGTGATCAACTTCCTGCCGTCGTTCGGCGTCCTTGACCTGCCGTTCCTGTTCGGGAGCGCGGAGCACGCGTACAAGGTCTTGGACGGGCCGGTCGGCCAGGGCTTCTTCAAGGAGATGGAGAAGATCGGCTGGAAGGGCCTTGCCTACGGCGAGAGGGGCTTTCGCAACCTCACCAACAGCAAGAAGCCCGTCGTCAAGCCGGAGGACATGAAGGGCCTGAAGATCCGCGTGATGCAGAACCCCATCTACCTCGACGCCTTCACGACCCTCGGAGCCAACGCCGTGCCTATGGCCTGGACTGAGGCTCTTACCGCCCTCCAGCAGGGGACGATCGACGGGCAGGAGAACCCGCTGAACGTCATCGTCGCCTACAACATCAACGAGTCGAACAAGTACCTCTCGATGACGCGCCACTCCTACGCCCCGAACATCATCATGATGAGCATGAGGACATGGAACAAGCTCTCCGACGAGCAGAAGGCCGTCGTCCAGGCTGCCGCGCTCGACGCTGCCGCGCTCAACCGCGAGATCGACAACAGGAGCGAGGCCGGCTGGCTTCAGGAACTCAAGGACAAGGGCATGGAGGTCGTGGACGAGCCCGACCTCGCCGCGTTCCGCGAGGCCGTGAAGAGCGTCTACGAGAAGTACGAGCCGCAGTTCGGCAAGGAACTCATCCAGTCCATCCTCGACACCAAGTAATAAAAGTAAACAAAGCGCAGCGGATGAGCCAGTCCACAGCCGCGCCGTCTCCTGACCCTCGGAGACGGCTGCGCCGCATCAGCGACCGCGTGAACTGCGTATGCGAGGTCGCCCTGTTCGCGTCCATAGTGGGGATGACGGTCGTCACCATCCTCCAGATCGTCTCGCGCGTCTGGTTCCGGGCTCTGCCTTGGTCGGAGGAGCTGACGTGCTTTTTGCTGGTCGCCGCGTCGTTTCTCGGAACGGCCGTCGCCTTCCACCGGGGCGCCCACATCGCCGTGACGTTCCTGCTCGACGCGATGCCGGCCTCGCTTAAGAAGCTCTGCCTCGGCCTCATCGCCTGCATAGGGATGGCCTTCTTCGCCGTCCTGGCGTGGTACGGCGCCGTGCTCTGCTGGACGGAGCGCGGCCAGACCGCCACGGCGATGACCGTGTCCATGAGCTGGGTGTACGCAATACTGCCAGTGACGAGCGCCATAGTCATCCTGCACCTCGCGGCGCAGATCGACGGGCTCGTCCACGGATTAGCCCAAAAGGAAGGGGGGCGCGGCTGAGAATGGGCGCTGTGCTCATAATATCGTTCCTCCTGCTGCTCGTCCTGGGGGTGCCCATCGCCCTGTCGATAGGAGTCTCCGCCCTGATAGTGATGGTTTTGGACGGGATGCCCCTCGAGGCCCTGCCTCAGACCCTCTTCGCCGGCGTGAACTCCTTCGCCCTCGTGGCGGTGCCGTTCTTCGTTCTGGCTGGCGACCTGCTGGCCAAGGGCGGCATATCCGACCGCATCGTTGCCTTCGCTGAGGCCACGCTTGGCCGGATTCGCGGCGGGCTGTCGATAGTCTCGGTGGTCGCGTCGATGTTCATAGCGGCCATATCGGGCAGCGGGGCCGCGACCACTGCGGCGGTCGGCTCGGCTCTGCTGCCTCAGCTTAAGGAAAAGGGCTACGACCTCGACTTCTCAGCCGCCCTCATCGCCGCCGCCGGAACCATCGGCGTGGTCATACCGCCCAGCGTGCCGATGGTGCTCTACGCCGTGATAGTCGGGGTGCCGGTCAGCAAGCTGTTCATGGCCGGCTTCGTCCCTGGCGTGCTGATGGGCGGGATACTGATCCTCTACGCGCTGCACGTCGCGCGCAGGCGCGGCTATCCGGCCAGCGAGAGGAGGCCGCTGTCGGTGCGGCTCACGCTCTTCCTGAAGGCGCTCTGGGGGCTGATGACGCCGGTCATAATACTCGGAGGGATATTTTCGGGCTGGTTCACGCCGTCCGAGGCCGCGGCGATCGCCGTGGTCTACTCCCTGTTCGTGGCGATGTTCATCTATCGGACGCTGGCGCCCAGGCAGGTCTACAAGCTGGTGGTGAACTCCGGCGTGACGTCGGCTCTGATAATGTTCATCATAGCCACGGCGAAGATCTTCGGCTGGGAGCTGGCCTTCTACGAGATACCAGACACTGTGGCGCGGGCGATGCTATACGTCGCGGGCGACTCGCGCCTCATGGTCTACCTTATGATCGTCATCATGCTGCTCATAGCGGGCATGTTTATGGAGACTGCCTCGGCTCTGATCATACTGACGCCGATATTTTTGCCCTCGATAGTCGGCATAGGCGGGAACCTCATACACTTCGGCCTGCTCATAACCGTGGGGCTTGCCATAGGCATGGCGACGCCGCCCGTCGCTATCGACATCTACGTGGCGAGCGCGATAACCGGCCTGACGCTGGAGGAGATCAGCCGCCCGATAGTCCCGATGGTCGCCGCCCTGATAGCCGTGCTGCTCGCCTTGACCTACGTTCCTTGGATAACCCTCATCCTGCCGCGCCTGGTTTACGGAGTAGTTTAGGGAGGACATTATGAACAGCGACTTTGTCAAGAAGGGAATTCAGCGCGCGCCGCACCGCTCGCTTCTATACGCGGACGGATACGCGGACTGGGAGATCGACCGCCCATGGGTCGGGGTGGTCAACTCGTGGAACGGGATAATCCCGGGGCACATCCAGCTGAACCGCCTGGCCGCCGCCGTGAAGGCCGGGGTGTACGCCTTCGGGGGGCTGCCCATTGAATTCCCGTCCATCGGGGTGTGCGACGGGATAGCCATGAACCACGAGGGCATGAAGTACTCCCTGCCTAGCCGCGAGCTGATCATGGACTCGATAGAGGTCATGGCGAAGGCTCACGCGCTCGACGCGCTGGTTCTGATAACCAACTGCGACAAGATAACCCCCGGCATGGTGATGGCGGCGCTGAAGCTGAACCTGCCCGCGATCGTGGTGAGCGGCGGCCCGATGCTGCCTGGCCGCGCCGGAGGGCGAAGCCTTGACCTGTCCTCGACGTTCGAGGCCGTGGGCAGGCGCGTGTCCGGCTCGCTCGACGACGAAGGCCTAGCCGCGGTGGAGCGAGGCTCGTGCCCGACTTGCGGCTCCTGCGCAGGGATGTTCACGGCCAACACGATGAACTGCGTCGTGGAGGCGCTCGGCCTCGGCCTGCCCGGCAACGGAACTATACCGGCCGTGTACGCGGAGCGCGAGCGTCTGGCCAAGGACGCCGGCGCCGCGATAATGAAGCTGCTCGAACGGAACATCCGCCCGCGCGACATAGTGACTGACAAGGCGCTGGACAACGCGCTGGCCGTGGACATGGCTCTGGGCGGCTCGACCAACACCTGCCTCCACATCCCGGCGATAGCGCACTGCGCCGGCCTGAGCGTCCCTCTGTCGCGCATCGACGGCATAAGCCGCCGCACCCCTCACATATGCAGCATGAGCCCCGGCGGGAAATATTATCTCTATGATCTGTACAACGCCGGCGGAGTTCAGGGCGTGATGAAGCGCCTCGCCGACGCCGGCCTGCTCGACGCGTCGCCTGTCACCGCGACCGGGCTTTCCGTCGGAGAGAACCTGAGGCGCGCCGTAATAACCGACCCCGACGTCATACGCCCCGTTGACGACCCGGTGCACAAGGAGGGCGGCATAGCGGTTCTGTTCGGGAACGTCGCGCCCTTGGGCTGCGTCGTGAAGCAGGGCGCGGTCTTGCCGGAGATGATGAGGCACAGCGGCCCGGCGCGCGTCTTCGAGAACGAGGAGGAGGCCACGGCGGCGATAATGGAGAAGAAGATCGTCCCAGGCGACGTGGTTGTCATCCGAGGCGAGGGCCCAAAAGGCGGCCCCGGTATGAGGGAGATGCTCGGCCCAACGTCGCTGCTGGCCGGCATGGGCCTGGACAACACGGTCGCGCTGGTGACGGACGGACGCTTCTCCGGCGCGTCGAGGGGCGCGTCGATCGGGCACGTCTCGCCTGAGGCGGCGGTCGGAGGGAACATAGCCCTCATAGCCGAGGGGGACGAGATCGAGATCGACATCCCAGCGCGCAAGATAAACGTCGCGGTGAGCGACGCGGAGCTCGAACGCCGACGGGGTTCGCTGCCGAAGCGCACGCACCTCCCGACGGGAAGCGCGTTCCTAGATCGGTACAGGGCGTTCGCGACGAGCGGCGCCGAGGGAGCGATTCTGAAGGACCCGGATTAAGCCCGCGGACTTGCTCCAGCGCTCTAGGTGGCAGGGGGCTGAGTGTTCTGAGTGTTCATTAAAGGCTCTGCCCCCTTGTTCAATGAAAAAAGGAGTGAAAAAACAATGGTTTTGCCCCTTGCTTTTCCCCCAGCCCTTTGTATAATGGGCACGGCACGGCACGGCACGGCACGGCACGGCACGGCACGGCACGGCCGTTCTTTTGCGCCCATAGCCTAGCCCCTCTCACCCCGGAGGCTCCTCGATGAGCCTCCTCTCTCGCAAGCTCCAAACCATCAAGCGTATCACCTCCGAAGCGATCGCCCTCCGCTACACCCCGTGGGAGTTCTTCCTTATGTACCTCAACTACGCCGTGGCGAACGTCACGGACAGGAACCATCGGCTGCACCACCGAGCCTTCGCCGCGCGAGTCAAAAAATCGCTCTTCCGGCGAGGCCTCTGCTCGTTCGACGCCGGGAACAGCTGCTACGTCTTCGGCAAGGTGCGCCTGCCGCGCTTGGCCGTCGCTAACGAGCTCTTCGGCGGCACGTACCGCGACACTCTGCGCGTCTACGTTGAGTTCGGGGACTGCTACGACGAATCGGTGGTGGGGGAGCTGTTCGACCTCCCCGGCGAAAACGAGGGTCCCTACGGCCTGCGCAACGCCGAGGTGGACGTCACGGTGCAGCCCGGCGACGTGGTCATAGACGCCGGGAGCTGGATCGGGGACTTCGCAGCCTACGCCTCGGCCAAGGGCGCCTCAGCCGTCTACGCCTTCGAGCCGACCGACGAGACGTTCGAGTACCTCTTGAGGACAGCAGCGCTCAACCCGAACATCCACCCGGTGCGGGCCGGGCTGGGCGATGCGAAGGCGCGGGCGCCGTTTTTCGCGGCCCCCTTGTCCGGAGGCAACTCCACGCTCGCCGGAAACGCCGGCGAGGAGCGCACAATCGACATCACCACGATCGACGACTTCGTCCGGGAGAACGAACTGAGCCGCGTGGACTTCATCAAGGCGGACATCGAGGGGGCAGAGCGGCAGATGCTCCGCGGGGCAGCCGAGACACTTCGCCGATTCGCGCCGAAGCTGGCCATATGCACCTACCACCTGCCAGACGACCCGGAGGTTCTGGAGCGCATCATCAAGGAGAGCAACCCAGCATACCGCGTGGTTCAGAAGCGGAAAAAGCTGTTCGCGAGCGTCGGCGCGTGAAACGCGGACAGGACGCGCGCCGACACAGGTATGCATTACAAGGGGCGGTCGTGGCTCAGATATGCGGCGCGCGTCAGCCGCGCCTTCTCTGTTCTCGTCATAAGCTTGATCTCGCGCTCGCGGCGCATGGCGTCGGAGCGCGTGGCGAAGGTCTCGACGCGGACGGGCCTCACCGGGCGGCGGCCCCTTGTGTACTTTGCCCCCCGCCCCTCGTTGTGCGCGCGGAGCCGCGCCTCCATGTCGCAGGTCCAGCCCGTGTAAAACGTCCCGTCGCGGCACAGCAGGACGTAGGTGTAAAAAACCGGTTCGTTCACACGATCCCCCGCCTTTTCAGCGCCCTCATCAATGGTATCCCAAGCCCGAAGCATACCACCGCCTCGCCCAGCCCAACGTAGAGGCACGTACCCCAGAACGGCACGGACAGCACGGCGTGGAGCACTGCCCCGACCACCAGGGCGTTTATAAGCACCGGTGGCACGGCGGCCAGAGGCAGGGTCGGCATGCGGCGCGTCAGAAGGGCAGAGACCAGCGTGGCCAGAGAGCCGAAAACCACGTCCCAAACTCCTCCGACCCCGAAAAAGTTCGCAATAGCGCAGCCCACGAACAGACCAGGCACGGCCTCAGGCACGTAGAACGGCAGAAGAGTCAGGGCCTCCGAGATGCGGAACTGCACGGGGCCGTAGGAAATAGGGGCAAGCACCACGGTCAGCGCGGCATAAAGGGCGGCGATGACGCCGCCCTTGGCTATGACCCGCCACATGGCCTGCCCCTCTTGCGCGGGCTGTCCGCTCAATCCGAGTAGTCCTTCCCGTCGGAGCCGCCTGCCGCCGCTGCGTCGGGCGCGGCGCTCCTGCCGTACCTCGAGCGCTGGTTCAGAGGCCTTCTCTCAGGCGCGGAGTTGTGGTCGGAGCGGCGGTTCACTACCTCCAGCACCCGCTCGGCGCTGCCCTCGGACTTCATGGCCTTGATGAACCTGGTGGCCCACTCCTCGGTCTCCGCGACTATGCGCTCCTTTATGTCGTCGCTCTCGCTCATCACGGCCTTGCCGAACGGCAGGTTGGCCTTCTTGTAGTCCCCGGACTTGCGCGACATGCCGGCCCCGTCAGCCCAAGACACCACGCTTGCCCACAGCTTGTCCGACACGCCGCGCCCGCTCTCCTTCACGTAGGAGCCGGTCGATGTGTCGGCGTTGCCGGTCTCGGGGTCCATCTTCAGGCCGAACACCACGTTCTGGAACAGTGTGGCCACGTTGCCCTTGTTTATGCCGAACTCGTGGAACTCCTCCACCTTAGACAGGGCGGTGCCGCTGATGCCGTGCTGCGCTATGCTCACGCCGAACGGGGCCACGGCTTTGGCTATCTCCAAGGTGCGCTGCAGGTCGATCCCCTCGGCCTGGCCAAGGGACGTGTCATACGTGCCGTGCTGAGAGCCGTTCGAGATGGCAAGCAGGTCGGGGTAGATGCCCCACGCGTTCAGCCCGCCTATGAAGTAGAGCGCGTCCTCGACCGTGGACAGCACGCCAGGGCCCTTGATCTCCCCTACCTCCGCCTCGAGGCCGAGGTAGGCCGGGATGCTCATCGCGACGTCGCGCGTGGCCATGAGGTTGTCGTAGTCGCGGAGGTGCGAGGCGTCGATGGCGACGGACGTCCAGCCCCGCTCGACCAGAGTGGGGATCTGGGACACGGCCTTGTTCACGTCGGCAGGCCCCTTGATGGCGTAGTGGTCGACGTGCATCGCGAAGACCACCCCGTCGCCGAGCTCCTTGGAGAACTTGACGGCCAGGGAGGGCAGGTTCTCAAAGTTGCCGAAGCAGTAGTCGTTCTCGGACTTGGCCACCTCGATCACGACTGCCGCGTCGAGCTTCTTCGCGGCGCGGAGCACGCCCTTGGCCGTGAGCGGGTTGCGCGCGTTGGCCGCCAATGCTATGCAGCCGAGCTCCTTGCACGCGGCGTAGATGTCGCGCCCGCTGACTAGGGCGACGTTCTCGTCCTCCCAGAGCGCACGGACGTTTAGAGGTCTGCGCTTCAGCAGGCCCTGATACGCTTTGCTGGATGTGTCCATGTGAAAGCCTCCTAATAGTTAGATGTGGATGTAGATGCGGATAGTATACCGTACCTCTTCCACCGATCATGCAGCCAAAACCAAAGCTCCGGCTGCGGCGCGAACATGTGCTCAAGCGCGCCGTTTATCCTCCGAGTCATGAGCTCGATGGCCTCGTCCCTGCTGCCGGCCCTCTCCGCGAAGAGCGGCGGGAAGAACTCCACGGCGTGCCGGAACGGCCCCAGCCTGTATATTGTCAGCGGCACGACCGGCGCCCCCGACAGCATGGCCAGGGCCGCAGGGCCGAGCGTGTTGGTGCAGGGGCAGCCCATGAACGGCAGAGTCCTCCCCCCCATCCACGACACGTCGGGCATGGTCGCCGCGTGCTCGCCCGCCCTCAGCAGCTTCGCTATGGAGTGGATCTTGGTGTCCATCGGCACGAGGCCTATCCCTGCCCTGCGCCTGTACGAGGCTATGACCGCGGCCACGTCCTTGTTGTTCGTGTCGCGGTAGACCACGTTGAGCTTCTTCCCCGCGCCGGCGCCGCGCTGCCTCAGGAAGTCCGCCAGCCAGGCCGCGAGGAGCTCCCAGTTGCCGTAGTGCCCCCCGACGAACAGCAACCCCCTGCCCTCGCCGATGTACGGCAGGGCGAACTCAAGCCCGCGCACCTCCTCGACCCATGTCAGGGCCTCGGCCATGTCCCGCTGCATGGTCAGCACCTCCGTGACCATCCAGCCGAGGTGGTCGTAGGTGCGGCG
The DNA here is from genome assembly GCA_031272145.1 of Synergistaceae bacterium. Taxonomy (GTDB): domain Bacteria; phylum Synergistota; class Synergistia; order Synergistales; family Aminobacteriaceae; genus JAISUL01. Next base: position 23,484 of record JAISUL010000080.1, read on the forward strand.
GCGCGTCTCCAGGCGCTCGGCAGGCGACGACTCTGGGTAGACCATGGCCAGGTTGGACAGCACCCTTGCCCCGCGAGGCCGGAAGACCTTGAGGACGGTGCGGCAAAAAAGGGACAGAAGGTTCGCCCTCCATCCCCTCTTAGCAAAAGCGCGGAAGCCCTCTATGGCGAGCGCTGCGGATTTCACTTAATCCCTTCTTTACATCTCCAACGTGTGATACCTGTTGATCCGAGTCCGGATCAACATTGCCTCCAGCATAAACAGCTCGTTGTCGAACCGCGCCGGATTCCCGCACTTCCGCTTGCCAAAGGTCGTGAAGCAGTCCAGGGCGTCGGAGTTTTCCCAGTTGACCTTCTCCTGAACCCAGACGAAGCCGCCGCACTGCTCGATGCACTCGGCGGCTAGCTCCGCCGTGACGTCCCGCCCGCGCCAGCCTGGCACGTTTCCGGCTCCGGCGAAGTGCTCCCCGGCGTTCGAGTGGTGGATGAACGCGACACCGCCGTCCTTCAGGACGCGCAGTACCTCCGAGAGGTAGCTTTTCAAGATGTCAAGCCCGACGTGCACAAGCGAGTCGAACGAAAACACGAAGTCGCATGAGCCGGACTCTATCATGGGCAAAGACATGCCGTCGCCTATGAAAAACTCGGCGTTCTTCGCCGCCGCGAAGCGCTTCCGGCAAAACTCGACGCAGTTGGGCGCGAGGTCGACGCCTCGATAGCGCCCGGACGCCTGAATAAGGAACTCCGACCAGCGCCCGTGCCCAGGAGCAATCTCCAGAACAGACCCGGCGGGCAGCCAATCCGCGATCCGAGGGTGAAGGCACCCGTACCACTGCGCCACCCTGCTGCCCCAATCAATGCTCCACTCATCGCCGTCCTCCGGCCAAGAGTACTCGTTCCAAGCACCGTAGTTCCGCTCCACGGTGTTGTCGGCAGGATGCTTACGAAACCGCGACAACGCACGGGACGCGAGCGAGCGCAGCAGCCTATACCAACGCCGCGGACTGAGCAGCGCCCTTACGGGCGACAGCAGGGAAGGCCGTATGAACAACGCCCATGCAAGGGCTAGAATTTTCTCGCGTTTACGCTCCTTTTCTTCTGCTAGGCTTTGCTCTACCCCCCCCCCCCGTGTGGACAACCTGTGGACAACTCTGTTCTTTCATAACGAACACTCCTTTCTTGAGCTACTTCTTCTTATTACCCTTCCCGTCCGCATACAGCACGGAGCGGTAAAGCGACTCCAGGGCCCGGACGGAGCGTTCGGTGCCGTGGGTATCGGCTAGGTGGCGTCTGGCGGCGGCGGCGGCCATTCGGCCGGGGGGGCCTTGGGCGTTGTCCAGGGTCTCCTTCCAATCGCCGCGCGGAACTAGGAAGCCTCCCTCGCCCAGCGTGGCGTTCAGCGCCACCTCGGCCCTCGGCTGGGCTACCACCGGCACGCCCCTGACTGCCATGTAGGCGGCCAGAAGCGCGTTCGTCGCGGCGTCGTCGACGAACAGCAGGCTCGCCTTGGCCAGGGCATCCCTTGTCCTCGCGGCTGACAGAGGTACGGCCACCAGCTCCGACTTGCTTATGGCCTCGCGCAGCGCCCGGTCCGGCTTGGCGGCGAGGATAAGAGTCGGGAACGCCTCCCTCTCGTGCGCAGGCTCGTCCCAGACGGCGCGGGCGTCGAACACCGGGGGTATGACGTTCTCCCCGTGCCGGGCGTGCCATGACTGGAGGCGCGTCGGCTGGCCGCTCCAGTCAGGGTCGGCGTCCAAGGACGTGTGGACGGTCTGGGCTCGAAGCCTCACCAGCGGCCACCAGGACGGCGCCTCGCCCCAGAGGTGCCACAGGCGCCCCTTGAACGTCACCAGCCTCGCCCGCTCCGCGATGGTCATCGACTGCCACGAGCGCACAAGGCCGCCCGACGGAAAGAACGCCGTCCCGCCCTCGACGTAGACCTCGGGGTGAAACGCCGCGCTGCCCTCCGACAGAGCCCCGGCCAGCGCCCCGACCACCGCCGCCTCCCAAGGCCTGTCGAAACCCGAAACGTACCAAACGCAGTCCATGGACGCGGCTTAGGATGCTATCTGGAGCAAATGGAACTTCTTCTTGCCGAGCCGGACGAAGAGGTACTGGCCGCGCAGGAGCCGGTCTTTGCTCAGGGCCTCGGCCTCGTCCGCTACGCGGGCATCGTTTATCGACACTCCTCCCTGCCTTATAGCCCGCCGGGCCTCGCCCTTGCTCTCGCAGACGCCGCCCGCGGCCAGGACGTCCACGACCTGCGCCGGAAGCGGAATATTGAGCGTCGAAAAGGGCATCTCGTCCTTGAGCAAGGACAGGGTCTCCTCCGAGAGGTCGGCCGGCGCGGTCTCGCCGAAGAGGGCGTCGCTCGCCGCGACGACGTTTCGCGCCGCCTCCTCCCCGTGCACTATCGCGGTGACCTCGCGGGCCAGACGGCGCTGTGCCGTCCTGGCGCTCATGTCCTTGGCGTGGGCCGCCATTACCTCCCCGATCTCGCCCAGGGAGAGGAACGTGAACAGCTTCATCAGGCGCTCGACGTCGGCGTCCTCGGAGTTTATCCAGAACTGGTAGAACTTGTAGGGGCTCGTGCGCCTCGGATCAAGCCATACCGCTCCGCTCTCGGTCTTGCCGAACTTGGAGCCGCTCGACGTGAGCAGCAGGGGCTGGGTCAGGCCGAAGACCTCGCCCCCGGTCGTCTTGCGGACGTACTCGACGCCGGCCGCAAGGTTGCCCTGCTGGTCGTTGCCCCCCATCTGGAGGCGGCAGCCGTAGGTCTCGTAGAGGTGCCGGAAGTCCATCGACTGAAGGAGCACGTAGGAAAACTCCGTGTATGAAATGCTCTTGTCCGGGTCGTCGAGGCGGCTCTTGACGTACTCCCGAGCGATCATGGAGTTGACCGTGAAGTGCTTCCCCACGTCGCGCAGCACGTCTATGAACGAGAACGTGGAGAGCCAGTCGTAGTTGTTGACCATCAGGGCGGAGTTCGCGCCGCAGTCGAAGTCGAGGAAGCGCGCCAGCTGCGGCTTGACCCCCTCCATGTTCTTCCGGGCGTCCTCGATGGTGAGCAGGTTGCGCTCCTTGCTCTTGCCGGAGGGGTCGCCGATCAGCCCAGTCCCTCCGCCCGCGACCGGCACGGGACGGTGCCCGCAGCGCTGAATCCAGGCTAGGGCCATTATCGGGATGAGGTGCCCGACGTGAAGGCTGTCGGCGGTCGGGTCGAAGCCGATGTAGACGGTCATCATCTCGCTCTTCATAACTTCCTGAAGGCGGTCGGGAGCGCTGCACCACTCGACCATCCCGCGTTCCCTCAGGGTCTCGTAAGCGTTTTCGGGCACGTGCATGTAAAACCCTCCAATACATATGATGCGAGCGGGTCATAAGCCGGGTTCTGTGCACGGCCATCAGACCGCCGGCGGCCATTTATCTAGGAAGGGCCTCGCGGCCCTCCTCCGCGTCAACGGCGCTACGCGTCCATGGCGCTCTAGCGTCCGACGCTCTAGCGATCGACCCAAGGGTCAGCGGGCAGCTTCGTCCCCTTCTATTCGATCTTGCTCCGGATGGGGCTTGCCAAGGGCGCTCCTCGCGGAGCGCCCGGCGGGCCGTCGCCGGTCTCCGCCTTTTCACCGTAACCTCCTGAACGAGGCCGTTTGTTTTCTGTTGCGCTATCCTTCGGCTTGCGCCGACCGGGCGTTACCCGGCATCCTGCCCTATGGAGCCCGGACTTTCCTCCGCCGCTGGTGAAGGAAACGAACCCGCGGCAGCGGCCGCCCGACCCACTCGCTGCTAAAGTATATCATACGGGTTGACTAGCGCGCGTTTATAATATAAAATCTCCTTGCTTCGGTTGCCAACGACGCGCTCGCCGGGGTGGCGGAATGGTAGACGCAGTGGACTCAAAATCCACCGGGGGCAACCTCATGGGAGTTCGAGTCTCCCCCCCGGCACCAACAGCAACTGAGGCGCAGGGAGAGCAAAGAAGATGTTTTCTAAAAGTTACGAAGTGATAGTCATAGGCGGAGGGCACGCCGGCTGCGAGGCTGCTCTCGCGTCGGCCCGAATGGGGCGGCGCACCCTCATGCTCAACCACAACATTGACAACACGGCGATGATGCCGTGCAACCCATCTATAGGAGGCCCGGCGAAGGGGCACCTCGTGCGCGAGGTCAGCGCCCTGGGCGGCGAACAGGCCCGCGCCGCCGACGCCTCCGCGCTCATGATCCGGTGGCTGAACACGTCCAAAGGGGCAGCGGTGCGGGCGCTCCGCGCTCAGTGCGACCCCAAGGCGTACTCGGCTCACTACCTCTGGCAGCTCCAGACCGCCGAGAACCTCGACCTGCATCAGGACGAGGCGGTGGCGCTTCTGCTCCGCGGGACGTCGGTCGCCGGGGTGGAGACGAGGCACGGGGTAATCTATGAGGCGCGGGCCGTCGTGCTGTGCTCCGGGGTGTACGGGGGCGGGGTGGTGCACATCGGGGACGTGGAGTTCCCCTCCGGCCCCATGGGGCAGTCGCCGACGCCAAGGTTCTTCGACTCCCTCCGCTCCCTCGGCCTGGGGGCAGCCGGCCCCTTGAGGATCGGGCGGATGAGGACTGACACGACCCCGCGCCTCAACATCGACACGATAGACCTCTCCTTGGCCAGGCCGCAGCGCTCGGAGGAGGCGCCCCTCGCCTTCGACGTATGGGGCGTGAAGAGGCGCTTTGACGCCAACGGCTACGCCTGCTGGTTCTCGCACACCACGCCGGAGACCCACGAGGTCATCGCGGCCAACATCCACCGCTCGCCTCTGTACACGGGCAAGATAAGCACGCTCGGCCCCCGCTACTGCCCGTCCATAGAGGACAAGTTCCTCAAGTTTCCCGACAGGCAGACGCACCCGATAGTCTTCGAGCCTATAAGCCCTCGGTCGAAGGAGGTCTACGTCCAAAATTTCTCGACCGGGCTGCCCTACGACGTGCAGGTCGCGCTCGTGAGGACTCTGCCGGGCTGCCGGGACGCGAAGATAATCAAGCCTGGCTACGCGATAGAGTACTTCTACATCCCTCCCGAACAGATGGCCCCGACCCTTGAGAACAAGGAGCTCGCCGGGTTTTTCTGCGCAGGGCAGGTCAACGGCACGTCGGGCTACGAGGAGGCGGCGGCCCAGGGTCTGCTGGCCGGGATAAACGCGGCGCTGGCGGCGAGGGACGAGGAGCAAATCGTCCTGTCGAGGAGCGAGGCGTACCTCGGAGTGCTGGTGGACGACCTGACCACCAAGAGCACGAACGAGCCGTACCGAATGCTCACGAGCCGCTGCGAGCACCGCCTGCTTATGAGGCACGACAACGCGGACAGGAGGCTTACGCCGATTGGCCGGCGCGTCGGCCTCGTGGACGACGCGCGGTGGGACGCGGCGCGCCGCAGGTGGGAGCGCGAGGACGCGGAGATGGAGCGCCTGAGCGAGACGCGCGTCCCGCCGACGGCAGACCGTCTGGCCGAGGTCAACGAGGCGCTCGTCAACGCCGGAGCGACGCCCATAGACGCGCCGGTGCACGCCTCAGTCCTGCTGAAGAGGAACCTCCCCTACTCTCTGGTCGAGCCTCTGTGCCCGCCCCTCGATCCGGCTGCCGTGCTCGACGAGGACGAGGCGTTTTACGTCGAGACCGAGCTGCGGTACTCCGGCTACATCGCGAGGCAGGAGAAGGCGGCGGCGCGCATGGCGAACATGGACAGGGTTCTGATCCCGGCGGACTTCGACTACCGGGCGATGAGCAGCCTGTCGGCGGAGAGCGCGCAGAAGCTGGCGCACTTCCGCCCGCGCTCGCTCGGGGCCGCGCTCAGAATATCCGGAGTCACGCCTGCCGACGTGGAGCTTCTTTCCGTTGCGATAAGAGCGGCCAGGCGATGAACGGCGACCAGGCGCGTCCGCTTCTGGCCTTCATCGGCGGCGCGATGCCTGACCCGACGGAGCGTTCAAAGCTCGCCGGGGCGGAGAGGCGCTGGTCTGAACTGGTGGGCACGGCGCTGGCTGCGCGCTCTGCGCCGGTGGACGTGGCCGGCGGGGAGCTGCTCGTCGCGGCGAGCAGCGCGGGCGCGGCCAAGCGCCTCGAGATGATGAGCGGCTCGCTGGCGAGGGCACTGCGCGAGCGCTTGGGGCTCGGCGTGGACAGAGTGCGAATAGCGGTGGGGAAGCTTCCGCTGAAGGCAGCCCCCCCGCCCCCGGCCTGGCCGCGCCGAAGGTCGAGTATCGCCGTGCCGGAGTCCGAGGTGGAGGAGCTGGCTCGGCAGAGGCTGAAGGAGTTCCCTGATTTGCCAAAGGACGCGGCGGAGGCCATCTCGCGGCTGGAGCTGTTCCTGTCGCGGCGCAGGTCGAGTTGGTGAAACAGGGGGCAGCTTATGCCTGCCCCCTGCGCTAAGAAAATTACCCCAGCCTCAGAAGCCTCGGAAGGAACGTCGTCAGAGACGGGAAGACGCAGAGCACCGCCAGGGCGATGACAGCCGCGACTATCAGCGGGATGGCCGGCTTGGCTATGTCCTCCATCGTCAGGTTGCTCAGGCGCGCTCCGACGAACAGGTTCACCGCCACGGGCGGCGTCACCTGGCCTATCGCGAGGTTCACCGTCATCATCACGCCGAACCATATCGGGTCCCATCCGAGCGTCCTTATGATGGGCATAAGGATCGGCAGGAAGATGTACATTATCGAGTTCGCGTCGAGCAGCATCCCGGCGAAGAGCAGGATGACGTTTATCATCAGGAGGATTATGGTCGGGTTGCTGGAGACGCTCAGCAGCATGTTGGCTATCTTGTCGATGAGGCCGACCGTCGCGCCGAGCCATGAGTAGAGCCCCGCGCAAGCCACGACCAGCATGACCACTGCCGTAGATATGACGCTCTCCTTCAGGATGTCGTAGAGCACGCGGAAGCTCAGGGTTCTGTAGATCACAAGGCCGACGAACAGACCGTAGAAGACCGCGACCGCCGCCGCCTCTGTGGGGGTGAAAATCCCGCCGTAGATGCCGCCGAGGATTATGACCGGCGTCATGAGGCCCCAGAATGCGTCGCCCAAGGACTTCAGCACGACCTTGGCGCTGCCCCTCGGCTGCCCCCTGTAGCCGTGCCTGCGGCTGATCAGGTAGACCGCGACGCACAGGAAGCCTGCGACGATTATGCCAGGGATGACGCCCGCCGCGAACATGGCCCCCACGGACTGCTGCATTATGTCGCCGTAGACTATGAAGGATATGGAGGGAGGGATAATGATCGCAAGCCCCGACGCCACCGATACCGTGGCGGTAGCGAAGGCCTTGTCGTAGCCGGCGTCCGCCATGCTCGGGATCAGGATGAGGCCAAGGGCCGCGACCGTGGCGGGGCCGGAGCCGCTGACCGCGCCCCAGAACGCCGCCACTATGACCGTCGCGACGGCGAGGCCGCCGGTCACGTCGCCCACGGCCTGCTTGATCAGGGCCACGATGCGCTCGGCTATGCCGACCTTCTCCATTATTATTCCGGCGAGTATGAAGAACGGTATGGCCAGCAGCGGGAACTTCGCTATGCCGGCGTAGAAGCTGTAGGACAGCATCTGGTAGCCCATGTCCCAGAACCACACCACGACTATGGTCGCGGTGCCAAGAGCCACCCCTATGGGCACGCGCACTATGAGCGGGACAAGGAACAGGGCGAGAGTCCAGAAAACGGGGTCTTGAATCAAAGCCACAGTCCGCGCCCCCCTTTAGTAGGTTCCCTCGCGCATTGTCTTGGCGAAGGCCTGTATTATCCTAACGATGATCAGAACGGAGAACACCGGAACCCCCGCCGAGTACACCACGGTCGGGATGCCCAGCGCCTCAGAGACCACGCTGAGCTCGATCTCGTCCATGACCTGAATGCTCCCCAGCCACACCATGAGGGCGAAGAAGAAGACGCACATCGCGTTTGCGATGCAGCAGCTGAGCTTTTTCAGCGGACGCGGCATGAGGTCGTAAATAAACGTCATCGCGAGGTGGGAGTTCGTGCGGAAGGCTATGGACGTCCCCAGCAGGACTATCCACACAAACATGCTGACGGTTATCTCTTCGGTGAAGGCGAGAGGGTAAATTATGACGTAGCGCGTGAGGACGTTTATGAACGTCACCGTGACCATGACCGCCAGAGCCAGGGCTCCGACGATCTCCTCGAAATGGTCAGCAATTTTTCTAAGCACATCGATAACCTCCGATAAAGCCGGGCCTGGGGGCGCAGTATAAAAAACAAGCGCGCCCCCGGCCCTGCTTTCTTTGCTTTTTTACTTGGCCACGGCGGCCATGTCCTCCTGAGCGGCCTTGATCAGGTCGGCGCCGATCTTGTCGCGCCACGAGTCGATGACAGTGGCGGTCAGGTCGACGAACTGCTTGGTCTCCTCCGGCGTGAGGTTGGTCACGGTCATGCCGACCCTGGCCATCTCGGCGTTCCAGTCGTGGATGGGGGCGTCGCCGTCCTTGCCGATGCTCTTCAGGAACTCAAGCTGCGCTGCCCCGCCGACCTCGTCCACTCCCACGCGGGCCAGGGCGATCTGGTACTTCGCGGCGTCCTGAGCGGCCTTGAGAATAAGCTCCTGGTCCTCGGCGCTAAAGGACTTCCAAACCGCCGGGTTCACGACGAACATGGTCGGGTCGCCCATGTAGTGCCAGTTGGTGACGAACTTGTTGAACTCGTATATCTTGACAGGGAAGAACGTGTTGATCGGGTTCTCCTGCCCGTCGATCGTGCCCTGCTGGAGGGCGGACATCGTGTCGCTCCAGGGCATGGCCACGGGGTTGGAGCCAAGGGCCTTGAACGTGTCGAGGAAGAGCTGGCTGCCTACGACGCGGAGCTTCAGGCCCTGAAGGTCGGCGGGAACCCTTATCTCCTTCTTGCTGTTCGTGAGCTCGCGGAAGCCGTTCTCGCCGAAGCAGAGGAACTTGCCACCCTTGTCGTCGATGGCCTTGGCTATCAGCTTCCCGGCCTTGCCGTTGGTGATCGCGTCAAGCGCCTTGTAGCGGTCGGGCTGGCCCGACATAAAAAATGGAAGGGCGAACAGGTTGAGCTCCGGAACCTGAGGGGAGTAGTTGATCGTGGACTGGCAGGCGAAGTCTATGGTGCCGTTGCGGAGGAGCATGAAGGCGTTCGTCTGCTTGCCGACGGTGAGCTGCGCGTTGAAGTAGGGCTTGATGTTGATCTTGCCGCCGCTGCGCTCGCGCACCAGGTCGGTGAAATACTGGGCGCCCATTCCCCAGCCCGTGCCGCTGCTGGGCACCAGGTCGAGCTTGTACTCGTCCTTGTACGCAGCCGCACTAGCCACGTCTGCTGCGGACACGACCAAAACGGCCGCCAACGCTAAAAGCAAACACCTACCGAACTTCATCATAACCGACCATCCTCCTTGGGGGTTTAGCCCCAACGCCCGGCTATCGGGCGTAAATTTTGAACCGCGTCCCGAATTATAGCACAGAGGAAATGAGTAAATACCGTATTGCGGCGCGAGTAGCGCTGAAGTATCCTAATAGAAAGGGGGCGCTAGCCATGGACAAAAACGCGGTCATTTACGTCGCAGGTCACAGAGGCCTAGTGGGCAGCGCGATACTCAGGCGGCTCGTCGCTGGCGGCTTCACGAACCTGACTACCCGAACCAGCTCGGAGCTCGACCTCCGCGACGGGGCGGCGGCACGGGACTTCTTCTCCTCGGAGAGGCCGGAGTACGTCTTTCTGGCCGCGGCGAGGGTCGGGGGCATACTCGCGAACAGCGAGCGCCCGGCGGACTTCATCTACGACAACCTTATGATCGAGGCAAACGTCATTCACGCGGCATGGGCGAGCGGAGTCCGCAAGCTGCTCTTCCTCGGAAGCTCGTGCATCTACCCGCGCGACGCGGCGCAGCCCATACGCGAGGACGCCCTGATGACCGGGCCTCTGGAGCCGACGAACTCGGCCTACGCCACGGCGAAGATAGCGGGCATAGCCCTCTGCCAGGCCTACAACCGGCAGCGAGGGACGAACTTCATATCGGTGATGCCGACGAACCTCTACGGCCCAAACGACAACTTCGACCCGGAGAGCTCTCACGTGCTCCCGGCGATGATCCGAAAGTTCCACGAGGCCAAGGCGGAGGGGCGCAAGACCGTCACGCTCTGGGGCACGGGCAGGCCGAGGCGGGAGTTCCTCCACGCGGACGACCTCGCCGACGCGTGCGTGTTCCTGATGGAGCGTCACGACGGCTCGCGCCTGGTCAACATCGGGACGGGCGAGGATGTCACAATAAAGGAGCTTGCCGAGATGGTGAGCCGGACGGTCGGCTACGGCGGAGCGGTCGAGTGGGACGAGTCGAAGCCCGACGGCACGCCGAGGAAGCTGCTCGACGTGTCCTTCCTGAGGGGCCTGGGCTGGCGGCACAAAATCGAGCTGGATGACGGGATAGGGAGAACGTATGAGGCGTTCCTAGCGGACGGGGGACGGGCAGCGTGAGCGAGGTGGGCAAAGTTCGCCGAGCGAGTAAAAAGCTACCGAGGCTTCCGGCTGGGATTCAGTCGTTCGACAAGATACGCGAGAACGGCTATCTCTACGTGGACAAGACCAGGTATCTGGTCGACCTCATCGACGACGGCGCCGCGGTCTATTTTTTGTCGCGCCCGCGGAGGTTCGGCAAGTCCCTGACGGTGTCCACGTTCGACGCGATGTTCTCCGGCAGGCGCGAGCTCTTCGGCGGCCTGGCAGCCGAGGAGTACATGAACCGCGCGGACTACAAGCCAGGCCCTGTGATCCTGCTCGACATGAGCCTGGCGGACATGTCCGGCGGCAGGGACGACTTCGACGGGTCGATCGTCGACATGCTGCAGGCGAGCGCCGAGAGGTACGGGGTGGAGATAGGCCGCGAAAGCCCGGCCCGCTCGTTCAGCGCGCTCATAAGGGCGCTCCACCGCGCGGAGGGGCCTGTGGCGATCCTGATAGACGAGTACGACCGCCCTATGCTGGAGTACGTCGGCGAGCCCGAAAAGGCGGAGGAGGTGCGCGCTCTTCTGAGGAGCTTCTACCTCCAGATAAAGGGCAACGACAGGTTCCTGCGGTTCGTGTTCATGACGGGGGTGACAAAATTCTCGCGGATGGGCGTCTTCTCTGCCCTGAACAACCTCACCGACATCTCGTCGGACGACCGGTACGCCGCCATGCTCGGCTACACGGAGGAGGAGCTTCTGCTGAACTTCGGCGGGCACGTGCGTGCCGCGGCGGAGGCGCTGGGTCAAAGCGAGGAGGCATTCATCGACGCCATGCGCAGCTACTACGACGGCTTCTCGTTCGACGGGCGGACGAGGCTGTACAACCCGTTCTCCACTCTGAGCCTCTTCCGCGAGGGCGAGTTCAAAAACTACTGGTACGACACCGCAACCCCGTCATATCTTGCCGAGTACGTCCGTCGGCACGACCTTGAGGCCGAGCAGTTCCGGGGCTTAGTTGTGCACGAGGACTTCACGTCCTACGCCGACATAGATCAGTCCCCGCCGGAAAGCTGGCTGTTCCAGGCCGGCTACCTGACGATTCGCGAGAAGCGTGGCGGGAGGATTACCCTGGACTACCCGAACATGGAGGCCAGAGAGGCCACGTCGGAGCTCTTTTTGCGCTGCAAGTCCATGCCCGCAGCGTCGGAGCTTAACGGCCAGGGCGAGGGACTGCCCAAAGAATAAACGAATCGAGGTGCCCATATTGAACGTTTCCGATCTCAAAAAAGCACTCAGGCTCTACGTCATCCCCGACGTGGACGTCGGCGCGCCGCTCTCCCTGCTCGAACAGGCAGAGCGGGCGGTCGAGGGTGGGGCCACGGCAATACAGCTTCGCGTCAAGGGGGTGGATGGAGGGGCGCTGCTCGAAACGGCCAGGGCTTTCAGGGCTGCGACGGAGGGCAGGGCGCTTCTCATCGTCAACGACAGGCTCGACGTTGCTATGCTGTGCGGGGCCGACGGGGTTCACCTCGGCCAGGGCGACATCCCAGTCGCTGAGGCGCGCAGGCTTGCCGGGCATCCGTTCATCATCGGGGCATCGGCGCACAACCCGGGCGAGGCGGTGCGCGCGCAGGAGGACGGGGCCGACTACATCGGGGTCGGGGCAGTGTTCTCGACCGGGTCGAAGGGCAACGCCAGAGTCATAGGCTTGGACGGCCTCAGGGAGACGGCGGCGGCGGCGGGGCTGCTCATACCAGTTGTGGCCATCGGCGGGGTCTCGGCGGAGAGCCTGCCAAGCGTTGTAAACGCCGGGGCCGCCGGCGCCTCCGTCATCTCCGCAGCCGTCCGCGGGGACGTGGCCGAAAACTGCCGCGCGCTACGAAGGACGCTCGACGCAATGTTTACTCAGTAAAACTACTAGGTGGAAAACCCACCGCCCCCTATATAATTCCTACTATACTTGTGGCTGTTCACACTGAAAGGGAGGCGGTATGGTTGCGGACTGAGGTTTTCCTCGTGTCGGGCATGACCTGTTCTGGGTGCGAGGGACGGATCGAGCGGAAGCTCAAGGGCACGAACGGCGTGGCCGACGCGGAGGCCAGCTACTCCGACGGAACGCTCAAACTCACCTGGGACGAAAACACCGTCGGCATAGCCGATATCAGCGGCCTTCTCAGCGGCCTCGGCTACACGCTCGAAGCGGAAAAGGCGGGGGAAAAGGGGAAAAAAGGAAAAAGGCCAGATCTGCTCATGGCGATATGGATCGCGATCGCCCTGTACGAGGTCTACGCCCTGATGGACCGCTTCGGGCTGCTCGACATGTTCCGCGCGTTTCCCACGGCCAAGGCCGGCATGGAGTACGGGGCTCTGTTCACCCTCGGCCTGCTCACGTCGGTTCACTGCATAGCCATGTGCGGCGGGATAAACATGTCCCAGTCGCTCCAGACTGCTCCGGCGGCGCTCAAGGGCGCTGCGCTACGCTCCGGCTTTCTGTACAACCTCGGCAGGGTGGCGTCCTACACGGCGATAGGCGGAGTGGTTGGGGCGCTGGGGTCGGTCGTCGGGGTGTCGGCGGAGGCCGGAGGGTGGGTTCAGATAGCCGCCGGCGCGTTCATGGTGCTCATGGGGCTGAACATGCTGAACGTCCTTCCTTCGCTGAGGAGGTTCACGCCCCGCCTGCCGAAGTCCCTAGCTGACAAGATTCACGGATCAACCGGACGAGGCCCGCTCTACGTCGGCCTGCTGAACGGCTTCATGCCCTGCGGCCCCCTTCAGGCGATGCAGCTCTACGCCCTCTCGACCGAGAGCTTCGTCGGAGGTGCGGCGGCCATGTTCGCGTTCTCCGTCGGCACTGTGCCGCTAATGTTCCTGCTCAGCGCCGCGAGCGCCGTCATAACCCGCAAGTTTGCGCGCGGAATGATGACCGTCGGAGCGACTATGGTGATGCTTTTCGGCGTCGCCATGCTGGGCAGCGGAGCCTCCCTCGCCGGCTTTGGGGGTGGAGTTGGCCAGCCCTCCGCGGACTTGGGCGGGGCCATTGCCAGCGTGAACGGCTCTGTCCAAAACGTCCGAACCGAGCTCCACTCCGGGCGCTACGACCCCATAGTCGTCACGGCCGGAATCCCTGTGCGCTGGAACATCCACGCCGAGCCCGACGCCCTCAACGGCTGCAACAACAGCATTATTATTCCCAAGTTCGGGCGCCTCAGGAAGGACCTGAACCCAGGGGACAACATAATCGAGTTCACCCCGACAACGTCCGGCACGTTCCTCTACACCTGCTGGATGGGAATGATCCGAGGAAGGATCACCGTCGTCGACGGAGCCGTCGTCGACGGAACAGGCGCTTCTACCGCTGCCTTTGCCCAGAGCGCCGAGGATGAGGCCGAAATCACCGCCATAGCGATGGAGGCGGGCGACGGAGTGGACATCTTCGCCGAGCCCGAGGAAAGCGGCGATTCGGAGGCGGCTGGCCTTTTTACCGCCCGCTGCCCCTGCTGCCGAGAGAGAAGGAGGCAATAATATTATGATGGAGCTTCTCTACTCCCACTGGCACTGCATACTGCCGCTGGTTGGCCTGGCCGCGTTTCTCCTATGGCGCGAAAAGTCCGACGAGGACTAGAAGGAGTATTAAAAATGCACAAGCTGCTTTTGTTGTTGTTTTTGCTTGGGGTTCCCCTTTTGGCCGCCGCCGAGGTGCGCGACAACGGCGACCTGTTCATCCCAACCGACTCGGTGACGGAGACGGCCTCGTTCTACCCCGTCGACGTGGACGGGACGAAGCTGGAGGTTCTCGCGGTGCGCGCGCCGGACGGCACGGTGCGCACGGCCTTCAACACGTGCCAGGTGTGCTACGCCTCGGGGCGCGGGTACTACAAGCAGTCGGGGATGTTCCTCGTGTGCCAGAACTGCGGCAACAGGTTCGCCGCCGCCGACATCGAGCGCCTGCGCGGGGGATGCAACCCCGTGCCCATCAGCGCGAAGTACAAGAGCGTCTCGGACGAGGGGATACTGATCCCGCGCGACTTCCTTGTGAGGGCGAAGTCAATCTTCGCCAACTGGAAGAGGTGAGCGCGGTTGCGGCAGACGCTCGCGATAGGCGGCATGACGTGCGCGGCCTGCGCGCGCCGCATCGAGCGTGCGGTCGGCAAGCTGCACGGGGTGGCGAACGCCGCCGTGAACTTCGCCACCGAGAGGCTGTCCGTTGACTTCGACGAGACGGCCGTCAGCCTGCCCGACATCGAGAGTAAGATAGCTGACATCGGCTATGAGGTCATTAAAAAAACCGCTGCTCAGGACGAGGACAAGCTGCGCAAGGAGCGCGAAATTCGGACTCTGAAGCGGCGTTTCGCTGTTGCTGCCATATTCGGCGCGCCGCTGCTCTACCTAGCGATGGTCTCGATGGTCTGGTGGCTCTGGTGGCTGCCCTTCCCCGCGATACTGTCGCCCATGAACTACCCCCTGAACTACATCATCGCCCAGATCGTCCTGACTACTCCTATCCTTATCGTCGGACGGAACTTTTACTCCGTGGGCTTCAAGGCGCTGCTTCAGGGCTCGCCCAACATGGACTCGCTCATAGCGATAGGCACGTCGGCGGCGGTCGTCTACAGCCTGTACTCGAGCTACGAGGTTCTAATGGGGGACTTCGGCGCGGTCGACCACCTGTACTTCGAGTCGGCGGGCGTGATAATCGCGCTGATACTTTTGGGCAAGACGCTTGAGGCTATATCGAAGGGGCGCACCTCGGAGGCGATAAAAAAGCTGATAGGCCTGGCGCCGAAGACCGCGACGGTCATAGATGACGGACACGAGATCGAGATACCAATCGAGGACGTGGCCATAGGCCAGATTATTTTGGTCAGGCCTGGGGGACGCGTCCCTGTGGACGGGGTAATAACGGACGGGCACTCGGCGGTCGACGAGTCGATGCTTACCGGCGAGAGCATCCCGGTGGACAAGCAGCCTGGGGACAGGGTCTACGCCGCGACGATCAACGAAAACGGAGTCCTGCGCTTCGAGGCGACGGGCGTCGGTAGCGACACGGCGCTGGCCCGCATAATAGCGCTGGTCGAGGAGGCTCAGGGGTCGAAGGCCCCGATCGCGAAGCTGGCCGACACGGTCTCCGGCGTGTTCGTGCCGGTGGTGTGCATTATAGCCGTGGTCTCCGCCGCCGCGTGGTACTGGAGCACGGCGGACGCGGCGTTCGCCTTGACGATATTCATCTCCGTCCTGATAATCGCCTGCCCCTGCGCATTAGGCCTCGCTACCCCGACTGCGATCATGGTCGGCACAGGCAAGGGCGCCGAGATGGGCATACTCTTCAAGGGCGGCGAGGCCCTAGAAACTGCCCACAAGGTTGAAACGATCGTGCTGGACAAGACCGGGACGATAACGGAGGGCAAGCCCGAGGTCACGGACGTCATAGCGGCGCCTGGCTTCGACGAACAGCGCCTGCTGCTGCTCGCCGCCGCAGCGGAGCGCGGATCGGAGCATCCACTGGGTTCGGCCATAGTCCGCAGGGCCGAGGATGACGTATTAATAAATCCCATCCCCGAGGCGAAGGACTTTCGCGCCCTGACCGGCCTGGGCATCGAGGCCGAGGTCGACGGCACGAGGGTTCTTGTCGGCAGCCGCAAGCTCATGGCCGAGGCAGGAGTATCCTTTGAAGACATGGATGCCGACCAGCTGGCCGGCGAGGGCAAGACGCCGATGTACGTCGCGGTTGGAAAATCTCTTGCCGGAATAATCGCCGTGGCCGACGTGGTGAAGAAGAGCAGCGCGGCGGCGATAGCGTCGCTCCGCGGCATGGGCATGTCGGTCGCGATGATCACCGGGGACAACGAGCGCACCGCGGCCGCCATAGCCCGCGAGGTCGGGGTCGACCGCGTCATGGCGGAGGTCTTGCCTCAGGACAAGTCGAACGAGGTCAAGAAGCTTCAGGCCGAGGGACGCCGCGTCGCGATGGTCGGCGACGGCATCAACGACGCCCCTGCCCTGGTTCAGGCGGACGTTGGGATGGCCATAGGCTCCGGCACGGACGTCGCCATGGAGTCGGCGGACGTGGTGCTGATGCGCAGCGACCTGATGGACGTCCCGGTTGCGCTGCGCCTGAGCCGCGCCGTGATGCGCAACATCAAGCAGAACCTCTTCTGGGCGTTCGCGTACAACACCGCCGGCATACCGATAGCCGCGGGCCTGCTGGCGGTCTTCGGCGGCCCCCTGCTAAACCCGATCTTCGCCGCCGCCGCGATGTCGCTCAGCTCCGTGTCGGTTTTGTCGAACGCGCTGAGATTAAAGCGCTTTCATTAATATAGGGGGATTAATGGCCCCCAAGGAGGCTTCGAGCATGAAATTTACTCTGTGTTTGCTGACGGCGCTGCTGGCCATAGCCGTGGGATTTGGCACTCCGGCGCATGCCGCGTTTGGAACGGACATCATCGGGAGGACTGCCGTGGTGTCGTTCGCCGAGATGCTGAGCGCCCTGCCCTCTCCTCCGGTCGCCGACAACGAGGCCGGCGGGTGGTTTTTGACCGCGCCGGACGGCAGCACGAAGTTCTTCTGGCGCAGGGACGCCGAGGGCAAGCGGGACTTCGACACGTTCATCGTCTTCGACGCGGCGCCGTTCGAGATGGCCGGGCTTGACCCGAACGCGCTTCCGTCTTATATGAAGTACTTCACGCTGGACGGCGTGCAGAAAATCGTGATAGGCCGAAAGCTATCAAGCGAGTTCCCGCCCTACGAGGGGAACGTCACGCCCGTCACGTCGTTCGAGCGCATCCCCCTGTACGATCGGCAGCTGATAGACTATCACTCGGCGCTGGACCACTACGGCGTGTCGCTGGCGGACGGGACGGTGTTCGAGTGGGCGAAGGACATGACCACAAACGACAAGGACTTGGTTTTCGCCCTGAACCCCGCGCCGTTCATCAAGGCCGGAGTCGACCCGCTGAACGTCAAGGGCTGGGTGTTCGCGAAGGTGCCCGGCACGGACGCGAGGGGCAGGAAGGTCGAGAACGACAAGCTGCTGAAGGCCTTCGACCTGCTGCTGAACGCGTTTGAGCGGCGGTAGGGCGGTAAGGCGGTAGGGATGCAGAGAAAATGCCCTCAAGGCTGGGATGGCCTTGGGGGCGTTTCATATCATTTGAAAATCATCCTCGACCCATCGCGTTTGGGTCTTGACATCCCCGCCGGGGTGTGGTGTGATACGCTCTGATCTGAAGCGGCAGCATTGCCCCCGCGTGGCCTTGTAGCTACGACCCCGTTTTCGGGGGAGTAGGCTAGGAGCAGGAGGTGCGGCACTATGGACGAGAAACTGTACGATGAAAAACTGGGACGTGTAGAAGACCGCCTGATGAGCAAGATCGAGGCGGTCGACGACAAGATCGAGTCGGTCAAGACCGAGCTCACGGGCAAGATCGAGTTGCTCGACGCCAAGATCGAGGCGGTCGACGCCAAAGTCATGACTTTGGACAAGACCCTGAATGAGTTCAGAGCCGAGATCAGAGCCGAGAATAAGGAGTTCAGAGCCGAGATTAAGGCCGATAACAGGGAGACGCGGGCGTCGTTCAGGAATAACATGATCGCCGCCGTGACGCTGAGCGTACCGATAATGTTCGGGACGCTCGGAATGATGAGCATCCTGAACCAGCGCAACGCGCCAGCCGAGTCTTTCCCGCGCCCGCGCGCAGCGCAGTACCAGACAGCGGCGCCCATAGAGCGGCCGGCCGTCGTCGAAAGCGCTGCCGCCAGCGCCGACGTCACGGCTCCCCGGTAGCGGCGAGCGAGAAGACGGCGGAGACGTCTAGGCGGGGGCAAGGTTCAAATTGTGGGCGAGTTGAAGGAGGTGCGGCACTATGGACGAGAAACTGTATGATGAAAAACTGGGACGTGTAGAAGACCGCCTGATGGCGAAGATCGAGGCGGTCGACGCCAAAGTCGTGGCTTTGGACAAGACCATTAATGAGTTCAGGGCCGAGATCAGAGCCGATGTCAAGAGCGAGAACAGGGAGACGCGGGCATCGTTCAGAAGTAACATGATCGCCGCCGTGACGCTGAGCGTAACGATAATGTTCGGTACGCTAGGAATGATGAGCATCCTGAACCAGCGCAACGCGCCAGCCGAGTCTTTCCCGCGCCCGCACGCAGCGCAGTACCAGACAGCGGCGCCCATAGAGCGGCCGGCCGTCGCCGAAGGCGCTGCCGCCAGCGCCGACGCCACTGCTCCCCGGTAGCGGCGAGCGAGAAGACAGCGGAGATATTGTGGACGAGTTGAAGGAGGTGCGGCACTATGGACGAGAAACTGTACGATGAAAAACTAGGACGCGCGGAAGACCGCCTGACGGGCAAGATCGAGGCGGTCAACGACAAGATCGAGGCGGTCAAGACCGAGCTCACGGGTAAGATCGAGGCGGTCAACGACAAGATCGAGGCGGTCAAGACCGAGCTCACGGGCAAGATCGAGGCGGTCGACGCCAAAGTTATGACTTTGGACAAGACCCTGAATGAGTTCAGAGCCGAGATCAGAGCCGAGAATAAGGAGTTCAGAGCCGAGATCAAGGCCGATAACAGGGAGACGCGGGCGTCGTTCAGGAATAACATGATCGCCGCCGTGACGCTGAGCGTAACGATAATGTTCGGGACGCTCGGAATGATGAGCATCCTGAACCAGCGCAACGCGCCAGCCGAGTCTTTCCCGCGCCCGCGTGCAACGCAGTACCAGACAGCGGCGCCCATAGAGCGGCCAGCCGTCGCCGAAGGCGCTGCCGCCAGCGCCGACGTCACGGCTCCCCGGTAGCGGCGAGCGAGAAGAGGGCGTGGAGGTCGATGGGGGCGAATATGTGCAGTTATAGACTCGGGGTATTGTGTTTTTGCGCGAGTGGTGGTAACATAGTAGGCAAGGAGGGGTTGCCATGTTTGGGGCAAAAGAACAGTACCTGATCAGTTTCGTCGTGCCCGTTTACAACCGTGTGGAGCTTGTTCAACGGTGCGTCGACAGCATCCTGAGTGCTGGCGACGAACGGGTAGAAGTTATCATCGTTGACGACGCATCAACAGACGGCACTCCTGCCGTGTGTCGATCATATGCGGCGCGGCATGGCAACGTTCGTTTTGTGCAAATGCCGCTGAACGGAGGCCCTGGGGTTGCGCGCAACGCAGGGATGACGATCGCAAAAGGCGAGTTCATCTTCTTCGTGGACAGCGACGACACGGTAGCTACAGAAAACCTCGCACGTCTGCTCGGCGAATTGGAGTCTCACAGGGACGCCGACATCGTAGTGGGAAAGACGGAATGGGAACCACCATTGACGCCGGCCCCTTCGGTGTCTGCCATAGATAATGCCGAATATTCTGATGCGCCGGAGCACGAGGTGTGGAGAAACGGCAACGTTGTCTCTTTGTGCTCACTGTACAAAAGAAAGTTTTTGGAAGAAAACGGGATACGTTTTGCACGGCCTAGACTTGGTGAAGACGTACTGTTTATTTTGACCAGCAGATTGTTCTTGGGGACGCTTTATCTGCTTCCGTTTACGATTTATCGTTACAATAATGACAGAGGGCACCCGCATTTTTTATCCATAGAAGCGTACGAAAATTCTTCTGAGGTGCAGATAAAATACATGCGCATTCATTACACAGAACTGTTGCCTAAGGCAAAGCTAAGGTGGCAAAAATACGTACTTGATGCTTATTTGCTGTTAGAATTGTTGTATCGTCAGATGTATTTCACCGTCCCTGTGCCTCTTCTGACGTCGCATAGGGAGTACATGTTCATCTCTAAAGACGGCGTATGGAGCGATTATTTTATCCGAAACGGCTTCAGCGAGTGGGCAGCCCAGTGGCTGTACAACCTAAAGATAAAGTTGTATGCGCTGTCGGTCGGTTTCTCAAAAAATATCTTCATCTTCCCAGCGTCGGGCTGGGGACGTAATTTAGCGCTGTTCATTCGTCGCGCAGGATGGGACATGACCGTAAAAGGTTTCCTCGACAACAACCCATCGTCACATCTCGCCCTCGAAGTAAACGAGATGGGCTATTGCCTTAAAAAGCCGGCGGAGTTTGATCCATCTAAGGAAATTGCCATCGTTATTCACGGCGATCCAAGGGTGGCCGCGTCAATGGAAAAGCAGCTGGAACACCACGGCGGGGTGAAAAACGTCTCGTTCATCAACGCTATGGATACAGAAAGCAAGGATGGGTTCAATTTTGAATAATATTGCGATATTGACGAGCGCGTGCTCCTTTGATGGAGACATCAGTGAGCGGCAGCGAACTTTGTCTCGTCGGAAGAACTTGCATCTTCTTCCGGACGATAATTACGCTGACAGGTTTATGTCTATAGCTGAAAAAGCGCTTCCGTCAAGGCAAGGGATGGACATTTATCTTTGTTACAACCGCGGTGGGAAACGTTTCGAGTATTTAACGCACGATAACGTACACGCCGCCTTTCTAGAAAGTGCTCGCTTTGGCAGGTGTTTTGACGACGCCTTGAAGTATAGTAAGAGAGTGATTATATATATTATGTCGCCTGGCTTCTTTCCTTATATTGCCCGAATCCCGGATGGCATAGAGGTCGTATGGTATGTATATTCGCCAGAGGTGGAAATATATACTGCCTGCGGCATAGATGTGGGACCATACGATTTTTTAGCTCCTAAGACTGCGACATTCGTAAAGGAACATGCGACGAATGTAGCCGTTAGGCGCCATCTAGAGATATGGCGTCGGCGCTTTGCCAATTTCTTCGAGGAAGCTCCGACTATCATGGCAGACGCTAAACTTATCGGTCTCACCGCCGCGCTGAAAGAGCTGTGGGCGTCATTTTCTGGACGCATCCTATACCGGCCTTTCAGGGGGCTTTTCAAAAGCAAGGAGCAGCTTCGGCAAAAAGCCCTCCTTGCCGAGAAACTTCGCCATGACGCACTTGCAAGGATTGACGTGGTGGCCATGCGCGACGGTCCAGAATATGACCTCCTCCTAGAAAAAATACCGTGCTTGGCGAAGGCCTCACGAAAGGATATTTCAGGCCTTATTTGGGGGGATGATTCGCCTGGAGATCTAAGCGAGCTTGATCCTAAGCTTTACGAAAAGGTGAAGGATAGGTTCGTCATTTTGCTTGGCTGTAGTGCAAGATGGATGAACAACCATATTGACGCTATTGACGCTCTGGCGTCTTTGAATCTGCCTGGGGATGCACTGGTTGTTGCCCCCCTTCCGTCATACAACGGAACATCATCAAATAGCGTTATTGCAGATTACGCGATTCGTCGCTTGGGAAATAAGTTCCTTCCATTGTATGATTATCGCCCAACTCACGTCTACGATGCGTTTATGTCGCAGGCAGGAGTGGCTATAATGAATCATGGGTTATCTTCTGGAGGAATGGGCACTATTATGTCTCTGATGTGCTACGGGAAAAAAGTTTTTCTTAACGAGACCGGTTATAATTATCGGCTCTTTCAACACGATAACGCCACGTTTCTCGCCATGCCTATGAGCCGTTTGACCGTAGAGGAGCTCTACTCGCCGCCGGACACAGCTTCGGTGGATGCGTTTAAGAAGTACCTAATCAAAAGGTGGGGGCAGGAGGCCGTGTACAAGATGTATAGGAATCTCCTGTCTTAGCCCGGTCGACAAGTGAGACGAACGTGGCGCTCAGCCTGTTAAGTGCGGCCTACGCCGCCTAGATTTGCCCCACGTCGCCGACGACTTGTTTTTTTTCGTTGGTCCGGGCTTGACGTTAAGTGGTCAGTCACTACGAATGGGCTGTACCTATAGTTCGTCCGCGCTTTTCAAGATATTCGTAGGTGCTCTCTGGGACAAGACCTCTCACTTCACCGAGCTTCCCATCCTGTAGCAGTGCTCTGACATTGGAGGCGCTAACAGGACAGCCGGACATCTCCAGCCTCTTGATTTCCACGAAATCTACTCCGTAACTCGGTAGAATATCGCGCATGGTATCGTTATAGAAGCTTGTAACGGGGTCGAACGGCTCACTCCCTGCGAAACGAACGGATATGTTCAAAATCGGCGCTATTTCCGACGCGAACATTCTCACGTCATAAGCGGCGTCGATCGACACGTCTGGGCGATCCTCCTTCTTAAAGTACCCTGGGAACGTTACTGTAGAGATGATGCACTGCCCGCTGCGCAAGACCGTGACATTCTTCAAATGCGCCACGCCACGCTTGACGAGCTCGATCCTATCAGCGAACGGGAATAGAGACTTGTCCTCTTCCACAACGAATATATACAGCCGATCGACCTGTTCGGCTGCGCGTTCAGCAAGATACATGTGGCCGAGCGTGAATGGGTTGCAATTCATAACTACAGCGCCGACCTTGCCTTCATCGCTAACCTTGTTCGCCTTCAGAAATTTAACGTATTCAGCGAGGTGGGGAATTGTCTGCGTCGTTACGGTTTTAAGCGATAAAGGCTCGCTGTTATGTAGTTCGGCAGATTTATCTCTGCTGAGGCGGGCAAATATATTCCCATCTGACGAATCCACGCGTTCAAAGACGGCGCTATAGATGAAGTCCGCCGCGAGCGCGTAGCCGCGATGGCAGACATGGAGGTTGTCCAAAAACACCTCGCCCATGCCGTGTGGACGGTCGAAGGCGCGTTGGAGGTCGTGAAAGAAAATATTCGGCCATTTGCATGTGTTGAAATTAGGGAGCTTAGGAAGAAAATTCGAGTCCATAATGGTGACGACAACGTCGCCTGATTTCAGGTCGGCTTTGTTCAACACGCTCAGCAGAGTCTCCAAATTTTCAACGCCGAGCGCATAACAGCGGACGCCAAAGTCACGCGTTGCGTTGAGTTTCGTTTGCAGTATGTTGCTTATAGCATGAACGTCATCGACGTAGGCACCCCTGCACTGGCAGTTGCCGACCAGATGCAGCGTTTTTTTATACGTACCACGTTCCCGAGCGGGAATATATCGATACCCGTTTAAGTAGTTTACGAATTCATTCCTGATGTCGCCGTAAACGTATATTCCGTTCTCGTACTTTATGACAACGTCCTCGGCTGTCAGGCAGCGGTAGTATTCCGTTGTCCAACGCTCTATATCGGAACACAATAGGCAGAATACTCTGTATTTTTCCGATTCTGGCCAGCGTATCATCATGTTGGCGGACGCTGAGAACATCTCCCATTGTGTGGGATTTTTCACGGCTTTAGCCGTTGGGCGTGGAAAGGCATGAAGCTGCGCGCTTGCTTGCGTCAACAGTTCCGACAGGTCGGCGCATACATCGTTTGGCGCGCGGTTAGCCGGGCAGTCCGTGGGTGTGTCGGCATCCAAAGAGGCAAGTAAATGTCCACTTACCTGGTCCGACTTCATCTCGCTTATTATGTCAACTATGGACACGATCGGCGTTTGCGTGTATTTCCTAAGAGCGGACACGATTTCCCCAAGCGAAAAATACGGGGTGACGACTATAACGTCAGCCTCACCAAACGACCCAACTTTTTCGGGCGAAACGATTGGAACGTCATAAGGCGCGAGGCAACGCAAGTCAGCTGCCCTGTCCACGACGGCTACCACGGTGACATCATTGTGAATCTCCTCATAGAGAAGCTCTCCCAGCGTGCCAGCGCCGTAAATTAAGACGTTTGTCCAGCCCTTCTTCCGAAAGAACACAGGGAAAGAGGCTCCGGCGTTTTTAGCCTTCATCCAATGCGTAAGTATTCGAGTGTACAACTTACTCCACCTTTCTACATAGCGTACAGTACGTGCTCATAAGACGAACACCCGTGGAGGCGAAAATATATCTTCGCATCCGGCATCACTGTTACGTTCTCGAACCCCTTGTCGCTGACGGTTTTTCTAAGCGCAGCAGCGTTGCCAGCGTCTGGCTCGAATGCGAAGACGTGCCTCCATCGTCTGCCCGTCTCACGCGCGAAGTCAATGATCGTGTCGCCAGCATAGGCACCGCAGTCAACGAAGGTCTCGTTCGCGTCTACGCGCCAGGGGGCGGGGCTGATAACGTCCTTCGGGAAGTAATGTTCTCCAGAAAGACAGTTCAGCAGATATTTGCAGTCGTGAGTGATTCTAACGTTCAGAAACGCGACCATAGCCTCGCGCGACCGCTGGTCGGCCAGCATGAAGTACGTCTCGTCAAAGCCGTCACGATGAGAGAGCACGTATTCATATGTTATGTCGAGGCGCGCCGGCGGCTCGTCGTAAGTACAGGCGGCGTCCAGGACGAATATCCTATCGACGCACCCGCTGTCCAAAATGGTTTTGAACCGCCGCGTCAACAAGGAGTCGGCCATCGTGAACGCCAGAAGGACGTTGAATTTTTTCAGCCCAATGCGGCTTAAGCCACTCAGCGGGACGACCTTCATTCCGTGAAATTCGGCGTGGGGACGGTAGTAGTCATCAGTCACGCATACACCTTGCACTGCGACCCCGTGGCCTTTCAAGAAGCCAAACGCCCTCTCTGCGATGTCCCCAGAGCCGTAGAGAACCAGCGGCAGGTCGGAGTTCACAACCTCTTCGGCCAGTTCGTGCCTGCGGTCCTTGCGTTCAAGCATCATTTCGATCATATCGAGCTACCTCCAAGTTGTGTTCAGCCTTCTTCACGCGCTCCATTCGCTTATCTCCCGCTTCGATATGCGCCAAGGCGCAGCGCACTCGTCGATCTTGCAAAACCGGCAAAACGGTATTGGACGCGCAAGAAATCTCAAAATCTCCCGTCCGTTTCCCGCCGTGTAGATGTCGATCGAATCCTTATCTGTGACCGGAACGGACTTCTCGAAGTATTTGTTGAACAAATGAACATAAGCCGCCGACGTACACGTGTAAAGACGCCCGTTGCGCAAGACGATGCATTCGTTCCCGCTGTGGCAGTAGGCAAAGTTCAGCATTGCCGACCCTTTGCCCTCCAGATCGATGCCGAAGTGATAAAACCTCTTTTGATCTGCTCCCTCAAAATCGGAAAACGGACGCACTTCGACGCCGAAAGACGCTCCTTTCGCCTTTGCCCTTCGGAACTGCTCCTCCATGCATGGATAGACAGTGACGACCACGGCTATCTTGTTCTCCGAGCATGAACGCCAGAAACCGTCGTCCTTGCCGTTCAGCAGAAGGCCGTTTGTCACTAGCTCGACGGGTGCTTTGGAAGCGTCGGGGAAGGCTTCCCGCGCCGCTGTGAAAAACTCCTCCACCTTGGGATGCAGCAGAGGCTCACCGCCCATGAGGTACATTGCCTCGATCTTGCCGTCAAACAGCTTCGCTATCCGCTGCGTGTCCCTCCTGAACGTCTCGAGGTCGAGAAAAAATTCCTCGGCCAGAGGCGCGAAATGCGAGCACTCGGCGCAGTTGAGGTTGCAGTGGTCGGTCAGGTGGACGGCAAACTTCAGCTGCTTCCGCGTAGGCTTGGCACCCATTCTGAACACCGGTAAATATATTCCCTCGTAGACGTACCGTTTCACTCTATATGTCAGGCGGCGGCGGATGATCCCAAGCGTGCGGAACAGCCCCTCCTGCTTGAGGTAGCGGTGGAACGAGTCGCCCACGATGTAGCGCAAGGTTCTAAACATGCCAGGTCACCGTGGCTATACCAAGCCGTGGATGCCGTACAACAGAACAGGACGCCGCTCTCGATCCAAGACCGGTATTTGCTTGATGCTGCCGCGCAGCTTGGAGAACGCGCTGTCCAAAGCGTCAATGTCGATGGTGACGCCATTCCTGTTGCATATGCCGCCACAGGTCTCTCTTTCGCACGCGCGCTCTCTCTCGTGTCGCTCAACGTCGCCGCGCGTTATGACGCCGACGTAGCGGCCCGCCTTATCCACCACGATCAACAGGTGGAAGCCCTTCCTTCTGAAAAGCCAGAACCGTGCGTCATCGACAAGGGCATCTTCATGCAGCAAAATCTCCTGCGGTATCTCCCTGTAACCGAGGCTTGAGTCCAAGATCAGGTCTTTGCTGGCGCTATACTTTATGCCGTCAGCAAACATGGCTTCGTCCCAATCCGAAAAACCATCGCCGTTCCAAA
Organism: Synergistaceae bacterium; assembly: GCA_031272145.1. Lineage (GTDB taxonomy): Bacteria > Synergistota > Synergistia > Synergistales > Aminobacteriaceae > JAISUL01. The sequence continues at coordinate 49,917 of JAISUL010000080.1, forward strand.
CAGGTGCTGTTAGTGTCCCCATAGATCCGAACAGCCCGGCGCTCTGAGCGTACCCTTTGAGAAGGCTGCTCTGAAGCCACGCGCCGTCGAACGGCATGAGAAACTCCGCCTTATCCTCGCTCTGGCGGAATACGGTTACAAAAAACAAGTCTCCGTCACGCTCGGTGTTTACAAACTCCGGGGAGTAATAATGCGAAAAACCCGATTTGTCTGACTGCACATAAAGCCCAAGAATTTCGTAACGGTTCGCCAAAGCCAGCTCTAACAGTAGCTTAGGCGTGTAATGAAAATAACCGTGGTTGATGCACCCCTGCGTTGGATAGAAACCGATGAGCACTCCTCCCGCGCGGCATAGGTCGTGCATGTTCCGAAATACCTCGTACTGGTTGAAACAGTGCTCGGCCGTGCCGAAGTTCGTGACCAAGTCGAACTCCTTATTAAACCCATACTCGCTCTTTATGCTGCGGTTCAAGTCGAAAACGATGGCACCGTTTCTGCCGTCGGCGTCTATGCATTGATAGTCGCATATACCCAAGGCAGCGTAGCCGGCAGCCACGTGCGTCAAAGTGAAGTTGGCATCTCCGGATATGTCGCGCAACCGCTTTTCGCAGGCTTCAATGTTGTCGCCCAGATCCTGAGAACCTAGCTCGATAACAGAACGGAAGTCACATCCATTCTTATCGCGCATGAACCCCTGTTTTTTCATCTCGGCTAGGAAAAACCAAGCACCAACTGACATTCCCATGAAAACGCCCTCCTCAAAAGCTAAAACACACCTTGTTCCAAAGCACGAACGGCTTATACCCCGTCAGCGTTTAGAAACTTAGTAACCACACCGCTCAAAAACGCACCCAGATTTTCCTTTGAAACCACACTTACATTGCCCCTCTCGCTTTCGACCATGTCGGTCAAGGTCTCCCCGTCAAGCGCGACGCGCTCGTCGAGCATAGCGGAGTAAGGCGCTGGCGAGAGCGGGTACCGGCCAGGCAGCACGTCCCAACAGCTCATGTTCTCGCCCTTGTTCGGCAGAACGGACGTATAGAACAGCTTGCTCAAGACGCCCAACGCAAAAACTCTCTCTCTCGCTCTCTCTCTCTCTCTCTCTCTCTCTCTCTCTCTCTCTCTCTCTTCAGCACTGGCAGCAGCCTATCGCGAAGCCGCCTCTGTCTTACGAACTCCGACGGCGAGTAGTCGCGCAACATCACTAGCGTCTTCCCGCAGACCTGAAACTCCGGCAGCAGGGACTCGCATACCAGATCGTACATGGGATCGTATATGGCGGCAGTGAATATTATAGCGGGGTTGAAAGCACGCAACGCCTGCGCAATCTCCAGACAGAAACGCGCAGGACCGTAGTCGCGAAAATAGGGGAAGAAAAGGTACACCTGCGATAGCGGGATTTCGTCCTCCTCGGGGCTATTTGCAAATGCCATCACTTTACGCCCCGCACCTATGCTCGTAAACCACGAGAATGGCAATTCCCCGATGCGCAAGGATGGGTCGCTTTCCGCCTTGTACAAGCACCAGAGGTTCAGCAGCCACTCCCCATAGCACATCGAACGCGTAATGTAGCCCATGTCGGTCGGTTGAAGCGCCTTGCCTATGTGCGAATTAGCTTTCTTGACGAGATCGCGAATACGCTCTTCGTGTACTTTTTGGAAGCGCCGTTTGAGCTCGAACATCACGTCAAACATCCACTCGCAAAACTCCGTCCAGAGGTCAGCGCGCATTATATGTAATGTGCACGGATGCATCCTCTCGGCCTTGAGCAGTGTCTCAAACACTCCGCGCGAGATAAGACCCTCTTCGCCAATTACCGACCATATCTCATTGAAGAATGTATCATCAATACATGCGTAAGTATTATAATAGAGGGACATAGGCTCTACGCCAGTAAGCCCGCCCTCCGCCACGCCCAGCACGATGTCGTATTTATCGCAGGCGTCGCGCACCGCTTCGTCGATCTCGTCGGAGATGAGGCGCGAAATGGGCGAAGTCTTAAACCCCCACTTCAGCTTGCGCATCATGGCGGCTTCGCGGTCTACCCATCTCTCGACCTTGTGTCCAGTCGCGTATGAGAGGCCGAGCAAGCGGCGGTAGTGGCACAGACCGATGTAGTCAGGAGTTTTCCCACCGCCGAGGAGCTCAGGATTTTTCCACGCCCAATATGACGCTGTGACCTCGCAGAACAGGCCGTTGAGATCGGATATGTTGTCCCCTGTGTCATCGCCTGGCATGTCGGCGAGACGCCGCCGGACGTTCTCTGAAGCGCCTGCCCGGCCCACGTGGACAGGGAACAGCACGTCGGAGCGAAAACGCGGCGTGTCCTGATTGTAGCAAACCATGAGCTTGATGTTCTTCTTGTTCAAATCATATGCCCCCTATGTTCACTCCGCTTTATCAACCGCGGAGCGCCCACGTCATCTCGCCGGCGCCGTTGACCACGGCTCTGGCCTTCCTGTACGTCTTGCCCTCCATGCACAGCCCCACGCGCAGGGTTTCCTCGTACCCGCCCCCGCTCTGCGGGTAGAATATCAAGCTGAAAGTGTAATCGCGAAACATTACCTTCCCCTCGCGTCCGTCAAGAACCGGAAGCTACTGCCCTCTCCCAGCCCAACATACCGAATATTCCTAAGCCCCTCGAACGGGAAGCCCCTGAACATCCTCCAGCAGTCTATCAGATACAGCGGCCTCGTCAAGCGCCGATCCACAGCAGCCCAGTCGATCCCCGCGTACTCCGGGTGAGCGACCGCGAGTACGACCGCGCCGCCGTCCGCCGACAGCACGGCTTCGGTCGGGTCGGCGTACTTTACGGCGCGTCCGGACGGCCATCTCGTCAGGTCGGGCTCCGCCGCGGGGTCGTGAAGCGACACTCCGTAGCCGGCGTCCAGCAGGCGATCCATCAGCATCAGGGACTGAGACCGCTCCGTTATGTGCGTGCCAGGCTTGTAAGACAGCCCCAGCAGCGCCACCCTCCCAGACGGAGTAGGGACATATGTTTCTACATATTTGAATAGGTCGTCCACTATGAAGTCGTTGGACGCCACAGTCGCGGGGGGCAAGAACAGCTTCACCCCGTTCAGCTCGGCCAGCCTCTGGAACGCCACGTTGTCCCTCGGGAAACACGGGCCAGCGAACCCAAGCCCGCCCTTGAGGCAGCGCCCGCCAACCCTCGTGTCAGCACCGACCGCTCCGGCCACGGCGTCCACGTCCGCTCCGTCGATCGCGCCGCAAAGCCTCGCCAGCTCGTTTGCGTAGGTTATCTTCATCGTTACGTAGCAGTTCAGGGCGAGCTTGGCTATCTCAGCGTTGGTCGGCGACATGACGGCAAAGCGCGGCTCGTTGTCGCACACGCTCTCGTAGAGCCGCCTCACCATCCCCGCCGTCCGCTCGTCCGACGCACCTATGAGCACCACGTCGGGGTTCAGAAAATCGCGCAGCACCGTTCCCAGCGCTATGAACTCCGGGTTGTACGCGAAGCCGAAGTCACGCCCGCGCCTGCCGCCGGTCAGCCCCTCGAGCAGCGGCATGAACTCTCCCTCGGACGAGCCGGGCATCACGGTCGAGACCACGTCCACGACGTGGAAATCCCCACGCTCCACCTTCTCCTTCAAGGCCGGAGCAAGGGAGTTCAGCACCGAGAGCACGAAGCCGTTCTCGAACGCACCGTCCGGGCCGCTGGGCGTCGGGACGATTATCAGGGTTATGTCAGAGCCGCGGAGGGCTGCGCCGGCGTCCGCCGTGAACTCCATGCGCCCGTAAGAGCGCTCCAGAAGCTCCGGCAGGCCGCTTTCCCTTATGGGGCAGGCGCGGCGGTTCAGAGCCTCGACCACGGACGCGGCGCTGTCCACCCCGACTACGTCATGTCCCTTCGACGCCACGCACGCGGCTGTGCAGAGGCCGAGCTTGCCCAAGCCTACGACCGAGACCCTCATCGGTCACTCCCCCTTGCCGCCGGGCAGCCGCGCGTTGACGCACAGATGCCAGCCGAGACGCCGTTCCAGAAATCGAAAGAACGGGCGCGGGAGAATATTAAAGTACCATATATATATATATATATAGGCCTTATATTTCTCGACGTCGTACGGGAATATGTGATCCACGAACATAGACTCTATGGTCATGCCGGAGAGCAGCGTCTCCACCGACCTTTTCGTGTAGGTGTAGGTCACGGGGCAGCCGGTCTGGGCCTCGGAGTTCTCGGCTATCCACTTGTCCAGCGCCCAGAATCGGAACCCCCGCGAGGCGAGGATCGCCCCGACCTTCCATGATATGCGGTGGTAGACCATGAGCTTGAGGAGGCTCTCCGCGTCCATGTACTTTTTGATCTGCTCTATGGCAGCCCTCGGGTGCGGCGTGTGGTGGATGACGCCGAAGCTGTAGACGAGGTCGTACCTCTCGACCGGGACTGTGCTCGACAGCTCCTCGGCGTTCGCCCGATAGAATCTTATCCTGTCGGTCAGGCCGAAGACCTCGGCGCGGCGTGCGGCTATTTTGAGCGACTCGTCGGACAGGTCGACCGCCGTCACGTCGGCGCCGGCGCGGGCGAAGCTGATCGTGTCCGTGCCGATGCCGCAGCCAACCTCCAGAACTTTTTTGCCCCGCCAGCGGTCGAACTCGGCGAACAGGGGTATGTGGGGCTCGACGAAGTACTTCCGCTTCTCGACCTCGTCGAAGTACTCCTTCGTGCCGACCTCCTTGTTTGAGTGCCGGATGTTGCACGGACGCGCGTTCCAGTATGAGCGCACGTCGTCTATGGTTTTGGCGTCAAAAGGCGATGAAGGCATCACCGCGCGCCTCCGTTCCCGATAAATTTTCTCTCCTTGAGCAGAGCCCGCATCCTAAGCCACTCGCCGGATAGGTAGTTCAAGTTCCACCTGATGGCCGGGATATAGCCGTCCTTCTCGGAGAGCTCCGACGTCCTGTACGGCACGATCGTCGGCGTGACGATTCGCCTGCCGCTGAGCCGGAAGACGGCCTCGGCGAAGCAGTATACCACAAGCCACTTCATGTAAACGCTGAATATCTTGCGGATAGATCGGGCGATCGTCCGGGCGGGCGTGAAGCGGTGTTCAATTTTGAAGCCGTTCTTGAGCTCCCACGTTGCGTCGGTCGTGTTGTTGTAGGAGACACGCGGGTCGAGAAGCGAGCGGTTGCGGATGGCGTCGGGGATGTCGTCGGCGTTGCCTCTCTTCTTTCCGATGTGTGGGTAGTCGTGGTTCGGGTGCACGGCCAACAGCACGTCGGAGCAGTCCACGACGGGGAAGCCACTCATTATAGCCGTGCCCACCATCCAGTCGTCGAAGGCCATGCGACCGATCCCGAACGGCGGAACGTCCACGTACATTCCTCTTGGGAACACGAAGTAGTCCTTGCCGTTCGGCAGATCTAAAACTCCCGCGCGTCCGGCCCGCTCTCGGAACTCGTTCACCGCCGACGCGTCCGCGAAGTCCAGCGTCCCCGTGAAGTCGACGTTCGTTCGGCGGCCTACCAGCAGCCACTTCTCCCAGCCCTTGAGCAGCACCGCGTCGATGGCCT